>NZ_JAQBOI010000071.1 GCF_028288105.1 Mucilaginibacter sp. | reverse complement strand
TTAATCATATCTCTTAATGCTAAAATACTAAACGTTTTAATATTTTTACAGCGATGTTTAATTTAACGTTCGCGAAGGATTTTCTGTTGCATAGGCTTAAGTCAAAAAACCGTCATGGTTTGCACTCTCCGTTTGTTTATCGTTTGGTAGATGAGGTTATTTATGATAAAAAGCATAAACCCGAATACGATAAAATTGAACAGCAGCGCGATCACCTGCTGATTGATGATCGCTACATCACCGTTACCGATCTGGGTGCGGGCTCGCACGTGAATAACAATAAGCAAAAGAAAATAAGCGATATTACTATTAACGCGCTTAAACCGCCAAAGCTGGCCAAACTACTTTACCGCCTTGCCGCTTATACAAAGCCGACAAACATTGTTGAGCTGGGTACCTGTTTGGGTATTACTACATTATACCTGCAAGCCGCCGCGCCCAATGCGAAGGTTTACACATTAGAAGGATGCCCCCAAACTGCGGGTGTTGCTAAAGATGTATTTAACAGGGCAGGGGTAAAGGATATCAATGTCATCACCGGGAACTTTGACGATACCCTACCGGATGTTATTGCCGGACTGGACAAGCTTGATTTTGTTTACATAGATGGCAACCACCAACGCGATGCTACATTAAGATATTTTGAATGGTGCCTGCCCAAAGTGCACGAAGATACCATGCTGATATTTGACGATATTTACTGGAGTGAAGGGATGAAACAAGCCTGGCAGCAAATAAAAGCCCACCCGCAAGTAACTGCCACGGTAGATCTTTACTGGATAGGCCTGGTGTTTTTTAAACCGGGACAGGCTAAGGAAGATTTTATGATAAAGGTGTAGTGAATGTGCAGATATGCAGATTTCAGATGTGCAGGTGCTTTGCAAATTCAATTATAAACTCATCTGCACATTTGCACATCTGCAATCTGCATATCTACTAAAACGCTTCCCCTAACCCCACATACACACCGCTTTGCCTGCTTTCGCCGGGGCGTTTTTCACCAACACCGTAATCTATGCGGATGCTGAGGCCTTTTTGTACATCAAAAAAGTAACGCAAGCCACCACCATAATTGGGCTTTAGCTGGTTTATGCTAAACTCTTTGTTAAACACCTCGCCTGTACCCAGGAAACCCACAATGCCAAAACGTTCGGTCATGCGGTAGCGCAGTTCGGTTTGGCCGGCTATCAGGTTGCGGTCGCGGAAACGACCGTTGTAGTAGCCACGCATCATTTCATCGCTGCCCAAAGCAGGTAATAAATAAAATGGCGACTGGTTGCCGGTCCAGTTCTGGCTTTGTATATCAAACCCTAAAACAAAACGTTTGCTTAAAGCAAAGAACTGGGTGAATTCCACATTTAAAAATCCACCGGTAAGGTTATTATTGCCGCCCACTCCATGCATAAAATCAAAATGGCTGGTAAGCATAGTACCTTTAGTAGTGTAGGTATTATTATTACGGCTATCAAAAACAAAGCTTGGGCCAAGGTATAGGGTTGTGCCGCCATGCTTGCCCTCAATAGTAGGGTCGGTAGTGAATATGCCGGTACCTTCCTGGTCACGAAACCGAAAATCGAGGCCGCCTGCCACAAGGCCGATGTAAATGTTGCTGCCTATCCTTTTTTCGCCGGTAAAATTTACGCGTACGCGTTTTTGCCCTAATCTATCGGCATCGGCTTTAATGGTATTATTGCCTACACCATAAAAATCAAAAGGGAAGTTTATATAACCTATGGCACCGGTAAAGTGATAATTATTATGCGGCGACCAATAGCTGCTGCTTAGGTTTAAGCGGCTCTGGCCTTTTGTGGTGATAGTGGCATAAGCAAAAATGTTAGATACCCTCGTGTTCTTACTTAGCGTATCGGTATAAAAAGAATATAGGGCCGAACCTCCTGCTTCCAACCCGGTTTCGGGGGCAGAGCTTATCACCGGCAGAATAACAAAACTCCCTTTTTTGGTAGTATCCTTTTCAAAAAACATTTTGCGCACAAATTTTGGCAAAAGCTTTGTTTGTGCAAAAACGGGCTGGGCTAATATGGCGAGCAATAAAATCGTAATAAGTTTTTTCATGTAGTATAGTGCCATAAAGGTAAATTTAAAGCACTTGTTTTACCGAATTTGTAATTTAAAATTCTGATGTGCACAAAATACCTACTTTTGCAAAATAATAAGAGCAAAATAATATGAGCACAACAAGAGGCCCAATATCACAATTCATAGAGAAAAATTACCTGCATTTTAATGCAGCGGCGCTAATGGATGCAGCCAAAGGTTATGAAACCCATTTAACCGAAGGTGGTAAAATGATGGTGACCATTGCAGGCGCTATGAGCACAGCTGAATTAGGTATTTCGCTTGCCGAAATGATACGCGAGGGGAAAATTGACATCATATCGTGCACAGGTGCAAACCTGGAAGAGGATATCATGAACCTGGTAGCGCACTCTCACTACAAACGCGTACCTAACTACCGCGACTTAAGCCCTCAGGATGAGTGGGATTTGTTAGAGAACCATTACAACCGTGTAACCGATACCTGTATCCCCGAAGAAGAAGCCTTCCGTCGCCTGCAAAAACATATTTACAAGATATGGAAAGATGCGGATACCGCCGGCGAGCGTTATTTCCCGCATGAGTTTATGTACAAGATATTGCTAAGCGGCGAGTTGGAGCAGTATTATGAAATAGACCCTAAAAATTCGTGGATGCTGGCTGCTGCAGAAAAAAACCTGCCAATTGTTGTACCGGGATGGGAAGATTCTACCATGGGTAACATATTTGCATCGTACGTTATAAAAGGTGAAGTAAAAGCTACTACCATGAAGAGTGGGATAGAGTATATGGCATGGCTGGCAGATTGGTACCCAAAAAACTCGGGTGGTAAAGGTGTAGGCTTTTTCCAGATAGGTGGCGGTATTGCCGGCGACTTCCCAATTTGTGTTGTACCTATGCTTTATCAGGATATGGAAATGACTGATATTCCTTTCTGGAGCTACTTTTGCCAGGTGAGCGATTCAACAACTTCATATGGTTCATATTCGGGCGCTGTGCCAAACGAAAAAATAACCTGGGGTAAACTTGATATCAATACGCCAAAGTTTATTGTAGAAAGCGACGCGACAATAGTTGTGCCTTTGATATTTGCCTGGATATTAAAACAATAATTAAGTTTTAAAAGATATCTCTTTTTTCACATACTACTGATATTTAGCAAAAAGCCCTTTAGGGATATTTAAAGGGCTTTTCTTATTAATTTAGAACGATTATAAATTAGATATTGCTGTCATTATATTGTCAGCGATACTGTAATAAATTATACTTTTGTGCCTGAAAAAGTGGCTAAAACATACAGGTCTACGTCAATTTAACACTTTAATATAAAATTATTTAGCATAAATACCTTTTATGAGAAATATCTCATTGATTTTTAAACAGTTTTCAAGGTCGGTTTTACTGGTTGCCGGTTTGGTTGTATGTGGGTTAACAGCTCATGCGCAAACAGATGCAGCAAAGGGTGAAGCTATATTTAAGGCCAAATGTACAGCGTGCCACAAAATAGATACGCGTATGACCGGCCCGGCCTTAGGTCCGCAGCTTACACAAGAGACTGACGATGCCTATTTAACCAAATGGATCCAAAACAATCAAGCGCTAATTGCTGCTGGTAACAAAAAGGCCGTTAAAATATTTAACGAGTACAACCAGGCCGGCATGACAGTTTTTGCTGAGTTAAGCGATGCTGATGTAGGTAACGTTATTACTTACATTCGTGCTGATTGGAAAAAGATCCAGGATGATAAGGCTAAAGCGCCGGTTAGCGCTACTCCTGAAGACAAAGGCCCAAGCGCCTTAGTTGTTTGGAGCTTATTAGGCGTTATTGTTATCGCATTCATCGTTATTCTTGTATTAAACAAGGTAATTGCCACACTTGAGCGTTTACTTTTAAACAGACAAGGTTTAGCATTTGAAGAAGAAGCTGAAGAAGAGAAAGCGCCAGCAGATCGTTTAGCTACGGTTAAAAAGCTTCTTAAAAATAAGAAACTTGTTTTCTTTATAGTGCTTTGCGGTACAATTGCAATGGGCAGCTTTAGCTGGGTAACCATGTGGAACACAAACGTTCACCAGGGATACCAACCGGTACAACCTATTAAATATTCGCACCAGTTACACGCAGGTGCCATGAAAATAGAGTGCCAATACTGCCACACGGGTGCGTTCAAATCTAAAAACGCTTCAATACCATCGTTAAACGTTTGTATGAACTGCCACAAATCGGTTAAAACAGAGTCGCCGGAAATTCACAAGATTTACGATGCATTGGGTTATGACCCTAACACCGCTAAGTATGATAGCACTAAAGCTAAACCAATACAGTGGGTGCGTGTGCACAACTTGCCAGATCTGGCTTACTTTAACCACTCGCAGCACGTTAAGGTTGGCAGTATTAAATGCCAAACCTGCCACGGCCAGGTTCAGGAAATGCAGGAAGTATACCAATACTCTCCGCTTACCATGAAATGGTGTATACAGTGCCACAAACGTACCGAGGTTAACGGAAAAGGCAACGCTTACTATGATAGCATACTTGCTGCCCATGATAAAATTAAAAAGGGTGAGAAAGTTACTGCTGCAGTTTTAGGCGGTATTGAGTGCGGCAAGTGCCATTATTAATAATTATCAAGAAAAGTACATTACAGTTTATATAACTATAAATGGATAGCAATAAAAAATACTGGAAAGGTTTAGAAGAACTGAACAAAACACCAGAATTTGTTGAGAAAAATAAACACGAGTTTGCCGAGCCTATTCCTATTGAAGAGGTTTTAAGCGGAGGTGGCTTGTCATCAAAAACCCCTCGCCGCGACTTTTTAAAGGCGCTTGGCTTTGGTGTGGGTGCGGTTACTTTAGCAGCTTGCCAAAAAGTACCGGTACATAAATCAATACCTTACTTAATAAAGCCTGAAGAGATTACACCGGGTGTAGCCAACTACTACTCATCAACTTATGATGGTAGCGCTATATTGGTTAAAACCCGCGAAGGCCGCCCTATTAAGGTTGAAGGTAACCCTAACGATCTTTTATCAAAAGGTGGTTTAAGTGCGCAGGCCCAGGCATCGGTGCTTGAGCTGTACGATACCAGCCGTATAAAAGACCCACAGCAAAATGGTGGTGACAGCAGCTGGGCAAGTGTTGATGCTTTTGTAAAAAGCGAACTTGCAGCTATCGCGGCAAGCGGTAAAACTATAAGCCTGGTAACATCAACCATACACAGCCCGTCTACACAAGCTGTTATTGCCGATTTTATATTAAAATATCCTACTGCAAAACACGTAAGTTATGATGCAGTATCATATACAGGTATTATAAAAGCTAACCAAAACAGTTTTGGTAAAGCGGTATTGCCACATTATAACTTTGATAAAGCAGATATCATTGTAAGTTTCGCTGCAGATTTCCTTGGAACCTGGATCTCTAGCGAAGAGTTTACCCGCCAGTACGTACAAAACAGGAACAACAAATCGCTTGAAGCTAAAAAGATGTCACGTCACATCCAGTTTGAGAGCGGTATGAGCCTTACCGGTACCAACGCCGATGTACGTATAGCTATTAAACCATCTGAAGAAGGTGTTGCACTGGTTAACCTTTACAATGCATTATCGGGCACAACTTTACCGGGTTCAAGAAAATTAACTACTGCTAATGCAGATAAAGCAATAATATTAGTAGCAACAGAACTAAAAGCAGCTAAAGGTAAAGCCTTGGTAGTTTGCGGTTCAAATGATGTAGCTACACAAGTATTAGTTAATGCCATCAACTCATTATTAGGTAGCTACGGTACTACTATCGATTTGGATAACCCATCTCGCCAGTACGCAGGTAACGATGGTGAGATTGTTGATTTTATCGCTCAGGCTAAAAGCGGCCAGGTTGGTGCAGTATTATTCCTTGACGCTAACCCTGCCTATGATTATCATTCGGCAGCCGCTGTTAAAGATGCATTGAAAAATGTTCGTCTTAAAGTATCATTCTCTGATCATGCAGATGAAACTACAGCCCTTTGTAATATAATAGCACCAAACCACCACTATTTAGAGTCGTGGGGTGATGATAGCTCAATTGAGGGTTACTACACTATAATGCAGCCAACCATTAACCCGGTTAACAATACCCGCCAGGCCGAACAAAGCCTGTTGGTATGGAGCGACAATGCAGTTAAAGATTACTACACTTACGTTAGAAATAACTGGAATAATAACCTGTTAGCCAAAGGCGGTTTATCTGGCCAGGCTGGTTGGGAAACCTTATTACAAACAGGATTTGTATTAACAGCACCTGTTGCGGCCGGTACTTATACCTTTAACCTTGACCTTAACGCGGTAGCACAAACTGTATTAAACCAGAGCGCTAAATTAGCCGAAGGTAATAAAGTAGAGCTGCAGGTATACCAATCTGTTGCCATGCGCGACGGTAAAAGGGCGAACAACCCATGGTTACAAGAGTTGCCAGATCCGGTATCTAAAGTTACATGGGACAATTACGCTGCCATGGCCCTTGAGGATATCAAAAAGTTAGGCCTTGAAGAATTTGAGGTTGTTACTATTGAAGCAAACGGTTACACGGTATCATTACCGGTATTAGCACAACCGGGCCAGGCGCCTGGTACTGTATCGGTAGCTGTTGGTTACGGTCGCACAGCAGCCGGTTTGGTTGGTAATAATGTAGGTAAAAACGCATTCCCTTTCCTTAGTTTCCGCAACGGTACATTCCAAACTACCGCAACGGCAAACCTTAAAGGAACCGGAGATATATTCCCGCTTTCGCAAACACAAACGCACCATTCATTTGAAGGCCGTAACGTTATCCGCGAAGCAACATTTACCGAGTACAAAAAAGATGCGGCAGCCGGTAGCGGTAACGATGGCGAAAAAGAGAAAATGTTTGACCTTTGGGAAAACACCAACGAAGATCATATCCACGCACGCCCTGTTTATGACTGGGTTATGGCTATTGACCTTAACGCATGTACAGGTTGTGGTGCTTGTATCGTAGCATGTAGCGCCGAAAACAATATACCGGTTGTTGGTAAGGAAGAAGTTGGCCGCCGCCGCGAAATGCACTGGATCCGTATTGATCGCTACTATAGTTTTGAGCAAAATGGCGGGGCTAAAGTTGATAACAGATCAGGCAAGGTAACCCAGGAAAAAGAAATCGCTAAACTGGAAGATTTTAGTAATGTTTCAGTAGTTCACCAGCCAATGCTTTGCCAGCACTGCGACCACGCACCTTGCGAAACTGTTTGCCCGGTATTAGCTACCGTACACTCAAGCGAAGGCTTAAACCAAATGGCATATAACCGTTGCGTTGGTACACGTTACTGCGCAAACAACTGCCCATATAAAGTACGTCGCTTTAATTGGTTTAACTACTGGAACGATTCACGTTTTGATAACTACCTTAACAACGAGCATACACAATTAGTACTTAACCCTGATGTTACTACACGTTTCCGTGGGGTTATGGAAAAATGCTCGATGTGTGTACAACGTATACAAGCAGGTAAGTTACAGGCTAAAATAGAAAAACGCCCACTTAAGGATGGCGAGGTTAAAGTAGCCTGCCAGCAAACCTGTTCAGCAAACGCTATTGTGTTTGGTAACAGGAATGACCCTAACTCTGAAGTTTCAAAAGCTTTAAAGAGCGAGAGGACTTACTATGTGCTTGAAGAGCTTAACGTAAAACCAGGTATTGGTTACCAGGTAAAAGTTAGAAATACATCATCTGAATTACAGGCTTAATTTTACAAGAGATATATAACATATGGCATCTCACAACGAATCGATAATCAGGGAACCGTTAATGACGGGCAAGGACATTACCTATGCCAAGATCACTAATGACATATTGTTGCCTGTAGAGAACAAACCCAACAAGGCTTGGTGGATAGGATTTACCGTATCATCACTGGGCGCGTTATTATGGGTAGTGTCTATCAGCTACACCTTTTGGTTTGGCTTAGGCGCATGGGGGTTAAACAAAACAGTAGGATGGGCCTGGGATATCACCGGTTTCGTATGGTGGGTAGGTATTGGTCACGCGGGTACATTGATCTCGGCGGTACTATTGATCTTCCGTCAAAACTGGCGTAACTCCATTAACCGGTCAGCAGAGGCGATGACCATCTTCGCCGTAATTTGTGCTGCAACCTATATTGTGGCGCACATGGGCCGCCCATGGTTATTTTACTTTACATTACCACTGCCAAACCAGTACGGCTCACTTTGGGTAAACTGGAACTCGGCGCTGATGATGGACGTGTTCGCGATATCAACTTACTTCTCGGTATCATTATTATTCTGGTACACAGGTTTATTGCCAGATATCGCTTCCATACGTGACCGTGCAACAGGTTTACGCCGCCGTATCTATTCAATACTTTCTTTTGGATGGACAGGTTCATTAAAAACCTGGCAGCGTTTCGAAACCGTGTCATTGATCCTGGCAGGTATATCTACACCACTGGTACTTTCGGTACACACCATTGTATCATTTGACTTTGCTACATCACTGGTACCGGGATGGCATACAACTATCTTCCCTCCGTACTTTGTTGCGGGTGCTATCTTCTCTGGTTTCGCAATGGTACAAACCCTATTGCTGGTAACCCGTAAGGTATTAGGCTTAGAAAATTATATCACCATGTTCCACGTCGAATCGATGAATAAGATCATCTTATTAACAGGTTCTATCGTGGGTGTGGCTTACATCACCGAGTTCTTTATTGCATGGTACTCTGGTGTTGAATATGAACAATACGCATTTATCAACAGGGCAACCGGGCCATACTGGTGGGCTTACTGGAGTATGATGAGCTGTAACGTGATATCACCACAATTATTCTGGTCAAAAACATTGCGTACAAGTATCAAATTCTCATGGTTCCTGTCAATCATCGTGAATATAGGTATGTGGTTTGAGCGTTTCGTAATTATCGTAACCTCTCTTCACCGCGATTATATACCATCAAGCTGGGCTATGTTTTATCCTACCTGGGTAGATGTAAGCGTGTTCATCGGTTCAATAGGCTTGTTCTTTACCATGTTCCTGTTATTTGTAAGGGTATTGCCATCGGTAGCTATTGCCGAGGTGAAACTATTGCTTAAAACATCAAGCGAGCAGGCTAAGAAGAAACTTATAAACGAGAATCACCTTGATCCGGCCGAGGTTGAGTATTACAAAGAGTCCCTAACAAAGTTCGACAGTATTGACACGGCTGATTACGAAAAAGTATAAAAATGAGCAAGACTAAAATAATATTAGGCCTTTTTGATGATCCTGATGATATGATGAAGGGTATCGATAACTTACAGAAAAATAGTATACCTATCTATGATATTTATACGCCAATGCCAATACACGGTATTGAAGATAAAATGGGCGTTAAAGATTCAAGATTAGGTTACGCGGCATTTTGCTTTGGATGCCTTGGCATTACAGTAATTACCAGCATACTTTATTATACACTGGTATATGACTGGCCCATGAACGTAGGTGGTAAACCAAGTTTTGCAATGCCAAACTTTATACCTTTTATGTTTGAGTGGACCATATTGTTTACCGCTTTTGGTATGACAATAACCTTTTTTGCCGCGACGCATTTGTTCCCGGGGCGTGCACCACGTGTAATGGATCTGCGTGCAACTGATGATCGTTTTGTTATAGCAGTAAACGCTAAAGGAAACATCCCGCACGAGGACATCACCAATTTATTAAAACAAGCAGGAGCAGTAGAAGTAAAGCATAACGAAAGAAAATATGTTAGCTATGAATAAATTTAGAATATTGGGCACAACGGCTATCGTTATTGCTGCATCGATCGTTATTACGTCGTGCAAGGATAAGCGTAGTACCGGCTGGGAATATGCTCCCAATATGTACGAACATACGGCATTTGACCCGGATCAGGCTAATCCTAACTTTAAGGATGGCAAAACAGCGCAGTTACCGCCTGCAGGTACTATACCGGTAGGGTTTAAACGTTTTGATTATCCAAACACACGTGAAGGATATGATAAGGCGAGCCTTGAGGTTACTAGCCTTATAGCACAAACCCCGCAGCATTTGGCAGAAGGTAAAGCCCTTTTTGTTACATTCTGCTCCCCATGCCATGGTGTAACCGGGCAGGGCGATGGTTTGGTAGTACAGCACGGATATCCGCCGCCACCGTCTTATTCAAAAGGACAATCATCACGCGGTGGTGCAATGAAGGATCTTACAGACGGAAAAATTTATCATACTATAACTTATGGTGTTAACGCGATGGGTTCTTACGCATCACAGGTGGCACCAGAAGAGCGCTGGAAGATAGTTATGTATGTACACCATTTACAAAATTTATAAGATTATTTTTAATGAAGACTCATAATAGTATTGAAGAACGTTTTCAATTCACAGGCAACGCTAAAACAATTAGTTTGGTTGCCATTGTAATTGGTGTAATAGCAATTGCATTTGGGTTTATACTCGGTGGAGAACACGTACAACGCACTTACAGCAACTTGCTGCTAATGTCTTACTACTTTGTTTGTGTTTGTTTGGCGGGCGTATTCTTTTGCGCGTACCAGTATGCTGCACAAGCGGGTTGGTCTGCTGCATTTATCAGGATACCGCAGGCAATGGCAAGGGTATTGCCAATAGCAAGCGTTATATTAATTATCATAGTAACCTTTGGCTTGTTTACCGAGCATGAGGTAGTTGAGCATGGCAAAAAAGAAATGGTACCCTATCTGTATGCTCACTGGGCTACACATGGGTTAACTGTCGTAGGCAGCGAAAATTTTGATCCGATCATAGCAGGTAAGGCCGCTTTCCTAAATATCAAATTCTTCTACGGGATGCTGATCATATTATTAGGCGCTTACAGTTACTTTGGTTTGGCTTTAGCAAAATGCTCAGAATCTGAAGATACTGAAGGTGGAATGAGCAACTACGATAAAAGCTTTAAACTGTCTTGTATTTTCCTGGTAATATTTGGTTTTACATTCCCAATTTTTGCTTTTGGAGTTATCATGTCATTAGAGGCACATTGGTTCTCAACCATGTTTGGTTGGTACAATTTAGCTGCAATGCATGTAAGTGGTTTGGCTGTTATTGCATTGTTAATAATCTATCTGCAGAAAAAAGGCTATATGTCCTGGTTACATATAGATCATTTGCACAGCATGGGTAAACTGATATTCGGTTTCTCTATCTTCTGGACATACGTTTGGTTCGCGCAGTTTTTCCTTACCTGGTATGCAAACATACCCGAAGAGTCGGTTTATTTTTATAAACGCTGGGAACCCGAGTATAAGTTTTGGTTCTGGTTAAATATCGTTATCAACTTTGTAGCGCCGGTACTGCTGTTAATGTCTCGTGATGCAAAACGTATTATGAGCCGTATGATGTGGGTTTGTATACTTTTAATAGCGGGTCACTGGCTCGATTATTACCTTATGGTTATGCCGGGTACAGTTGTTGAACATAGAGGTTTTAGTGTAGAAGAGGTAGGTATATTTTTAGGATTTTCGGGCTTATTTACATTCCTAACGTTAAATGCGTTAAGCAAGTTTAGCTCAATTGTTCCTAAAAAACATCCGTTCCTGCAAGAGAGCCTGCATCATCACATATAATAATTGTTAAATTTGCAACCGGATACAGCAATTCAAATAACCAATAAAATGGGATTCAAAAATTTAATTAATTCTAAAAAAATACTTTCGCTTTTAGCTGTGTTTATGCTTTTGGGCACCAGCATGCTTTTTGCCCAGGGTACAGAATCGGCCGGAGCCACCGCTTCACCTGCTGCTGATGCAGTAAAGGATAATGGTTTGGCAACCGCCGGTTATTATATCCTGCTTTTCCTTATCGTATGTTTTGTTATTGGGATTGTTGGTAAAATACTTCGTGTGTTTGACCTAACCCAGCAGATACAAGGCAAAGAGCCAATTAACTGGAACAATGTAATGGGCATTTGCTGCCTTATATTCTTAATAGCTGGCGCATATGGCGCTTATTGGGAATTTACTGTTCATGGCAGCATGATACTACCTGGCGCAGCATCTGAGCATGGTGTTAAGATAGACGAGATGTTTTGGACAACTACTGTGTTAACAATGATAGTATTTGTAATAACACAGATCTTATTGTTCACCTTCTTGTTCAGGTACCGTTACAACGCAAAACGCCGTGGCCATTTCTTACCGCATAATAATACTATTGAAAAAGTTTGGACCATAGCCCCGGCTATCGTTTTAACCGTATTAGTAATATTTGGTTTCTTTACCTGGCAAAAAATTACCGACAATGTTGATGCTAAAGGCGAACCTGCTTCAATTAATATTGATATTACCGGCCACCAGTTTGCCTGGGAGCTACGTTACCCTGGTAAAGATGCACGTTTAGGTGCTACCAACTATAAACTGGTAAGCGGCATAAATAAATTAGGTATCAACTTTAAAGATAAATACAGCTATGATGATCTTCAGGCTGATACAATGTACTTACCGGTTCGTAAATCAGTTAGGCTAAACATTCATGCACAGGATGTTATCCATAGCGTTTACATGCCTCATTTCCGTGTACAATTAAACGCGGTGCCAGGCCTGCCCGTTTTCTTCAAATTTAAGCCAACCATTACTACTGCAGAAATGCGTACCAAATTGGATAAACCAAATTTTGAATACGAAATTTTGTGTAACAAAATTTGCGGTGGTAGCCATTATAACATGAAAAAAATTGTACGTGTGGTTACCGAAGCTGAATACCAGGCATGGTTATCACAGCAAAAACCATATCTGACAGACGGGATTAAGAAAGACCTTAAATTTGCTGCAGAGAAAAAAGAAGTACAGCCAAACAGGTTAGCGTTAAACAATTAATACAAAAAGATTAGCGAGTATGTCAACATTATCAGTTCAAGATCACGGAGTAGCTCATCACGAAGACGATCACGGACAACATCATCATAAAGCAACGTTCCTGAATACTTATATATTCAGTCAGGATCACAAAATGATTGCCAAGCAATTCCTTATAACAGGTATGACTATGGCTTTCATCGCCATGATATTATCAATCCTGTTCAGGATCCAGTTAGCTTATCCGGATAAAGCGTTTCCTTTAATGGAAACATTATTAGGCCGTTTTGCACCAGGTGGCCGTTTAGATTCTAATTTTTACCTGGCATTGGTTACTATACACGGTACCATCATGGTATTCTTTGTATTAACTGCCGGCTTAAGCGGTACGTTCGCCAACCTTTTAATCCCCTTGCAATTAGGTGTACGTGATATGGCATCGCCATTCATGAACATGTTATCATACTGGTTCTTCTTTATTGCCAGTGTTATCATGTTATCATCGTTCCTGGTACAAAAAGGCCCTGCAAGCGGTGGCTGGACAATATATCCGCCATTATCTGCCTTGCCTAAAGCTATGCCGGGTTCTGGTATGGGTATGACGCTGTGGCTAATAAGTATGGTATTATTTATTGCATCCCAGTTAATGGCAGGTATAAACTACGTAAGTACTATATTAAACATGCGTACCAAAGGTATGGACCTTTGGAAAATGCCACTATCTGTATGGGCATTGTTCTTGACCGCTATTTTAGGTGTATTATCATTCCCGGTACTTGTTGCAGGTGTGGTATTATTAGTATTCGACCGAAGTTTTGGCACAAGCTTTTACCTTTCAGAAATTGTACTGAACGGTACGCAAATACAACCTTACGAAGGTGGTAGCCCTATCCTATTCCAGCACTTGTTCTGGTTCCTGGGTCACCCCGAGGTATATATCGTAATTATGCCTGCAATGGGTATATCATCCGAGGTTATGTCTGTAAACTCGCGTAAGCCAATATTTGGTTACCACGCAATGGTTTACTCACTAATAGGTATTACCGTATTATCATTTATTGTATGGGGTCACCACATGTTTGTAACGGGTATGAACCCGTTCCTGGGCGGTGTGTTCATGATCACTACATTGATCATCGCGGTACCATCGGCAGTAAAAACATTTAACTGGCTGGCTACATTATGGCGCGGTAACATCCGTTTTACATCAGCAATGCTGTTTGCAATAGGGATGGTGTCATTCTTTATCTCGGGTGGTTTAACCGGTATCTTCTTAGGTAACGCGGCATTAGACATTAACCTGCACGATACATACTTTGTGGTTGCCCACTTCCACTTGGTAATGGGTTCGGCGGCAATATTTGGTATGCTTGCGGGTGTTTATCACTGGTTCCCTAAAATGTTTGGCCGCATGATGAACGAGCGTTTAGGTTACCTGCACTTCTGGTTAACATTTATAGGCGCTTACCTGGTATTCTTCCCTATGCACTTTATGGGCTTAGATGGTGTACCTCGTCGTTACTATGCGTTCACCGAGTTTGAATCAATGAAACAATGGTTATCTGTTAATACATTTATTACATGGGCGGCAATAATGTCGGGTGTAGCACAGCTGGCTTTCCTGTACAACTTTATAACCTCTATATTTTGGGGTAAAAAAGCGCCGCAAAACCCATGGGAAGCAAATACCCTGGAGTGGACCACGCCTGTTGAGCATTTACATGGTAACTGGCCGGGCGAGATCCCAACTGTTTACCGTTGGCCGTATGATTACAGCAAACCGGGTGCAGAACATGACTTTATACCACAAACAGTTCCGCTTTCACAAACAATGAGCTCAAACCTTCCGCATGACTTTGAGGATAACCCTGTAGGTTTAGAAGAGCATACAAAATGGGCAAATACTCAAAAGAGCAACGAAGAAGTAAAATAACATTATACTGATCTGATCTTTTAGGGTATCTGTGCAGGAATTTTAGTCCGTAGCAGGTACCCTAATTTTTTAGAAATATTTAAATGAGCATAAAAGCATCCGGGAACACGTTTCTAAAAGTTAACCTCATAACCATAATCCTGCTTTTTGTACTGATACTGGCAGGCGGAGTTGTGCGTAGCACAGGCTCGGGTATGGGTTGCCCCGATTGGCCTAAATGTTTTGGCAGATACGTACCACCAACCAGCATATCTGAACTACCTGTTAATTATAAAAAGGTATATGCCGATAAGCGCCTGGCCAAAAATCAAAAGTTTGCTAAGATGCTTGATGTTTTTGGATACAGCCAATTGGCTATGCGTATCCGTAACGACAGATCGATATTAGTACCTGAAGAATTTAACAGCGCACGTACCTGGACGGAATATGTTAACCGGCTTATAGGCGCAATATCTGGAATATTCTTATTCCTGTGCATTGTTTACTCTTTTAAATATTGGAAAAGCAGTAAGTTGATAGTCGTATTAAGTGTATTTAACTTTATCCTGGTGGGCTTTCAGGGATGGCTGGG
>NZ_JAQBOI010000056.1 GCF_028288105.1 Mucilaginibacter sp. | reverse complement strand
AACCTGTAGGTTCATTAACTCAAATGGGAAGTATCCGTTTGGGTAAAAGAACAGAGAACCGTCATCCAAAAATTAAAGATTTTGTTCCATTGGCAAAATTGGAAGACATTGTATTTGGTGGATGGGACGTATATGAGGATAACGTTTACGAAGCTGCTATGAATGCTAAGGTTCTGGAATCTTCTTTACTAAATGAAGTAAGAGAAGGTTTAGAAGCCATCGTTCCGATGAAAGCTGCTTTCGATAAAAACTATGCTAAAAACCTTGATGGTACACATGTTAAAACTGGTACCCGCCATGAGCTTGCCCAGCAGGTGATGGATGATATTAAAAACTTCCAGGCAAAAAATGGCCTTGACCGTGTAGTTTTAGTATGGTGCGGTTCAACCGAGATTTATTACGAAGCATCAGAAATACATCAAACTTTAGCTGCTTTTGAGCAAGCTTTATTAGATGATGATAAACGTATAGCACCAAGTATGATATACGCTTATGCGGCTTTAAAACTTGGTGTACCATTTGCAAATGGCGCCCCTAACTTAACAGTAGATATCCCCGCGTTAATGGAGCTTGCTAAAGAAACTCAAACCCCTATTGCCGGTAAAGATTTCAAAACAGGCCAAACCTTAATGAAAACAATCTTGGCACCAGGCTTAGCAGCGCGTTCACTTGGTGTACACGGATGGTTCTCAACCAACATTTTGGGTAACCGCGATGGCTTGGTATTGGATGACCCAGACAACTTTAAAACTAAAGAAGTTTCAAAACTTGGTGTGTTAGAAGATATTTTAAGACCAGAAGATAATCCTGAGCTTTATGGTGAGATTTTCCATAAGATCCGTATTAACTACTACCCTCCGCATGGCGATAACAAAGAAAGCTGGTATAACATTGACATTTTTGGCTGGTTAGGCTACAAAATGCAGATCAAGATCAACTTCCTTTGCCGCGACTCTATCTTAGCAGCACCTATTGCTTTAGATTTAGCTTTATTTTGCGATATGGCTAAACGTGCTAACATGAGCGGTATACAGGAGTGGTTATCATTCTACCTTAAATCGCCGCAAACGGCACCTGGTTTACATGCCGAGAATGATATCTTCAAACAACTTATCAAACTTGAAAACACCTTACGTTATTTAATGGGCGAAGACCTGATCACGCATCTGGGCCTTGACTATTATGACGATATGTTTGCTGGTCAGTAAACATACCATAAGTCTTAAAAACTGGTTATTGCCTTAGCTGGCGGTAACCAGTTTTTTATTTACAAATTTTTAGGTTTAAAATAACGATATTCGCGACCGAAAACTTAACCTCCTCCCAAGGTATTTTTGTTTCAATTTATACTGATTTAGTGTTTTTTACGTAGATAGTAACAATTAGTTTATTATATCGTCTACTTACCTGATATAAGTATCAGTATAAAAAGATCTTACGGCTGGGTCAAAACATAATTAAGCCGGACAATTTTTAAACGTGAATGGCAACATTTGTTAGGGCACAGGCGTCATCCTTTATAGCATCCTTATTTGACTTTTTGACCACAATAGTCTGTAAGGAATTTTTTTACCTTTGGTACGTTAAAGCAAGCTTGATCGGAACCATTGTTGGGGGTGTAACAAACTTTGCATTAGGCAGGGTTTGGGTGTTTAAAAAGCGCAAAGGAAAAACCATCCCCCTACAAGCTGTTAAATACATGTTAGTATGGGGCGGCAATGTGGTCTTAAATACAGGTGGCGTATTTTTAGTTACGCATTATGTGGGGTTAGATTACAAAATTTCAAAGGTTTTAGTATCGTTTTCAGTTGGGGTAACTTATAATTACTTCCTTCAAAAAAAGTTTGTTTTTGCATAATTGAATAAGGTTAATGAATTTTAAATACACGTATAAGTATATATTTCTTGTACTATTTTTATTAATAAGTGTTGCTGCATTGGCGCAAACCACAGTTGTAACCGGGAAGGTTACCGATGGCAGCAATAAAAATGGCCTTTCATTTGTTTCTGTTGCCTTTGTTGGCAGTACAATTGGTGTTATGACTGATGCCAATGGCGATTATACCCTCCACACAACACAACCCTACACTAAAATAAAAGTAAGTTACATAGGTTTTAAAGATGCTACCTATAATGTACTGCCTGGTAAAGAGCAGGTAATTAACATAAGGATGATACCTTCATCAACCCAGTTGAAAGAGGTTAGTATAAAAACCACTAAAAAAGCAAAGTATGTTAATGATAACCCCGCGGTTGCATTGATCCGTAAGGTTATTGAGAATAAAGAGAAGAACCGCCCCGAAAACTATTCGTTTGTTGAGTACAAGGAATATGACAAGATGCAGTTCTCGCTCAGCAATATATCTGACAAGGTTAAAGAGAAAAGGCTTTTCAGAAAATATAAATTCATATTTGAAAACAAAGATAGCGTGAGCTATCCCGGTAAAACATTATTACCAATCTATTTAAAAGAGCGCTTATCACAAGTATATTACCGTAAAAACCCCGAAGCTACCCGCAATGTAATACTTGGTGAAAAGTCTGTTGATTTTGGGCCGGGCTTTGATACGGAAGGCATTGGCCAGTACTTTAAACACCTTTATGAAAAGGTAGATATTTACGATAACAGTATTATGCTTTTGGGCAGGCAATTTTTAAGCCCTATAGCCAATAGCGCACCTACTTTTTATAAATTTTTTATTACCGATACCATTACGCTTAATACCGGTAAAAAGCTTGTGCAATTAAGCTTCACCCCGCGTAATACGAACGATATACTTTTTGAGGGCGAAATATATATCACCCTTGATGGCAATTATGCTGTGCAAAAAGCCAGCCTAAACATCAACAAAAACATTAACGTCAACTTTATACGCAGCATGCAGGTTGATCAGGATTTTGAGCTAAATCCTGATGGCCGTTATCACCTAAGCAGAAGTAATACATTTGCAGATTTTGGCATAACAGCCAAGCGTAAAAGCGGGATGTTTGGCATCCGGACATTAACACTCAAAAATTACGTTGTAAACAAACCTCATCCGGATACCCTGTATAAAGCAAGGCCAGAACTGGAAGATGAAGAGCTAAGGAACCGCCCGGAAAGCTTTTGGGCAGAGAACCGTTTAGATACACTTACAGCAGCCGAATCAAGGGTTTATAAGAATATTGACAGCCTGGTACACATGCCATCGTTTAGGCGCACTGCAGATATCGTTAATCTTTTGTTTGCCGGTTTTAAAAATTTTGGCAAATTTGAAGTTGGCCCTGCCAGTACGTTTTACAGCTTTAACCCTATAGAAGGTTTCAGGCTGCGTATAGGTGGCCGTACCACTGCCGATTTCAGCAAACGGATCTTCTTTGAATCGTATGGCGCCTATGGTTTTAAAGACGATCGCTGGAAATACTTTTTTGCCACTACTTACTCGTTTAACAACAAAAGCATTTATAGGTTCCCGCAGCATTATATCCGCGCCAGCTTTCAGCGCGATACCAAGATACCGGGTCAGGAGTTGGCGTTTATACAAGAAGATAACTTCTTGTTATCCTTTAAGCGTGGTAAAAACGACAAGTATCTTTACAACGATTCGTACCGTATAGATTATGTAAGTGAGTTTGAGAACCACCTATCTTATAAATTAGGTTTAAAAAAACTAACGCAAACGCCTGCCGGCAGTTTATATCCGTTCATTAATACGATCGGCACAAACACATTTCAGCATTTAACTACAACTGAGATTAGTGCCGGTATTCGTTACGCGCCTAACGAACAGTTTTACCAGGGCAAACTATTCCGTGCGCCTATTATTAACCAATACCCAATAGTATCGTTAGATTTTACAATGGGTTTAAAAAACGCGTTAGGTGGCGAGTATGGTTATCAGAAATTAGATTTCCGTGGCGATAAACGCTTTTATATTGCACCATTTGGATTTTCGGATGTGGTGATCGAGGCATCAAAAACTTTTGGCCAGGTGCCTTATCCTCTGCTAAACATCCATCGTGCCAACCAAACTTTTGCATACGTTATCGATTCATATAACTTAATGAATTTCCTGGAGTTTGTGAGCGATCATTCGGTAAGTGTTAATATCGATCAGCACTTTGGCGGTTTCTTGTTTAATAAGATCCCGTTGTTTAAAAAATTAAAATGGCGCGAAACAGCTTCTTTTAAAATGCTTTACGGTGGCTTAAGTGAACAAAGTACGCCATCGATACATCCAAACCTGTATCAATTTCCGGTTGATGAAAATGGCGTGCCTATTACTTATGCCTTAGGAAAAACACCTTATATTGAAGGAAGTGTGGGTGTCGAAAACATTTTTAAATTTATAAGGGTTGATATGGTTAAGAGGTTTACGTATTTAGACCATCCCGGCATTGCCGGTTGGGGAATACGTGTGAAGATTAAGTTTGATTTTTAATATGTTTAATTTTATTTATTTTTATAACTAATGGAACCACAAACATCAGTACGCACAAGCCTGCAACTGGGGATATATAAAATTATCGACCCCGTTGTTAAGCTCCTGATAAAGGTAGGGTTAACACCTAACGCAGTAACTTCTATAGGTTTTATTTTAAACGTTGGCGTAGCAGCCATATTTATTATAGGTGCCGAAGATGGCAACCGTGGCGATTTCACCTATGTTGGCTGGGCAGGCGCCTTAATTTTGTTTGCAGGCCTGTTTGATATGCTTGACGGGCAGGTAGCCCGCCTGGGTAATATGAAATCTGTTTTTGGCGCCCTATATGATTCTGTGCTTGACCGTTACAGCGAACTCATTATGTTTCTTGGGATATGTTACTATCTTGTAGCTCATCACTATTTTTTAAGCTCGATATTCGCGTTTATAGCGCTTATAGGCTCAATGATGGTAAGTTATGTTCGTGCCCGTGCCGAAGGCCTTGGGGTAGACTCTAAAGGCGGCCTAATGCAACGCCCTGAACGCGTTATTACCATTGGAGTTTGCGCTATTGCATGCGGTGTGGCATCGTCATACCTTGGCGGCGATTACAAACTGTATATCCCGGGTATTAAATGGCATGTGTTCGAAACCATGTCTATTTTTACTTTTCCAATCACGATACTCGCTGTATTAACAAATTTAACAGCCTTTAAAAGGCTGGTGAATGCCAAAAAAGCATTGTCTGATAGAGAAGAATGATCAAAACCCTGTTAAAGTTATTAATAACTGTTGTAGCTGTCACGGTGCTGGGCTTCAATGACGCAACTACGGTTATAAAACCTCAACGGGCCATACAAACAGATACCATTAAACCACGTACGGATCAAAATGGCAAGGTTTATCCTACGCTACCCCTAAACTCAAAACGTTTGTTTTATTTACAGCGATCGCCCAATATCAACGCGTTATCTTACGACGTTAATATCGATGTAAAGACAGGCAAGCCCGACGAGGACTCACCTGTTCACGTTTATTGGCTAAGATATGCAGAAGGACGCGGAGAAACATCGGAATTAACATTTTTACAACGTAAATTTGCATACGGAGTAACATCAAATCCATTGGGTAATAATAAGTATGATATCAGAATTATGTCATACAAAAAAATTCCGCTTACTTTAATGGCGGCTACCGACGGAAAATATCATATCTTCGCAACTGTGGCCAAAAAACAGATGTTGCTTCAAAATATTTTTATTCAAATTGAAGGAGGTTCTATGTGGTCACCAAATATTATTTTTGTAGAAATGAAGGGTACAGACCCTATTACAGGAAAAAAGGTTATAGAACGTTTTAAACCTTAAGTGTTATGGCTAAGAATTTTGTTTCAAATTCACAGGAATCTGTGAGAATGTTTAAAAATAGTTTTTTAGAAAGCTTATCTAAAGTGCACTACTTTGTGCCTATTATAATTTTTGTACCGGTTATTTTAGTTACCAGTTATTTTGCTTACGATAAGCAAATTGGTATACTAAACTACATCTGGCTGTTTTTAGCCGGCCTGTTTGTATGGACGCTTACCGAGTATATTATGCACCGCTTTGTATTTCATTTTGTGCCAAAGCAAAAATGGGCATTGCGCCTGCACTTTATCTTCCATGGTGTACACCACGATTATCCGAGCGATGCAAAGCGTTTAGTAATGCCGCCATCGGCAAGTATCCCATTAGCTACAGGCTTTTATTTCCTTTTTGATGCATTGCTGCCTGCTAATTACATATTCGGATTTTTCCCCGGCTTTATTTTAGGCTACCTGGTTTATGATATATCGCACTATGCCATTCACCATTTTAATTTTAAGGGCGCATTCTGGAAAACCATAAAACAACACCATATGCTGCACCACTATCAAGACCCTACCAAAGGTTACGGTGTAAGCTCCCCTCTTTGGGATAAAATATTCAATTCAGATTTCATTAAAAAGCAGAATGGCTAATGCTGTTGGCGATGATATACGGATCAATACAAAAAGTATAAGTATTATTACCGGTATATCCATTGCGTACCTCCTTCTATCGTATTTCCTGGTTGGCTTTAAAACCGACCAGTTGATTTTGCTGGGTATATTTAACATATTGTTTTATGCATCAGTTATAACCCGCAAGTTTATATTAGGCTTTTCCATCTTTATTGTCTACTGGATCATTTTTGATTACATGAAGGCATTTCCTAATTATAATTATAATGATGTGGCTGTTGGCGGCCTTTATAATGCCGAGAAAAATTTGTTCGGCATACAGTTCCATGGCAGTATCCTTACACCTAATGAATACCTGCGCCTTAAAGGCACAAACTTTTTAGATGTAATGGCGGGCCTCTTTTATCTTTGCTGGATACCTGTTCCCCTTGCCTTCGCCGCTTTTTTATTCTTTAAAAATAAACGCCAGTTCCTGTACTTTTCAATAACCTTTGTACTGGTGAACATGCTGGGTTTTATTGTTTATTATGCCTATCCGGCTGCACCACCCTGGTATATACAGTTTCACGGTTTCAACTTTCATCCGCTAACACAGGGTAATACCGCCGGTTTGGCACGTTTTGATAAATTTTTCAATATCAGTTTATTCAAATCTATCTATTCAAAAGGCTCTAATGTATTCGCAGCCATGCCATCGCTGCACTCATCCTATCCGGTTATTGTGTTGTATTACGGTATAAAGAACCGTTTAGGGCTTATTAACTGGTTTTTTGGGGTTGTAATGCTGGGCATTTGGTTTACTGCGGTATATGCAAGTCACCATTACGTACTTGACGTTTTAGCCGGTATTGTTTGCGCTGCTCTGGGTATTATTCTTTTCAACTGGGCACAATCTGCATCAGTTTACTTTAACAAATTCCTTAATCGCTACGAAAGCGTAATACAATAATTGTAGCAATTTGTTTATTGTGTACATTATTTTGTACTACTATTTAAAACTGTTGATAAGATCAGTAGTGTTAATATCTATTTATAACACTACAAATAGCTATAAATCAAAGTTATTATACTATTAACGTTCTTTATTGTACCTTGCATACCCCCGCGATAAAGTATTAACAATAACGGGCATAAAATTTGAATAAAGTGTAGCATACTTATTTGAAATCTGTAAGCAGATGAAAAAACTTTTTATACTTATTTTCTTTTTATTAGCCACTACATCATTTGCCGCGCATGCCTATGTCGATGAAAAAAACAACATTGACAGCCTTAAGCAAAAACTACAGCTTACTACTAATGACACGCTAAAGGGTGTTATTTATACCCAAATTGCTGCTGAATACCTAAAATTTGATAAACAACCCAACCGTAATTTAAAAGCTTACTACCAAACAGAAGCCATACATTATACTTTACTGGCCTTGCATAATTATAGCTATTATGAGGATACTACTGGTATCCGGTCAAGCTTTGACGATCTTGCAAGGGTTTATATCTCCCAAAGAAAGTACAGCGAAGCCAAATGGTTTATCCTTCAATCAAATAAAATATCCCGCCAGGTAAAAGATGTACCTAATATTATTAGTTCTCTTGTAAAACTATCAGCCATAAAAATGGAGTTGAAAGAGTATAAAATGTCTATGCGCGATTTGAATGAAGCGCTAAGATGGTCTGTAACTAATCATATGCCTGCATTAGAAGCAGTTGTGCAGCAAAACTACGCCTACCTGTATAACCGATTAAAAGACTATGAAAAAGGTGATGCAGCAGAAAAACGCGCAACCGAAATAGCACAGCAGATACAGCGCGATGAAGAAACAAAACCTGTTGTCATTACCTTTGATAACTCCCCCGTAAAAGATAAAAAGCCTGCCGTAAGCAAAAAGAAAAAAGTGTTGGTTGTTGCAAAAAAACCTGCAAAGGTCGGCTCTGCCAAAAAGCTGGCTTCGTTATAATACTTCCTATAACTTAATTGAATTTTGTCAGATGATTTATACCCATTTAAACCATAACACGTTAGTAGTGTCTTAATACTAACATGAAAAAATACTTTTTAGGTGCCTTACTTATTCTATCAGTTTTAGCTTTCAGTTCATTTGTTCTGGTAAATCGTACTGATGACTATGCCTCTTTTAAACAGGAATTTTTAGATCTGATAAATAAAACGCGTGCAAAAGGCTGCAAGTGTGGCAATATCTATATGCCACCTGCCCCACCCATAACCTGGAATAATGATTTAGAAGAAGCCGCTAAAGGGCATGCTAAGGATATGGCTAAGAGAAATTATTTTAGCCACGAAAGTAAAGACGGCCGTACCATGAATACGCGCATAATTACCGCGGGATATATTTACAAAGGATGGAAAAGCTTTATGATTGGCGAGAACATCGCCTTTGGGCAAACCAGCATCCCCGAAGTTATGGCCGGATGGTTTAAAAGCGAAGGCCATTGCCACAACCTGATGAATCCCGGCTTTAAAGAAGTTGGCGTTGCCGAGCATGACAAATACTGGGTCCAGGATTTTGGCGGCCGCGAAGCTTTCAGTGCAGAACAGCAGAAACTAATTAAAAGCGGCAAATACCGGCTGATACAAAAAGGGCCCGGATATTAACTACTCAGGTTTTTCTGTCTTCTCTACTTTAGGGCCACGCAGGTGTAAAACCAACCCATTCAAAAAATTACGCAGCAACTGATCTTTGCAAGGCTGAAAATTGGGGTGGTCTTCGCTACGGAAAATAGCGCTTAATTCAGTTTTTGTAGTCCGGAAGTTTGCCAGTTTCAGTATCTCGATGATCTGGTCGTCACGCAGCTGCAAAGCCACGCGAAGCTTTTTCATGATATCGTTATTGCTCATACTGCAAATATAAATATAGTTTGTGAGTTAGGGTGCAATCAAATTTTCGCGTTCCACAGGCGTTCCGAATGGGACGCATCTAAACATTGTTCATTCTCTTACTATCAACCGTCCCGCTGTAGGGGCCGCTTTTTCGTAAAAATCGCCCCATCGGGAACGATTGATAATGGAATATAAAAAGGGCGTTTTCGAGTCGTTTTAAGGCCATTTTAAGTCGTTTTTGTGACGTAGAAAATTTAATTGCATCCCTTTAATTTATCTTCCCAGCCCATCAATTTCGTAACCCGTTTAAATTCTTCCTGCAAGGGTGCTTTTATCATTATTTCCTCTTCGGTAACCGGATGCGTGAACGCTAACTGCGATGCATGCAGCAGCATGGTTTCCATCTCCCAGGTTTCTTTAAAAAACTTGTTCTGCTTGTTGCAGCCATGGGTACGATCACCTATAATGGGGTGAAATATATGGGCGAAATGCTTACGAAGCTGATGCATCCGCCCGGTTTGTGGCACAGCCTCAACTAATGAATACCTTGATGTAGGATGCGAACCAAACGGCACGTCCAACTCAGCCCTTTGTAAGGTAACATATCGCGTTAGCGCATCCTGCAAGGTCCCGTTCTCTTTGCGAAGCGGGTAATCTATTTCTTCGGCGTCGGGTGTATAACCGCGTAATACAGCCAGGTATTTCTTTTTTACCCGGTTCTCCATAAAGGCCTGTTGCATAGCTATCTCGGTAGGCTTATCAAACGCGAAGAGCAATACGCCGCCTGTCTTTCTATCAATACGATGAGCAGGATTAACCTTTTTACCTATTTGATCGCGAAGCAGCTGCAAAGCAAATTCCTCTGCATCCGCGGCTATTGATGAACGGTGTACCAGCAAACCGTGTGGTTTGTTTATGGCTATTAAATTTTCGTCTTGGTAAAGTATTTCCAGCATCTGATCAGCTTATGGCAAACTGAAACTGCCCGGTAATTTGGTTAAGTACATTACTTTCGCCTGCTGCAAGTGGTAGCGGGTCTATCACATAAACTTGGCTTTCCTCGTATCGCGAAGCAACGGTAACATGTGTATCACCTGCATGCTCTGCAAACATTTTCAGTGCTAGGTCGGGGCAGTTATTATCTTTTGATAAATGTGCCAGCAAAACATGGCTCATGTAAGTGGGTTTATGTTCAATGAACATATCCAACGCCTGCTTATTTGATAAGTGGCCCTTGCCTCCGCGGATCCGCTTCTTCAGGAAGAATGGATACCTGCCCTGCTCCATCATTTCCTCGTCGTAATTAGCTTCCAAAAAAGCGGCATGGCATTGCGCAAAGTGGCGGATCAAGTGCTCGCAGGGCGCACCAATATCTGTAAACACACCTATCCGGGTATCACCATTGCTTATCATAAAGCTATGCGGTTCAACAGCGTCGTGGTGCTTAGGGAAAGGCATTACTTCAAGGTTACCTATCTTCACCGATTCGTATGATCTTAAACTAATACACAGTTCTTTTGGCACATCGCCGCAATGATGAACCGTACCATCGGTAACATAAACCGGCAGCCGGTACTTTTTAGCCAGTACAGCCAATCCCTTTATGTGGTCAGAATGTTCGTGCGATATAAAAATGGCCTTTACCTTTTGCATGGAAAGCCCAAGGCGGGTCATCCGTTTTTCGGTTTCGCGGCAAGATATGCCAGCATCAACCAATACTGCTTCACGCTCGTTACCAACGTAATAGCAATTGCCGTTACTCCCCGAATTTAATGACGCTATAAACACCGGCATACCCTACAAAGTAAAACATTTTAGATAGATACTAAAAGCTTTAGCGTGGTTAATTTTCAACAGATTTTCCGGCGGTATTTCACGCAAAGGCGCGAAGACGCTATGTTGGATTGGCGAAAGACATTCCTACAGGATGAAAGGTAGGTATTGCGTGAAAAACAACCTCTTTGTCAACTTAAACGCAAACAATATTTACTTACATAACATTAACATAAAGGCTTAGGATATTAACTATTATTGTACTGAAAAACTTTTGTATCAATGCTATCTGAACCAACTTACCTCCCAGCCCGTATGGTTGCGCCCGAGATTGAGGCCCATTTTAAAAAGCATCAGTTAGCAGCGCAAAACATACCCGATAGTAATGTTGCTGCCGCACCCGATAGCCACATCATTGAAGCGGTTATTGATATCGCGTTTTGGTCGAGCATGAGGCGTGAAGAAGGACGTTCTCCAAATATATCTTTGGCCCTATTACAACCTTCACAATCGGATAAACCCCTCATTTTTGGCGAAAAACTACGGTTAACCACACAAAACCTGATAAAATTGGCGCCCGCTGTTGAGCAGCCGGGCATACATTTAGGTGTTTGGCCAGATGGTGACGACCTGTTTATTTGGGGAACCACCCACAGCGTACCCGCCATTTGCTTTGTATTAGAAGTAGTGGAGCCTGGCCTGTTGGTTATAAAACACCGCCGGGTTGATGGCTTTGGTAAGTTTGTGAATGTTGCCGTTTTACAGGGCGACCAGATAAAAGTATTGGACGAGGCCACCATGGGCATAGCCGATTGCCCGCAATTACTAAAATCGCTTGCTAATATGCCTTTGCCCTCTTATATGGGCGAATCTTTT
>NZ_JAQBOI010000048.1 GCF_028288105.1 Mucilaginibacter sp. | reverse complement strand
AACATTCGGTGGCGCGTATTAAAGCCGCGGTAAAAGCCGCGCGCAGCTTGCCCGATCCATTTATGCTTACTGCAAGGGCAGAGAATTTTTTACATGGCCGTATCGACCTTAAAGATACCATCCGCAGGTTAGAGGCTTATGCCGATGCAGGTGCAGATGTACTTTATGCGCCCGGTTTAACTACATTGGAAGAGGTTGATGCTGTTGTAAGGGCTGTATCACCAAAACCGGTAAACGTTTTGCTGAGCGTGAACAAACCCGATTTTACGTTAGATGCCCTGGCCAAATTGGGGGTAAAAAGAGTAAGTGTTGGTTCATTACTGGCGCGGGTTGCCTACGGTTCGTTTTTTACAGCCGCGCAAGAACTACAGCAGAAAGGCACATTCAATTTTGTTGAAAATGCTATTGGCTACGCCGATATTAATAACATGTTTAAATAGCGGGAGAATTATATTTTCCCGGTGATACCGTTATAGATCATTTGCCCAGCTAAAAAGGTAACCACAATAGCAAATACCCATCTTAACCAGCGAGATGATTTGGTGTGTACTAATATTTTTGAGCCCGTTAAAGCGCCCAGTAAAACGCCTATTACCACAGGCATGGATATCCCCGGGTCGATATAACCGCGCTGCAGATAAACTACCGCGCTGGCTGCCGCCGTTACCCCTATCATAAAATTACTGGTAGTGGTTGATACTTTAAAAGGGATGCGCATAATAGTATCCATAGCAATAACTTTTAATGCGCCCGATCCTATACCCAAAAGACCCGATATAACCCCGGCAAAAAGCATCATAAAGAAACCGCCACTAACACGGGTAACGCCATACGCTATCTGCTGCCCGTTTCCATCCGGGTAACTGCCATAAAGTTTCAGTTTCGCGGCCAAATAGGTGGGTTCACTAATAATGTTCTCGGCCTTTTTACGCAATGACATTAGCGCCGAAAAGATCAATATCACCCCAAATAAAATAGCGATATATTGAATTGGAATATATATGGCAACCAAAGCGCCAACCAAAGCACCAATAGTGGTAGCTATCTCCAGAAACATGCCTAACCGTATATTGGTGATACCCTCCTTTACATATGCCGCTGCCGAACCTGATGATGTCGCTATTACCGAAACCAGCGATGCACCAATGGCATAATGAATATCAACACCCAGTAAAAGAGTAAGCAATGGAATAATAACAACCCCGCCGCCAAGCCCGGTTAATGACCCCAGTAACCCCGCGAAATAGGCACCAATAAGTATTATAACAGTGAAAACAATTACCGACATAGAAGGCAATATATGATTGAGGTTGTAAAAGTAAGATAAGTTTTTTAGAATAGGTTTGAAAGAATATAATTGATATTAGATATTGATGTTTAAGGAGGCACCTACGGAGCCATTGCTTTTGGTTGGTTTCTATAAACACGAGACTCCGCCGGAGTCAAAATAAATTCAGAAAAGATTAATGATAAATCGATATATGATGTATAATAGCTCCGGAGGAGCACCCTGTTTATAGAAACGGAATAACTCTGTCGCAGCCATGCAATATAATTCCTCTTTCGTGTAAAGAAGGCATTTCTATAAACACGAGACTCCGCTGGAGTCAAAATAAATTCAGAAAAGATTAATGATAAATCGGTATATGATGTATAATAGCTCCAGAGGAGCACCCTGTTTATAGCAAACTACCAAAAACGCGAACGGCTCCAGCGGAGCCACCTAATTGAATGTTAATTCACCAACCCAAAGTAATACACCCAAATTATAAAAAACAATTGCAACGGTACTCTAAACCATAAATAGTTGAGGCCATATCCGCAATAATCGGCCCGCTCCAGGTTCACTTTATTTTTGGCGGCATAGATATTGGCAGGCAGCAATACTACCAGAAACAAAATTACAAACCAGGCCACCGGGTACCGTACCTTATTGATCAGCAGGCCTATCGCCGCCAATATTTCTATATATCCGGTTATATAAACAACTGTTTTTTTTAAGGGCACAAATGATGGCAGCATCAACACCATGCCCTTATAAAATTTAAAATGTGCCGTTGCGGCAAATATCAGCATCACGGCCATCGCCAACCGCCCGCAGAAATAATAATCTGGTGGATGGCCGGCAATAAAAGTAGCCAGGCAGCTCACCCCAAATACAGACAGTAAAACTATAAGCGGTTTCATGAGCTAAATATCGTTAAAAACATTAAATGTATAATATCTTTGGGGCTAAATGGGATACAATAGTTTACAGGCCTGCATTACCGATCTGGAAAAGAACGGCCATCTTATCCGTATTAAAGAAGAAGTTGACCCTTACCTGCAAATGGCAGCTATTCATCTGCGTGTTTTTGAACACAGGGGACCTGCCATATTGTTCGAGAATGTAAAGGGCAGCAAGTTCCCAGCGGTATCCAATTTATTTGGTACGCTGGATAGGTCACGTTTTATTTTTAGGGATACATTGGAGAAAATAAAGACCCTAATTGACATCAAAAACGACCCAATAAAGGCCATAAAACATCCTTTTAAGTATGCCAACACGGCACTGACCGCACTATCAGCCCTGCCGATGAAAGTGCGCAAGGATGCGCCTATAAATTTTGGCCGTACCTTGATCAGCGAGCTACCGCAAATAGTGAATTGGCCAAAAGATGGCGGCCCATTTGTTACCATGCCACAGGTTTATACCGAGGATGCCGACATGCCCGGCATTATGAACGCCAACCTGGGTATGTACCGCATACAGATGGCCGGTAACGATTATATACAAGATAAGGAAATAGGACTACACTACCAGCTGCACCGCGGTATTGGTGTGCACCAAACCAAAGCCAATGCAAAAGGCCAGCCACTAAAGGTGAGCATATTTGTAGGTGGCCCGCCAGCGCATCCGGTCGCGGCTGTAATGCCCCTGCCCGAGGGTTTATCTGAAATGACCTTTGGCGGGGCTTTGGGTAACCGTCGGTTCCGTTATTTTTATGACGATGAAGGTTTCTGTATTTCTGCAGATGCTGATTTTGTGATAACCGGCACCGTTATGCCAATGGAAAACAAGCCCGAAGGACCCTTTGGCGACCACCTGGGTTATTATAGCCTGGCACACCCTTTTCCGCTGATGAAAGTGCATAATGTTTATCACCGTAAGGATGCGATATGGTCGTTTACGGTAGTGGGCAGGCCACCACAGGAGGATACCAGCTTTGGGGCATTGATACACGAGATAACCGGCAACGCCATACCAAAAGAGATCCCCGGTTTGCATGCCGTTAACGCTGTTGACGCGGCAGGTGTACACCCTCTTTTGTTTGCCATAGGCAGCGAGCGCTATACGCCTTATGTGAAAGAGCGCCATCCGCAGGAAATTATCACCATTGCCAACCATATTTTAGGCAAAGGGCAATTAAGCCTGGCCAAATACTTGTTCATTGCCGCTAAAGAGGATAACCCTGATTTGGACGTGAATGATATAGGCGGTTTCCTGAAACACATACTGCAACGAATAGATTTGACCCGCGACCTGCATTTTCATACCCGCACTACAATAGATACCCTCGATTACAGCGGCGAAGGCTTAAACAGCGGCAGCAAGGTTGCCATTACCGTTGCCGGGGATATTAAACGCGAGCTTTGGAACGAGTTGCCATCATCCTTTACCCTGCCACGACCGTTTGTAAATTACAAAATGGTAATGCCGGGCGTGCTGGCCGTTGAGGTACCAAAAAATATCCGCACCAGCGATATGCCTTTAATGCTGGAGATCTTGCAGGAGCATTTAGCCGAAGCCGAATTAGGTGGTTTGCCCCTAATGGTTTTATGTGACGATGCCAATTTTACCGCGCAAAACCTTAACAATTTTGTATGGGTAACCTTTACCCGCAGCAACCCAAGTCACGATATTTACGGCATAAATAGCTTTACCGAGCACAAGCACTGGGGCTGTAACGGTCCGCTCATGATTGATGCCCGTATAAAACCACACCACGCCCCGGTTTTAGAACGCGACCCTAAAGTGGAGAAGCTGGTTGATAAAATGGGTGAAAAAGGTGGGGTGTTGCACGGGGTGATTTAAGCGTCCAGAACGTTAGTCTGCATTTTTCGGCATCTCTCATGCTTTGTGTACCGCTATTAATTGGCCCGCTCAATTGCCGCGGGAAGGCTGTTAGTTTTTCGTAGTTGTTTGTTTTTTTTAAGGTACTCAAGAGGGCTTCGCCGTATGTCTTGATACAAAGTAACCAAAAATCAAGTCGGCAAAAAGGCTTCTTTGTCGCACGGGGCCTTTGCCCTGCAAAACGTACAGAACCACGGGCTGGAATCTTTGCCCCACTGGCGTTCGCTCTTTGTCCTCCGCTTCCGCAAAATTTCCTATGCCCTTGCCGCGCACAAGGCCACCATTGTTCTGCCCGTTTTCGCCCGAAGCTGTTTTGCCGACGGGGGAGGAAGAAAATCCGTAAATTAAGTGAATCCGGTTCAGACACCCAACCATGCCGTCATTGCGAGGTACGAAGCAATCTCTTTAGGACAGTTATACACCTTGCATGAAGGATTTGCTCAAAGAGATTGCTTCGTACCTCGCAATGACGCGCGGAAAAGATGCCCCTGCGTTAGGGATTACAGCGGATACCGGCCCTGTGGTTAAGGCCTGTGCAGTATGAGCGCAAAGCCCGGCCGAAGGCAACGCCCAAATATTGACAAAAGAGAAAAAGAATCAAGAAACAAGACACAGATATGCCGGTAATGGGACACTTCTTAGACCCCTTCGCGATCGCTCGGGATGACAAATTTGTTACATCTGCATATTTGCACATCTGCCTATCCGTACATTAAACCACATTTTACTATCTTAGCACCCTTATAATATTTCAAGCACATGAACAAATTTCACGGAACAGGAGTTGCAATGGTCACTCCTTTTCAGGCAGATGGACAGGTAGACTACGACGCTTTAAAAAAGCTGATAGATCACCTGATTGATGGCGGGATAAATTACCTGGTATCACTTGGTACAACCGGCGAAAGCGCCACATTAAGTAAGGAAGAGAAGAAGCAAGTTTTCGCCTTTACTGCCAAGGCCGTGAATAAACGTGTGTTGTTAGTTGCAGGTATTGCAGGTAACAACACCCTGGAAACTGTTGCCGAAATAAAAGCTTTTGATACAACCGGTTACGATGCCATATTATCGGCAAGTCCGCATTATAATAAACCTACACAGGAGGGTATTTACCAGCACTATAAGGCTATTGCCGAAGCTACACCCCTGCCTATAATATTATATAATGTGCCAAGCCGTACAGGCACCAGTGTTGCTGCCGAAACTACGGTTAGGCTGGCTAATGATTTTAAAAACATTATTGGTATAAAAGAAGCATCGGGTAGTTTTGATCTGCTTAACCAGCTTATGCGTGATAAACCCGAAAATTTCCTGGTAATATCTGGCGATGACCCTATAAGCCTGCCCATGATAGCCATGGGTGCTGTTGGTGTAATATCTGTGGTAGGCAACGCGTTGCCAAGGCAGTTTTCTGATATGATAAAAAAATGCCTTAGCGGCGATTATAAAGGTGCACAACCCGCGCATTACAGCATGATAGAGTTTACCCGACTGATGTTTGCCGAAGGCAGCCCGGCGGGTGTAAAATCGGCCCTGAAGCATTTGGGGGTTTGTGGTGATACACTACGTTTACCGCTGGTGCCTGTAAGCGAGAGTGCCGCAGAGGACATAAAAGTGCAGATCGGGCTGGTTGGGTAGTGAACAGCCTGTCATCTTAGTTAACTACGTCATTGCGAGGAACGAAGCAATCTCTTTAGGATAGTTGTACACCTTGCATCAACGAATTGCTTAAAGAGATTGCTTCGTTCCTCGCAATGACGCACGGAGTATGTCCACCATAAAAAAAGTCCGGTTAGCCTTCACTAACCGGACTTTTATTTTAAAGTAAAATAACCTTTCGACTATTTTAATTACGCTTTGTTTTTCGATTCCTGAACTTCAAGACGGATAGACTGCGCTAAGTTTTTTAGGTCTTGCATACCTTTACGAACGCGGGTACCAGCAGCGCTGTTACCTTTGTTATAAAATTTGTCAGCATCAGCTTCAAGCGATGCAACCAGTTCTTTTACTTCAGTAAATTTTTTCATTGTGAGTGCTCCTTTAATTTTTGAGGTTTATTGTTATAATATAAGCTAATCTAAAGGGTTTTTTTTTAAATAAAAACTTTTAATTCATAAAAATAGTGCCTTTAAAGGGGTTTTTTTCCACATTTTTGATTCACAAGGGTTTAAAACTATATTACTTTTTAGCCCCTTAAAAATTCTTGAAATAACACACTCCTTTATTTTTTGCCGATTTATCGCATAACATGCGATAAATTTACCTATCACTTAAAAAAACGTCATAATTATTGCTAAAACCGTACAAATCAATTATTTCACAAAATAAAAAAGACCCGGCAGAATATCTGCCGGGCCTATATATATTATGAGCATGTTAACAAATTAGGCAACCGCCAATTTGTTAACTTTATATTGCCCGTTACTTAATTTTGCAGATACCTCGCTAAAGGCATCCAGCGTGTGTTGTACGTCTTGCAGGGTGTGCATGGCAGTAGGTATCAACCTAAGCATAATAAGGCCTTTAGGGATAACCGGATAAACCACAATAGAGCAGAATATGCCGTGCTTCTCGCGCAGCTCCATGGTAAGGCTTGTTGCCTCGGTGAGGTCGCCTTTTAAAAATACGGGGGTAACCATGGTATCGGTAACACCTATATCAAAGCCCTGCTCAACAAGTCCGTTTTGTAATGCTTTGGCAATTAGCCATAGGTTTTCGCGTAGTTGCGGGTTTAATTTTAACAGCTCGAAACGTTTTTTTAGCCCTATCACCATTGGCATAGGTAAGGCCTTGGCAAATGTTTGCGAACGCATATTGTAACGCAGGAAGTTTATAATTTCGGTATCGGCAGCAATAAAAGCGCCAATACCAGCCATTGATTTAGCAAAAGTACCAAAGTACAGATCAACCCCATCAATACAATCTTGTGCCTCGTGTGTGCCCGAGCCCTTAGCGCCCATAGTACCAAAGCCGTGCGCATCATCAACCAGCAAACGAAACTTGTATCTATCTTTTAAAGCGATAATATCTGTTAGTTTACCCTGCGCGCCCGACATGCCAAAAACCCCCTCGGTTATTACCAGGATGCCGCCGCCAGTTTGCTGGGTCATCCGTTCGGCACGTTCCAGTTGCTTGGCAAAGCTCTCCATATCGTTATGCTTGTACACAAAGCGCTTGCCCATATGCAGGCGAACACCATCAACTATACAGGCATGCGATTCGGCATCGTAGATGATAACATCGTTACGGTCAACCAGTGCATCAATAATAGATACCATTCCCTGGTAGCCATAGTTAAGCAGGAACGCCGCTTCTTTACCCACAAATTCGGCAAGGCCATCTTCCAGTTCTTCGTGATGTTTGGTATTGCCCGACATCATCCTGGCGCCCATTGGGTAGGCCATGCCGTAATCGGCAGCGGCCTGTGCATCGGCCTCCCGTACTTCGGGATGATTGGCCAGGCCCAGGTAATTGTTTAAGCTCCAAACTAAATGTTTTTTACCCTTGAACATCATGTGCGGGTGTATCTCTCCCTCTAAATGCGGAAAAGAAAAATAACCATGCGACCACTTTTGGTGCTGCCCTATCGGGCCGCCCATGTTTTTATTTATCTTATCAAACAGATCCAAAATGTATTTCTATTAGTGTAAATGTGTTGCAAATATAACCGCTTTATAAAAACGGTATTTAAACTTTTTATTATTTTGAATGATAACAAAAAAGCCCCTGCATTGTTGCGAGGGGCTTCATATAATGGGTTTAAATCAATTAGTCAACGTTATCGTGAAGGAAAGAGTTGTTGTTCCTTATCTCTGTTTTACCCTCGCTATCAGGCAGTAAAGAGAACCTCGAGACCTGGCTTTCGTCAGATGCAGGGGTTTGCTGTAAAGCAATTTCTTTACGTTTATAAGCGGGGATATTCTCCAATTCCTGAATATTACCATTGCGCAGTTTCATGCTCAGGTCTTTCAGGCGCATAATACGCTCGCGCGATTTACGCAGTTGCTCTTCTATTGATTCGTCGGTTTTATTTTCATCCGCATTGACCACCTCAGGTTCCGGCTCCGGCTCGGGTGCCTTTACTTCGGCAGCTGCCGGTTCAAAGTTCATAACCGTTTCGGTAACCTTAAAAGTGAACTCAGATGGGTCATTTTCTTCAGTAGCCGGGGTTGAATCGTTAAGATCGTACTTAATAATACCCTTATCGGCGGCATCCTGCTCTTCGGCACGTGCAAACAGGTCAAATAAACCGGTTTGTTTTGGCTCGTCCTTCAGCTTCATGTATGGGTTGGTATCCATTTCGGCATCAGCTTTAACCGGGGTGATAAACTCATTCACCGGTTTTACTAATGGCTCGCTTTCCGGAACCAGCATTGATACAACTTTTTTGTTGCTATTTTCTTTCTCGCGCTCGTCTTTAGTTTGGAAACCTGTTGCTATAATAGTAACAGATAGTTTTTCGCCAAGATTTTCGTCAACACAATTACCCCATATCAGGTCGGCAGCCAAACCGGCTTCTTCCTGTATATAATCGGTAATAATGCTCACTTCATCCATGGTAACCTCTTTAAGGCCCGAGCTGATGTTAAGCAAGATGTAACGTGCACCTTCAATTTCGTTATCTTTTAACAATGGGGATGATAAAGCGCCTTCCACTGCTTTTAAAGCACGGTTTTCGCCTTCGGCAGTACAGCTACCCATTATAGATACACCGCTATCTTTCATTACCGTGCGCACATCCTTAAAGTCGACGTTTATATAACCCGGCAGTGTGATAATTTCGGCAATACCTTTGGCAGCAGTCGTTAAGATATCATCGGCCTGGCCAAAAGCAGAGCTCATGGTTAGGTTGCCGAAGATCTGGCGTAACCTGTCGTTTGATATCACCAGGAAAGAATCTACATATTTCTTCAACTCTTCCATACCGGCATCCGCCTGCATTTTACGGCGTTTGCCTTCAAAAGAGAAAGGAGTTGTGATGATACCTACAGTAAGGATATCCATTTCGCGTGCTGCTTTGGCAATGATAGGGCTTGCGCCTGTACCGGTACCACCACCCATACCTGCTGTAATGAACAGCATTTTGGTGTTAGAACCAAGCATTTGCTTAATATCGTCAATGTTTTCTATAGCAGAATTTTTACCTACTTCGGGTATCGAACCGGCACCCATACCTTCGGTAAGGCTTGCACCCAACTGAACCTTGTTAGGGATAGGGCTTAGCTCAAGCGCCTGGGCATCGGTGTTACAAATTATAAAGTCAACACCGGTAATTCCTTGCCTGTACATATGGTTTACCGCGTTTCCGCCGCCGCCGCCAACACCAATTACTTTGATGATTGACGATTTTTCCTTTAACATCTCAAACTGCATAATCCTTATTTTCAGCTATGTATATTCTGGTGAATAGATAGTTTTTCTTATTGTAATATTATGACTTTTTCCACAAGGTTTATCCACAAATGTCAACAATGTGGAAAAGTTCCCGGTTGTGAATAAATAAGCGAACAGTGTATTGGTGAGTAGTGAGTGGTTATTGGAATTCAACTACTCACTACTCACTTAATCAACCATTCTCTTACTTCAAAAAGTCCTCGTCTTTTATATCGTCCTTAATAAATTTTTTGCCCGATTCCAGTATTTTACCCAATAAACCAAACTTCCTGTCGTCGGTATATTTTGTTTTTTCGGCCTTCACAGAAGCTGCCTCGGGCACCTGGGTTAAGCCGTTATATTCCATTTTCTGGATACCTTTTATCAACAGGCCAATACCTGTAGCAAAGGTTGGGCTTTGTAACTCTTCGTATATATTTTTAGGCAATACTTCGTTTTTGGCCAGGTGCTCGTTAGGGTAACCTACGCGGCAATCTAAACCTGTTACATATTCAATTAACTGGGTTAAGTGCTTTAACTGCGCGCCACCACCGGTAACCACAATACCTGCTATCAGTTTCTTTTCGTAACCGGATGATTTGATCTCGTAGTACACATGTTCTACAATTTCTTCCATACGTGCCTGTATCACAAAGGCCAGGTTTTTAACCGAGATCTCTTTTGGTTCGCGGCCACGCAAGCCCGGTACGCAAACTATTTCGTTCTCTTTGTTCTCTTCTGCCAATGCCGAACCAAACCTTACCTTCAGCTGCTCTGCAATGTTGCGCATTACTGAACAACCCTCGCGGATATCTTCAGTTACACTATTTCCACCAAAAGGGATAACCGCTGTATGACGGATGATACCTTCATGGAAAATAGCCACATCTGTTGTACCGCCACCTATATCTACTAAAACTACACCGGCTTCTTTTTCCTCGTCACTCAACACAGATTCTGACGAAGCCAAAGGCTCCAATATTAATTCCTGGCTTTCCAGTTGGGCTTTGTTAACACACTTAACAATATTTTTAATGGCAGTTACCTGGCCGGATATGATGTGGAAGTTGGCTTCCAAACGTACACCTGCCATGCCTATAGGGTCTTTTACGCCCGGCTCATTATCTACCGTAAACTCCTGCGGCAACACATGGATGATCTCTTCACCCGGGGGCATCACCAGGTTGTACATATCTTCAACCAGCTTGTCAATATCCTTGCGGCCTATTTCCGAGCTCAGGTCCTTACGGGTAATTAAACCCCTGTGCTGCAAACTTTTTATATGCTGACCGGCTATACCTACGTTAACTATCCTGATCTCGACATTTGATTGCGTACCGGCAATATCAACCGCAAGGGTAATACCCTGTACAGTTTTGTCAATATTTGATACCATGCCACGCGTAACACCAGCCGATTCGGCCTTACCTATACCCAATACCTCTATTTTACCGTTTTTGCTCCTACGGCCAACTATCGCGCAAATTTTAGTGGTTCCTATATCAAGGCCTACTACAATTGGCGAACTTTTTTCTTGTGTTGAACTTTTGTCCATATAATTAGTTTTTAATAGATGTCTTCTCTTTTGTGTTATCTAATACCGGCGCCGCATCACCCCTGCCGGTTGTATCTTGTTTAAATGCATTGATCGTAGCTTTCTTTACCGAATCGGCCATAAACTCCTTACGGCGTTTAAGCGAATCAATCAGGGTTTCGTTTCTTACCCCTACAACCTGGTTATAATATTTTATGTTGATAAGCTTATAAGCATCCCAACCAACCAAAGGCAATGCCTGTTTATAAAATACTTTAAGGTTATTAAATTTTACCTCCAGCGAATCGGCATTGCCCAGCAAAATGCGCTGGTTACCAACACGTGGTATCAGTTCTATCTCGTGATCCTGGTTCACATAAAGCTGTGCTATCTGCGCATCCCAAAGCGAATCTTTCCTGATAAAATCGACCGTTTTAAAGATCTCTTTTGCCAGCGCTGTGTGTAACGAGTCTACCTTATTGGCAAATAGCTCATCTATATAACCATTCACCACCAATACCCTCGCGGTAAAGTTTTGCGACAGCGGCATTTTTAATCCATGCTGGTCCACATAAAAATCCTGATCGAACCGGTTCATGATACGCAGTATAGGCTGACGCTGGCTTACCTCTACCTGTATGGTGCCATCCATCTCTACATATACCTTCGCAAACTCAACAAAGGGATTATGCCTCAATTTGTTTTCGAGCGCGTGTATATCAATACGCTGCACCTTACGGCCAATAAGCGAATGGCTGGTGGTTTGCAATATGTTATCTATCTCCTGTCTGTCAATAAAATATTGGTTACCCGGTATATAAACCTTTACCTTTTTGCAAACCAGCTCAGATTTTTTTACCTCAATGAAACTCATAAGCACCACCAGGCCGGCCAGGCTAACAAGCCAGCCAAAGCCAATAAGCAGCGGTTTCCATATGCGTTTCTTAAACATTTTCTAAAACTTGTTTTAGTGGTAAAACCAAAGTATCTATATCGCCCGCACCTACCGTTAAAAGCAATTCAGGTTTTTCAAGCTGTACAATCTCAACGCTTTCCTGCTTCCCGCAGATGCGCTTATTGGCCAGTTTCATCCTGCTTAGTATCATGTTGCTATCTACCCCCTCTATCGGCAGCTCGCGCGCCGGGTAGATATCTAACAGCAATAATTCATCAGCCATATCCAGCACTTCGGCAAAGCCATCGGCAAAATCTCGGGTGCGGGTAAATAAGTGCGGCTGAAAAATAACCGTCAGCTTTTTATCAGGATATAACCTTTTAACCGATGTTATGGCGGCCCTTAATTCTTCGGGGTGATGCGCGTAATCATCAATATAAATTGTATCACTATTCTTTACAACGTACTCAAAGCGTCGTTTAACCCCTTTGAACGAACCTAATGCCTCGTGGATAGCATTGGCTGATACTTCTACATGCAGGGCCGCTTCAATTGCTGCAACAGCGTTCTCTATATTATGCAGGCCTGCTATACCCATTTTTATATTGGGGATGCTGGTGCTGCCATCGTTAAAATCAAAATAGAAGTTTCCTTCTTCGATACGCACATTGGTTGCCATAGCCTGCGCCTCATCGTTCATGGCGTAGGTAAAGCCCTCGCCCAATGGCAAACCTTTACGGTAAATAAGCGTGCCACCCTGTTTTATCTGCGAAGCAAATAGCTTAAACGATTCTTCCAGTTTGGAATGGTCGCCGTAGATGTCCAGGTGATCGGCATCCATGGAGGTGATAATAGCAATATCCGGGTGCAGGGTAAGGAAAGAACGGTCGTACTCATCGGCCTCAACCACTACAATATTGTTATTACCGTAAAGCACATTGGTTTGATAGTTTGACGATATACCACCCAAAAACGCGGAGCAATCTTTGCCCGAATCTTTAAGGATATGCGCTATCATACACGATGTAGTGGTTTTACCATGTGTACCCGCCACCGCGATAGTGAACATGCTTTTACTGATCAACCCCAATACCTGCGAACGTTTCTGCAGATCAAAACCCTTCCTGCGGAAGAAGTTCAGGATCTCGGCATCTTTTGGAATAGCAGGCGTGTAAATTATTAAAGTACCCGCATCTAACTCCTGGAAACTCATGGGGATCCAATCGGCCCGGTCCTCGAACACTACACAAATACCTTCGTTATGCAGGTCATCGGTTAAAGGCGTGTGGGTTTTATCGTAACCGCAAACAACACAGCCTAAATGATGGAAATAGCGTGCCAGGCCGCTCATGCCTATGCCGCCAATACCTACCAGGTAAACTCTTTTTATGTTGTTTAATTCCATTTGTTTTGTTTTTTAGTGAGCGGTTTTTAAATCATTCATTAACTATTTACTTAATCACTATTCTCTATTCACTACCTTACTACTCTCCAATTACTAATCAATTAATTACAAAGTCTCCCGTCCGCGTTGCGGACGGAAAGACTTATTTAATTGTTGTTTGTTATTTGGATAACCTCTTTCGCAATTACTTCATCGGCATTTGGCAGGGCCAGCTTACCAATGTTATTGCTTAATTTTTTTTGTAACTCATTATCATTTAAAAGCGCAAGCGCTTTATCAATCAGTTTTGCTTCTGCATCCCTATCGGCAACAAATAACGCGGCATTTTCTTCTACCAATGCCAGCGCGTTCTTAGTCTGGTGATCCTCGGCCACGTTTGGTGATGGCACCAGTATCACCGGTTTTTTTATCACACAAAGCTCGGCTATAGTGCCTGCCCCTGCCCTTGATATTACTACATCCGCAGCGGCATAAGCCAGGTCCATACGGTTCAAAAACTCAACCACGCAAATATCCGGGTGGCGGTTTGGGCCTAATTGCTCTATTATATTTTTGTAATAGAACTTGCCTGTTTGCCAAATCACCTGCACATCGGCAGCAATAATTTTATCAATGCCCGCCAGTATGCTGTTATTCAAAGTACGTGCACCAAGGCTGCCCCCGGTTATCAGTATTGTTTTTTTGAACGATGACAGCTTGTAAAGCTCCAGCGCCTGCATATGTTTACCGGCAATATTTACCGACTCCTTACGAATAGGGTTGCCGGTTTTGATGATCTTATCAAAGGGGAAAAATTTCTCCATCCCATCAAAAGCCACACATATTTTTTTTGCCTTGGCACCTAACCATTTATTGGTGATACCCGCATACGAGTTTTGCTCCTGTATCAGCGTTGGTATCCCTCTTAATGATGCCGCATATAATAAAGGCCCCGAAGCATAACCACCTACACCAACCGCGGCATCGGGCTTAAAATCTTTTATGATCTTAATGGCCTTACGTACACTATTCAATAGCTTAATAGGGAACATCACGTTCTTCCAAAGGGATTTACGTTGTATGCCCTGTATATCAAGCCCAATAATTTTATAACCCGCCGCAGGAACCTTTTCCATTTCCATACGGCCGCTGGCGCCAACAAACAAGATCTCGGTATCAGGATCAAGCTTTTTCAAAGCATTGGCAATAGCAATAGCCGGGAAGATATGCCCCCCTGTACCGCCGCCGCTTATGATTATTCTTTTTGCCATTCCTGTTATCTTATCTCTTGGTTCTTGATTCTTATTTCTAATTATTGCGCTACACTTATTTCGCCTACTACAACTTTCTTCGGTTCGTCAATATCACGGCTTACCGATAGTATAATACCAAACGCCACACTTGTAAACAGCATAGATGTACCACCCATACTTACAAACGGCAAGGGCACCCCTGTTACCGGGCCTAAGCCCACCGCCACCGCCATGTTGGCAAATGCCTGTATAGTTAAACTAAAGCTTAACCCTGCGGCTAATAATGCCCCAAATGCCTTTGGCGCTTTGGTTACAATTTTTATGCATCGATATAGCAGGAACAGGTAGATGGCTACTAATGCGAAGCCTCCTATTAAACCATACTCTTCAACAATGGTTGCGTAAATAAAATCCGAATAGGGGTGCGGTAAATAGTTACGCTCGGTACTGTTACCCGGGCCTTTCCCCATTATACCACCTGTAGCAATAGCTATCTTAGAGTGATCTGACTGGAACGACTTATCTGGATTAGCCAGTTCGGGGTGCATAAAGGCGTGGATCCGCGAAATGTATGTGGTACGGCGCGGACCTAAAAGCACAACACCGGTTAACAAAATCGCCCCTGCCAAACAAACCACAGCAATTTGCTTAATACTGATACGGCCTATAATTAACAATAAAATACTTACCCCAAACAACATCAACGCGGTTGAAAGGTTAGCCAATGCGATCAATATAAACACCACACAAACCGAACCCATGATAGGGATGAAAGAGTTTTTTACATCCTTTATGTTTTCCTGCTTACGCGATAGCGTACGTGCCAGGTAGGTAATTAAAGCCAGCTTAGCCAAATCGGATGTTTGAAAAGTTAAGCCTGTACCGGGGATAGAGATCCACCTGCTGGCATCGTTTACATGGTTACCAAATATTAATGTATACAGCAATAAAGGGATAGTAATAACCATCAGTATTTTTGAGATACCGGCATAGTAACGGTAATCCAGCCTGTGCGAAATGTACATGAGCGCTATACCGCCAATAACCATGGCCAGGTGTTTCATCAAAATAGATTCGGCACCAACACCACGCTTATAGGCAAGCGTGCCTGTTGAGCTATAAACAGCCAGCAATGATATAACCGAAAGCAATATGACGATAAGCCATATCCAGCGGTCCCCTTTTACGTTACTGAGTATTTGATTCATAAGCCCCCTCTAAATCTCCCCCGATAGGGGAGACTTTTATTTAATTGTTAATCTTTTTTCATTTAGCCTTTTTAAGCCCTCTCCTTCGGGGAGGGTTTGGGTGGGGCTAACTACAACTCCTTAACAGCATCTTTAAACTGTTTGCCCCTATCTTCATAGTTCTTAAACAGATCGAAACTTGCGCAAGCGGGTGATAACAATACGGTATCGCCTTTAGTAGCTAAATGATATGCTACCTGTGCCGCTTCGGCTGCCGATGATGTGTTTACTATCACTTCCACATCATCTTCAAAAGCATCATGAATGCGCTTGTTATCTTTACCTAAACACACAATGGCTTTTACCTTTTGCTTAACCAATGATTTAAGCATACTGTAATCGTTGCCTTTGTCAACGCCACCCAATATTAAAATCACATCACTGGTCATGCTTTCCAGCGCATACCAGGTAGAGTTTACGTTGGTAGCCTTAGAATCATTGATAAAGCTGATGCCCGAGATCTTTCCAACCGACTCCAGTCTGTGCTCAATGTTCCGGAAGTTACCCATGCTCTCTCTCATCGTTTCGTTGCGTAGCTCAAGCACCTTGGCAACAATACCTGAAGCCATTGAGTTGTAGATGTTGTGCTTACCCTGCAGGGCCAGTTCATTAATTGACATTTGAAAATGTTCTTGGTGTACGTTTATGACAATATTGTCTTGATCGAGATATGCTCCCCTTGTAATCTTTTTTTGTATTGAGAACGGCAATTGCTGCGCCTCAATCTTCTTTCCTTCCATCACCTTTATTGTCTCTTCATCATCTGCACAATAAATAAAATGATCGGCACCGGTTTGGTTCTGCGTAATCCTGAATTTAGATGCCGCGTAGTTTTCCAGCTTGTAATCGTACCTGTCCAAATGGTCGGGTGTAATATTCAGTAATACCGCTATATCCGCTTTAAACTGATACATATTATCCAGCATAAAGCTGCTTATCTCCAGTACGTAGTATTCAAACTTTTCGGTAGCCACCTGGTAAGCAAAGCTTTTGCCTATGTTACCTGCCAGGCCTACATTTAAACCGCCGTTTTTAAGGATATGATAAGTAAGGCTGGCGGTGGTTGTTTTACCGTTAGAACCTGTTATACATATCATTTTGGCATTGGTGTAGCGCCCTGCAAACTCAATCTCGGATATCACCGGGATGTTGTTCTCTACCAGCTTTTTCACAATTGGCGCTTTATCCGGTATGCCCGGGCTCTTTACCACTTCAGCCGCTTTTAATATCTCGGCTTCGGTATGGCCGTTCTCTTCAAACTTTACATTCCAGTCTTTCAACTGTTGTTTGTAATGATCTGCAACCTGCCCAAAATCAGAAACAAAAACATCATAACCCTGCTGCAAAGCCAGGTATGCCGCCCCAACACCGCTTTCGCCGGCGCCAAGAATGCATAGCCTCACCCCAGCCCTCTCCAAAGGAGAGGGAGTTGTTTGGGTTGATATGTCTTTGTTATCGTTCACTTATTCTTTTGTCTTGTATCTTGATTCTTATACTCTTGATTCTCTTACCGCAGCTTCAGCGTTATCACCGTTATTATAGCCAGCATAATGCAAATGATCCAGAAACGGGTTACGATCTTGGATTCGTGGAAGCCTTTCTTTTGATAATGGTGATGCAACGGTGCCATCAGGAAGATCCTGCGGCCTTCCCCATATCGTTTCTTGGTAAATTTGAACCAGCTTACCTGCATAATTACCGACAGGTTTTCCACCAGGAATACACCGCATAGTACCGGCACCAATAATTCCTTCCGGATAATAATGGCGAACACCGCTATGATACCGCCTATCGCTAAACTGCCCGTATCGCCCATAAACACTTGAGCCGGGTACGAATTATACCAAAGGAAACCTACACAGGCCCCTACAAACGCGCCGGCAAAAATTACCAGCTCGCCCGAGTTGGGGATATACATAATATTCAGGTAATCAGCTATCAGCGTGTTACCGGATACGTAAGCCAGTATGGCTAATGTTAATCCTATAATAGCAGATGTACCTGTAGCCAATCCGTCGATACCATCAGTAATATTTGCACCGTTTGATACTGCTGTTATAATTACAATTACAAACAGCATAAATACCAGCAGGGCGTATTGCTCGTAACCGTGCCCTATAAATTTTAATACCTTGGCGTAATCAAACTCGTTGTTCTTGTAGAACGGCATGGTGGTTTTTGTCGATTTTACATCCTGCGTATAAACCGGCTTATCACCGCGCATGTGAAAATCAACCGGCACATCGTACTTAACCGGCAGTTTAACTTCCTGCCTTATAGTAATATTGGTATGGAAATACATAGTCCACCCAATAATAAGCGCCAAACCAACCTGTCCGGTTATTTTAAACTTACCTGCAAGGCCTTCTTTGTTCTTTTTAAATACTTTGATATAATCATCAAGGAAACCTATAAGGCCTAACCAAATAGTGGTAACCAGCATCATTATGATGTAGATATTATCAAGTTTGGCAAACAAAAGTGTTGGGATAAGTATGCCTAATATGATAATGATACCCCCCATTGTTGGTGTACCTGATTTTTGCATCTGGCCTTCTAAACCCAGGTTACGTACGGTTTCGCCAACCTGCTTAAAACGCAGATAATCTATCAGCCTGCGGCCATAAACAGTAGTTACCAATAACGATACTATTACCGCCATAGCCATACGGAACGTGATGTATTGGAATACACCTATCCCCGGGATACTGTAGTTTTTATTTAAATAACTAAAGAGGTAATATAACATCAGTTTAGTTTTATTTCATTTCTTTAAATTGTTCCAGCAACTCTTCCATATCATCAAAGTGGTTTTTCACACCATTTATCTCCTGGTATTTCTCGTGGCCTTTACCGGCAAGCAGAATAATATCTCCCGGATGCGCAAACATGCAAGCGGTTTTAATAGCCTCGCGCCTGTCGGCAATGCTTACGGTGTGGCGTTTAAATGCCGGGTCGATACCTGCTTCCATATCTTTTATGATCTGGCCCGGGTCTTCGGTACGCGGGTTGTCTGATGTCAGGATCACTTTATCGCTCCACTCGCTTGCAACCTTTGCCATAATCGGGCGCTTGGCTTTATCCCTGTCGCCGCCGCAACCAATAACGGTTATTACTTTTTCGCTTCCCTTACGGATATCGTGAATTGTGCTTAACACGTTCTGCACGGCATCCGGCGTGTGGGCATAATCAACAATACCTATTACTTTGTTTGGCGCTACGATGTATTCAAACCTGCCTTCGGCACCGGTCAGTTTACTTAGGCTCACCAGTACTTTCGACCTATCCTGCTCCAGCAACATGGCTGTGGCATAAACCGCTAATAAATTGTAGGCATTAAATGTGCCTACCAGTTTAAACCAAACTTCCTCATTATCAATATTCAGCAGCAGGCCACCAAACTGGTTCTCTACTATGCGGGCCTTATAATCGGCCATGCTTTTTAAGCCGTATGTTTTTTTATGTGCCGCTGTATTTTGCAGCATTACATTACCATTCTTATCATCGCCATTGGTTAAAGCGAAAGCGCTTTTTGGCAGGTTATCAAAAAATGCCTTTTTGGCTTTCAGATAGCTGTCAAATGTTTTGTGATAATCTAAATGATCGTGCGTAAGATTAGAGAAGATCCCTCCCGAAAAGCTTAAACCATCTATACGGTGTTGCGCTATAGCATGTGAGCTTACTTCCATAAAGCAATAATCGCAGCCTTCGTCCACCATGTCGGCCAGCAGCTTGTTAAGCGCCACCGGGTCTGGTGTGGTGTGGGTTGCAGGGATAACGCGACCGTTCACCTGGTTCTCTACAGTTGAAAGCAACCCGCACTTATATCCCATATCGCGGAATAGCTTATATAATAATGTAGCAATAGTAGTTTTACCATTAGTACCGGTAACGCCAACTAATTTGAGGTTTGATGATGGGTTTTCGTAAAAGTTAGCCGCAAGCGTAGCCAAAGCTTTAGCAGAATTGGCCACCATTAAAAAATCAACTTCGCCGGCTGTATGGGCAGGTAATTCTTCGCAGATGATAGCGATTGCGCCATCTTTTATGGCTTGCTCGATGTAATCGTGCCCGTCAACAACGGTGCCTTTAACGGCTACAAACATACAACCCGGCACTACCTGTCGCGAGTCGAAAACAACTGCAGATATTTCCACATCAGCACTTCCTTGCAGTTCGGTAAATGCCACCCCCTCTAATATATCGCTCAAATATCTCATTGCAGTTCTATTGTTATTTTTGAACCCTTAGGTATAAGGCTTCCGCCGGTTACCGATTGCGTGGTGACCGTGCCGCTGCCTTTTACCGTTACTTTATAACCTGCATTTCCTAAAGAGTAAAGCGCATCGCTTAAACCCATGCCGGTAACATTTGGTACTGTACCTGTTTTGTACTTATTATCCTCAAAAGCAATCCCACTGCTGGTATCAATTCCGTTTGGCGTAGCAGATGCATATAATGGTTTTACACCCAATTTATCGTACACCTTTTTAAGCGCTTTAAGGTTGCCTTGTTTAAACTTGGGCAACGTTGTATTACCTATTAAATGTGCAGGGGTTTGGTTCACCTCCATATCGCTTGCATAGATCCTGTCGGCAATTTCCCTGAAAGCAGGCCCCGAAACGGATGCTGCATAGTAACCGTTTTTAGGGTCGTTAATAACCACTATTAATGAATATTTTGGATGATCTGCCGGGAAGTACCCGCAAAAAGATGCCTGGTATTGCTTTTTAGCTTTGTACCCCTTATTAGCATCTGCTACTTGCGCGGTACCGGTTTTACCGGCTATTTTATATAGCGGGTTATAAACATACTCTCTGCCACTACCCTCAAGAACAACGCCTTCCAGCATTTCCTGCATCTTTTTCAGCGTTACATCAGAGCATATTTTTTCATTTACTACGCGCGTTTGAAAACGCTCTACCGTATTACCTAACCTGCGTATCTCTTTTACAAAAACCGGCGTTACCAGCTTACCATTATTTGCAACAGCATTATAAAAGCTTAACATTTTTAATGGCGTTAGCTGCATTTCGTAACCATAAGCCATTTGTGGCAGGGTCATGTTTTTGTTCCAACTGCGGTTGCCTGGGTTTTTCACTACAGGCTGTGCTTCGCCCGGTATTTGCAGTTGCATTTTTTCATTCAAATGCCAATCGTATAAATGATCGGTAAATTTCGACTGATCATTTTTATAACTGGTGTTCACTAAGTAAGCAACTGCCGCGTTTGACGACTTTTCGAACGCTTTTTTTACCGATACCCGGCCAATGCTTCCGTGCGAATCTTTAATAAGATGGCCCGGAATAGGATATTCACCGGTATTAACCATAGTGCCGGTATCTACCTTATTGTCTTCCAGCAAGGCCATGTACGATGCCAGTTTAAAAGTAGAACCCGGGTCCTGGTTACCTGCAATAGCATAATTAAACTTCTCTTTAAATGTACCATCGGGCATACGGGTGTAATTGGCAACAGCCCTTACTTCTCCTGTAGCTACTTCCATTAAAATAGCTGTACCATGATCAGCCTTGGTAAATATCAACTGCTTTTCCAGGGCGGTTTGCACCACATCCTGCATATTCACATCAATGGTTGATATAATATCAGCACCTTCTTTTGGGGCTATCTCGTCATCATCGTTAACCGGCATCCAAACGCCACCCGCCATACGGCGCTCTAAACGTTTGCCACTTTCGCCATTTATATAGCTGGCGTATGCACCTTCAAGGCCTACACCATTTTTCACATTCTCATTTTTATAACCAATGGTACGCTCTGCTAAAAAGCGGAACGGCCTGATGCGTTTATTTTGCTGCACCACAATTAACCCGCCTTTATATTTACCCAAATTAAAAATCGGGAATTTGCGGATCTCCTTTAACTCGTGATAAGTAACCTTGCGCCTAACCAGTTGATAGCGCGAACTATCCTTGCGGGCATCGCGGAAGATCCTCGAATATTCGCGTGCCGATTTATCGCCAAAAAAGCCGGACAATTTCATGGCCAGCGAATCTATCTTTTCGTTAAAGATCTTATCGTTTTCTATACCTCCGGCCAGCATATCCATACGCAGCTCATACTCCGGCACTGATGTTGCCAACAGGCTGCCATCTACCGAAAATATATTACCCCTGGCCGCCTCAATATTTTTGTACCGTGTAGACTGGACTTTTGACATGGCCTGCCATTTTTTACCCTGTACAAATTGAACACGGCAAAGCTGGAATAACACCGCTGCTGCAAACAGAAGGATCAACCCAAACGCAAGGTAAACCCTTAACAGTATGTTGGTTCTGATACTCATTCCTGTACGTCCTCCTTTACCGTTATCTTTTGTGGCGGCTGCTGCGATTCCTTAATACCTAATGTATCGGCACGCTTTGCCACCTCGGTCAATGTACTTTTAAAGGCCAGGTCAGCTTTGCTGCTTTTATACTCCCAGCTTAGCTCTTTAACCTCTTTACCTATTTTATCAATATCACGTATGTTGTTTTCAGATAAGTGCCTGTTACCTATATATAACATCCCCAAAAAAGCCACGTACAATATAAAAGGCAAAGCATGGGTAGCATCATCAGTTGTAATGACCCCATTTTTTAAGAATTGCGTTAAAAAGTTATCGGGAATTTCCTTCACAGGCTTCTCTTCCACAACAAGTCTTTGCTCTTCTAACTCTTCCTCCGGAATTTCTGTACGCAAACGATTTGTCATTTTTTTACAGCTATTCTTAGTTTAGCACTACGTGCCCTATTATTCATACTTATCTCTTCGTCGCTTGCTATAATAGCACCGCGACTAACCGCATCAAACGGGCGGTTGTTATTCCCGTATAGATCCTTCTCTACCTCGCCGCTAAATTTGCCTTTGGCGATGAAATTTTTTACCAGCCTGTCTTCCAGCGAATGGTATGACATTACTACTAACCTTCCGCCCGTTTCCAACACCTCTGACGTTTGAATTAAAAAATCTTTCAATGCCTCAAGCTCTTGGTTCACTTCAATACGTAATGCCTGGAACACTTGCGCCAGGTATTTATTTTCTTTTCCTTTCGGGATGCGATTCACGATGGCATTTTTCAGATCGGCTACAGTAGCTATAGGGGCGTTTAGCCTTGCGGTTACAATAGTATTAGCTAATGATTTGGCGTTTTGTATCTCACCGTAAATACCGAAAATGCGATGCAGTTCGGCCTCGGTATAATTGTTAACTATTTCTTTAGCGCTTAATTCGGCTGATTGGTTCATGCGCATATCCAGTTCAGCATCAAAACGAATTGAAAACCCGCGCTCGGCCTGATCAAACTGATATGATGATACGCCCAGGTCGGCCAGTATACCATCAACAGGCATGGCCCCATGCAAGC
>NZ_JAQBOI010000020.1 GCF_028288105.1 Mucilaginibacter sp. | reverse complement strand
CACCGCCTTCTACCTGTTGCAGGGCAACGGTAAGGGCTGCCTCGTAATCTTCGGCAAGGATAAGTTTGGAGAATTTTGGTGAGCCGGTAATATTGGTACGCTCGCCAATATTTACAAAGTTAGTTTCGGGCGTAAGGGTTACCGCTTCCAGTCCGCTTAAGCGCAGGTAAGGTTCGATCTCCGGCAATTGCCTTGGGGAATACTTCGCAGCTTTGTCAGCAATGCATTTAATATGCTCCGGCGTAGTGCCACAGCAACCTCCTACAATATTTACCAGTCCGGCTTTTATAAAATCATCAACCTGGTGGGCGGTTTCGTGCGGGGTTTCATCATATGCACCAAACTCGTTTGGCAAACCAGCATTTGGATAAGCGGAGATAAATACACCCGCTTTATCAGAAAGTTCTTCTAAGTGCGGCCTCATTTCGCGGGCGCCTAAAGCGCAATTCAGTCCTACTGATAGCAGGTTGGCATGACTGATAGAGTTCCAGAAAGCCTCTACTGTTTGGCCAGAAAGGGTACGACCCGATGCATCGGTAATAGTACCCGATATCATGATACCACCTGTTTCCCTAAAGGCAGGGTAATCTTTACCGGCAGCCTTGCACTCGTCTTTATACCGTTGAATAGCGAACAATGCCGCTTTTGCATTTAATGTATCAAATATGGTTTCAACCAATAGCAGATCTGAACCGCCATCTACCAAACCACGCACCTGCTCATAATAAGCTTCGGCCAGATCATCAAAGGTAACGGCGCGGTAACCCGGGTCGTTCACATCTGGCGACAGGGATGCCGTACGGTTTGTTGGACCAACAGCACCTGCTACAAAACGTGGTTTTGATGGGTTCTTTTTGGTATACTCATCTGCAACTTCGCGGGCTATGCGGGCACCTTCGTAGCTTAGTTCGTAGTCAAGTTCTTCCAGGTGATAATCAGCCAGTGATATGCGTTGTGTACTGAAAGTGTTGGTTTCGATAATATCCGCCCCGGCATCCAAATATTCGGCATGGATAGCCTTGATCACATCCGGGCGGGTTATGTTCAGCAGGTCGTTATTTCCTTTAAGGTCAGATGCATGGTCACGGAAACGCTCCCCACGAAAATCTTCCTCGGTGAGCTCGTACCTTTGAATCATGGTACCCATAGCTCCGTCAATAACCAATATGCGTTTCTGTAATTCTTTTCTAATGTCCATTTTTATCAGTAGGCAGTTGCCAATTAACAATGGGCAGTTTTGCAAACAAGGCACAGCGAAAACACTGCAAACTGCTTACTCAAAACTGCAAACTGTATATAGCTTATCTCGAAAAGTCGGGTATAATATTGACTTTCACTTATCTGTCCCAAACCATTCAATTGGTCTGAGTAGAATGTAGCACCTTGTTAAGTAACAGGTTGCTAAGACATCGCAGGGTCTAATCCCTCCGTCTTTCTCCATAAGCGTTACAAAGATGAATAATAATGTTGTAAAGTGCAAGCGTATATTACTGTGCTGTTTGGCTAAAGCCTATTTGCTCCACTTGGAACCCCTTTGGCTTAAGTCAAAGGCAATTATGTGCTTGGCTTTTTCATTTTCACTAAAATGATTGAGGGTTGTGCATTGGTAGCAACCTTTGAAAATGTATTAGAGATGCATTTCAAATATTGATAAGTTTTGCATACAGCAAATATGAATTAATTCATTTTGAGTAAAAGTCTTTTCTCTGGCTCAATCGACCATTGAACTTGCCATAACCCACCATCAAGTTGGTCAAGGAGAATAAAGTTATAACTATTTTGAGTTGGATAGAGAATAAACCTTCCATTGGTTTCTTCTTCTTTAGTGACAAGGGATAAGGGATTTAATCTGTATTCACCCCGGTTATTTTCTTTAACATCGTATTGCACTTGCCACATTTGCCCAGTTCGAGTATTGAGTTTAATAAAAGTCCACATGTTTACAGTTGGGAATAGGCGGTAAGTAGATGATTCAGTTCGTTCAGTCTTAACACCATCAGTTTTATTTGCCTGATTTTGAGCGAGTGCGGTCAAAGTAAATAGTACAATGACTAGTGAAGCTGTTAATTTCTTCATTCGTAATAAGTTTTGGTTAGCGTAAAGCTACCAAACCAAATATCGTTATCAAAACATAATATATACTAGTACAAAAGATACTAATTACAATATTTCAAAAAGGACAGCAAAAGACAGGTGGTAGGCGAAAGCCACAAAAGAAATAAGAGATGCAATTCAGTTAGTGTTATCTAATAAGGTTGACCAGTTGGCTAATGACCCAGATACGAGACAATTTGCCAATTCATTGCCGCCCCATTTATGGGACGGATAACAGGCAAGGACAATCCGGCTTTAGCCGAACCTCTTTGCAACAAAAAAAGCCGCTGTTAAGGCGGCTTTCAGTTTCGTTAAGATATTAATTTATCTTCTGTTACCGCCAAATATGCGTAGCAATAACAGAAATAGGTTAATAAAATCAAGATAAAGGGTTAAGGCACCCATAATGGCAGTTTTTTTACCTTCGGCACTACCATATTCAATACCGGCGCCAATGCGTTTCAGTTTTTGCACATCATATGCGGTTAAGCCAACAAATACGGCAACCAATACATAGCTGATCAAAAGACTAAAACTACCGCTACGGAAGATAAATAAGTTTAAAACCGTAGCAATAATACCGCCTATTAGCAACATGATCAGGATAGAACCAAACTTGGTAAGGTCCTGGTTGGTAGTATAACCACCAATTGCCATAACACCAAATACAACAGATGCAGTTATAAATGCGGTTGATATCGTACCGAAGCTGTACAGGTAAAATATATAGCTAATACTTATGCCCATAATAGCCGAAAAAGCTATAAAAACAATAGCCGCGGTTACGATACTCATTTTATTGATGCGGCTTGATAAGATCAGTACTAAAATAAGCGGGGCAAACATGGTTATGGTGCCAAAAATATTATTACGGCCTGTTTCGGTATCGCGCAACAAACCCGATAGTTCGGGTATAAAAGCAAAAGTATAGGTGCAAAGGGATGATATACCTAATGCAACAAACATCCAAACAAATACATTAGCTATGAATTTGCGTGATGCTTCGGGATTTTCAACATAACTTACGTTTTCGTAAACGTAATCGTGAGTTTTGGTTTCCATTTATTTTTAGAAATTATTTGTACGAATATAAGTAAAAACGTTGTAATGGTTATAAAAGTTGTATGCTTAGTAAAGCTTACAATACGATGTGAATTTTTTAATTTAACCGCTTCTGCAATTGCTCTTCCACCTTTTTAAATACTTGTAAAGGTTTTAAGGCACGCCAGTTAAGCTCATCCAGTTGCCCGCCAAAGTTAATATAGTAATCGATATTGGCGCTCTTAAACTCGCGTATAACATGCTCCTGGAAATTCACCCCGGCTATCCAGCCATCCTCAACCTCCTGAAACCATTCTTCATAATAGCTATCGTCAGAAAAATGGAAGTTAAGCACGTTCTCGCCTATCAATATAAACTGGTTTACGCCCTGGTCTATCATCAGCTCAATCAGCTCGCGCTTCATCAGCATAATATCGTTGTTAATGGCATCGTTCCATTCGCCTATAAATTCAATAATACTGTAGCCCCGTTCATAATCAACATACAAAACTTTTAGGTACAGGGTGTTGGACCCGAACGAATCCCATTGCGGGTGCAGCAAATAGTTATATATCTGCTTATCAAACTCAAATTCATTATACTGTGTTGCATAAAAAGGAGAATATTCATCCTCAGATGCTACGTAGTCATCCCGCCAGCGGTAATATGGTTCTATTTCGTGCATTGGTTAAATTCAAAAATCAAAAGTAAAAATTCAAAAACCGTTTGGCGTTCCTCTTTACTTATTAAAAGCTTCCACCGCTTTACGTACGCTTCCGTGTTGTTTCAAAAGCTCAGCCGCCTCGTTTTCAGGCAGGCCTGTTTCGGTCATTACCATACGGGTACCGCGGTGTACCAGCTTATTATTGGATAACTGCATATCCACCATTTTATTACCCTTTACACGGCCCAGTTGTATCATTACACTTGTGCTTAGCATATTTAAAACCAGCTTCTGCGCGGTACCTGCTTTCATACGGGTACTGCCGGTAACAAACTCGGGGCCTGTTACTACTTCAACAGGGTATTTAGCTTCGGCGGCCACGGGGCTCCCCGCGTTACATACAATGCAACCGGTAGCAATATTATGCTTGTTAGCGGTTTTTAAACCGCCGATAACGTAAGGCGTAGTGCCCGATGCCGCTATACCTACAACCACATCCTTTTCGTTAATATCAAACACCTGCAGGTCTCTCCATGCTTGCTCGCGGTTATCCTCGGCAAATTCTACCGCTTTGCGGATAGCTGTATCGCCACCTGCTATAATGCCAACCACCCAATCAAACGGAACGCCGAATGTTGGCGGGCACTCAGAAGCATCTACCACGCCCAACCTGCCGCTGGTACCGGCACCAATGTAGAACAACCTGCCGCCATTACGCATACGCTCGGTAACTATGGTTGCCAGTTTTTCTATCTGCGGCAAAGCTTTCTCAACAGCAAATGCCACAGTTTTATCTTCGTTGTTTATATTCTGAAGAAGTTCCAATACAGACATGTTTTCGAGGCCGTTATAGTTGGAATCCTTTTCTGTGTTTATTTCCATGTTTTGGCAATAAATTTTTAACAAAATTGAGTAAAAAACATCAAAGCAACGAAGGTGATATAAATTATTAGCAATAGCTGCTAATTATTAGCTTTGTATGGCTAAAGTATAGATGAAAAGAACGGCGGGAATTATTTTTAGGACATTGATCTTGATATTGATAGGTGTTACTATCGGTTTACTTATCAGCAATGATAATATGGTGGGGCGCAAGCTTGGGCTTAATTTTTCGGGCCCGGATAAAATATCACGGGTGCTTTACCTGGTGAGTAACAAATATGTAGACTCGGTTAATACAGACAGCGTTGAAGGTGTTACCGTTAACGACATGCTGCAAAACCTTGATCCGCATTCGGTTTATTTGCCTGCACAACAGGCACGTTCTATTAACGAGCGACTGGAAGGCGGTTTTAATGGCATAGGCTTAGAATATCAGTTGCTGCGCGATACCCTGGTGATTACCCAGGTTAATACTGATGGCCCGGCTGCTAAGGCGGGTATTATGGCCGGCGACAGGGTAATAAATGTAGACGGCGAGCCTTTTTCAGGCACCAAACTTACTGTTCAACGCATCAGTAAAACCTTCAGAGGCGATAAGGACACCCAAATTACGCTTGGTATTTCCCGAAATCAATCTAAGATACTGCAGGACTTTCCTATAAAACGCGATAGGGTTACATTGAGCAGCCTGGATGCGGCCTATACGGTTGGCGATGCGGGTTATGTTAAGATAAGCAAGTTTGCATCAACCACTGATAACGATTTCAGAAACGCGCTAAAGAAACTGCAAGCTGATGGCATGCAAAAACTGGTGCTCGACCTGCGCGGCAATGGCGGCGGGTATCTAAACACTGCTACTGCAATGGCCGATGAGTTTTTGCCAAAGGGCAAACTGATAGTTTACACACAAGGCAGTCACGAACCACGAACCGACTATTTCGCCACAGACTCGGGTAGTTATGAAAAAGGCGCGCTTACCGTTATTATTGACGAATATTCGGCTTCGGCAAGTGAGATACTGGCAGGTGCATTGCAGGATCTGGACAGGGCAACTATTGTAGGCCGGCGTTCATTTGGCAAAGGCCTGGTGCAGCAGCAGTTCCCGTTTGGGGATG
>NZ_JAQBOI010000326.1 GCF_028288105.1 Mucilaginibacter sp. | reverse complement strand
GAGGTAAATAAAGGCGGTCACTTTGCACAATGGGAAGAACCACAGCTATTTGCTGAAGAGCTTCGTGCAGCTTTCAAAACATTACGATAAATATTAAAAACGGCGCACATATTATGTGCGTCGTTTTTGCATGTCAACCGCTGCAATACTGATCTAAAAATCAAAGAAAGATACCCAACAAACAACCCTATATATAATAAATACAAACATGTCTGAAGAACTTAAATTTGATCGCCGCCGTTTTATAAGCACCGCGGCCATCGCCATTACCGCTGGCCCGCTTGCTATGACGGGTTCAGCTAATGCACAAACCGTTAAGACCCAAGCAGCAGGTAATAACTTAATCAAAAGCGGAACAAACACATCATTCGGTACCATTAAACAAATTAATGCCGGCCTACTAAATGTTGGCTATGCTGAAGCAGGCCCTGCCAATGGCCCCGCTGTGATTCTTTTGCATGGCTGGCCATATGATATTCACAGCTTTGTAGATGTTGCCCCCTTATTGGCTGCAGAAGGTTACAGGGTTATTGTTCCGTATTTGCGCGGGCATGGTACAACCACTTTTCTTTCGGCCGGCACATTCAGAAACGGCCAGCAGGCAGCAGTTGCCGAAGATATTATCGCATTAATGGATGCACTAAAAATACAAAAGGCTATCCTTGCCGGTTATGATTGGGGCGCACGCACAGCCTGCGTTATCGCTGCGCTTTGGCCCGAGCGTTGCAAAGGCATTGTTTCGGTGAATGGCTATCTTATTAACAACCTGGAGCGCAACAAACAGCCATTGCCCCCGATTGCCGAACGCGGATGGTGGTACCAGTATTACTTTGCCACAGAACGCGGCCGTGCAGGCTATGAAGCTAACCGACACGATTTTAATAAGCTCATCTGGCAAACCGTTTCCCCTAAATGGGACTTTGATGATGCCACCTTCGACCGTACAGCAGCAGCATTTAACAACCCGGACCACGTTAATATTGTGATACACAATTACCGCTGGAGGTTAAGCATTGCTAAAGGCGAGTCGAGATACGATGCGCTGGAAAAAAGACTTGCCGAAGGCCCGGTTATTACTGTGCCTGCAATTACGCTTGATGGCGATTCGGATGGTGTTGCCCCTGCTACAGACGGCACATCTTATGCAAAAAAATTCTCGGAAAAACGCACGCATCGTATTATCAAAGGTTCCGGGCACAATCTGCCTCAGGAGGCTCCAAAGGCCTTTGCCGATGCTGTTATAGAAGTTGATGGCTACGCTAAGTAATACAGGGAACTGAACGCGATTAACCGGAAATAATTCAGATTTAAAAATGACCAGTTCAACATCAATTTAGTCCACTTAACCTATTTGGTGATAGGCCACAGCCCGGTATGAGGGTATCTTTGACCTATCAATTCAAACAATTAAAAACAAAAACATAAAATTTAAAACAATGGAAACTACAACAAACACCCCCCAAACCGTAAAAGCCTTATACACAGCCAAAACTCACACAACAGGTGGCCGTGAAGGCGCATCACGTACTTCAGATGGCCGTCTTGACATTAAGCTTTCATCTCCGGGCACATCAGGTACCGGTACCAATCCAGAGCAATTATTCGCAGCTGGCTGGTCAGCATGTTTCATAGGCGCAATGGGCATTGCAGCGGCCAAAATGAAGATCGCTCTTCCGGCCGACCGCGCTATTGATGCTGAAATAGATTTATGTAACGTAGATGGAGAATATTTCCTTCAGGCACGCCTTAACATTAGCCTGCCAGGTATAGACCGCGAAGTAGCCCAGGCCCTTGCAGAAGCTGCTCACCAAACCTGTCCGTACTCTAAAGCAACAAGAGGCAATATCAATGTAGAGCTAAATATTATCTAATAAATGCCTTCACAGAAATAGCCCGCCGATAAATACGAGCGGGCATTTTTGTTCAATAACATATTTTATCAATCACTTCTTATTGAGATATAATACGATCACACGGTTAACAAACCTTAATAAAAACAAAAAACTTAACAACATTCCACAATGAGAACTTTAAAAATTCTATCATTTTTTATCCTGGCGTTGCTGGGATCAGCAAACATATATGCACAGGCACCTTCTGCCGCAAAACCAACTATTATTTTTGTACATGGTGTATGGGCCGATGGTTCGGGCTGGACAGATCAGATCAGCGCCTTACAAGCAGAAGGATATAACGTACTATCCGTACAAAACCCCTTAACCTCGCTGGCCGACGATGTTGCCGCTACTAAAAGGGCAATAGAGCAAGCGCCGGGGAATGTTATATTAGTTGGACACTCGTGGGGTGGTTTTGTAATTACACAAGCCGGTAACGACCCTAAAGTAACAGCACTGGTATACATTGCAGCCTTTGCGCCTGATGCCGGGGAAACTATCCCTACCTTATCTGCCAATGCACCGGCGACAACACTATCCAAGTATTTAGTGCCCACAGGCGGCTTTTTATATCTATCTAAAGATGGCGTAAAAGATGTTTTTGCCCAGGACCTAAACGCAAAACAACAAGGCTTGATCTTCGCTACACAAAAACCCGCTTCTCAATCTATTTTTGGTGATAAAAGCGAAGCCCCTGCATGGAAACAAAAACCCAGCTGGTTTATTGTTACAAAAAATGACAGGGCTATAAACCCCGACTTACAACGTTTTATGGCCAAACGAATCAATGCTAAAACCACAGAAATTGAATCGAGCCATGTGGTTATGTTCTCTCACCCTAAAGAAGTATTAGCCGTTATTGAAGCAGCAGCAACTTCTAAAAAGTAAACGCCGAACAAGGATCAATTTCAAAGCAAAGGAGGAAAGAATTGTCAATTCTTTCCTCCTTTTGTTGTTAGTAGTGATTCCTCCTGATACAATATTACCGGTATGCATAACATACGTTCGGTGCGTCAATATTGATAGCTCTGACGCTATTCAAAAGCTCTGGTTAATATTATATTGGCCGGGTAATGACAATATCCAGTAGGGTAAAACACCCTCTTTCTTTACTTTAATCAAGCATCAACCCAAAAACTAAAGCACAAAAAAAGCAAGTGATTAACTTGCTTTTAATACCCGGATTTTTTAACATTCAATCACGGAAACACAGATGCTTGCTGACTAAGAATAAACTTTATTCGTGCCGATCTATCTTCGGCTTTAGCAGTGTTTGGCCCGTAATGTTGAATAGCATACACTGGAATTACGTTTGCCCCCTGTAGTACGGTATTTATGGTTTCTACCTGCTGTAATGCGCCATTAATTCTGCTTCCGTACCAAAACTCATGGGCTTGCTGCTTAAATGTAACCTGCTTAAAAACTTCGCCTGTTACGTGCTCGCCGTTTCCTTTTATGCTATAATTTAAAGCAGCTTCGTTACCATACAGGATTGACATAGTACCTGCCTTTTCGTTTACATAGCTGGTAATTACCTTTAAACCGCTATCGTTAAATTCAAACTCTCTGAGAGTAACTTTTTTACTATCATTTGTGCAACCACTTAACGCAATAATTGCCAGGGATGCTCCTAATAGGTGCAGAATATAAGTTTTCATATATGTTATGTTTAGCTGATTAATTTTTAGTGGACAGATCAAATACAAATCCCGTTTTTTTTACCACCTGGTGGCAGGCAATACATTTCTTAAAGCTTAATATTGTACCATAGGGTTTCAATTTAGGGGTATCAAACCTTGCAAATCCCCACCCCTCGGTATCTTTATATTTATCGTTATCCCTTATCATGTATTGGATATTTACAAATTTCCCCGGGTGTACATTGCCCTCACTGTCTTCCCGTTTTTCCCAAACTACTTTTGCTATTACAGAACCGTTTGGCCATGGGTTAATGTTCTTGCTCTTTATAGCCTGGTAAGCTATAGGGTTTGCATACATAATGCGCATTGTACCATTATCAAAACGCGATGTGGTGCTCATAACTTGCCAGTTACGGTATTCGGGCATATATGTTATACCATTGGCAGAAACATGCAGGGTATCGGCGGCAACTTGTTGCTTTTGCCATTGAAGCCGCTGAATTATTGTTTCATGCGCTATAGCAGTATCATTGATATGGCTTACTTTTAAAGTGTTGAGGTAATCTTTCAGAATGGAAATATCTGCTTTTGAAACCTTTGCTTCCGGGTGTATAGCTGTATAAGATCTGAGGGGCATCTTACCCGCATTAACCATGTTGTAAATTTCCCAAAGGGTTGCTTTTTTATCAACCGGCGATAGCTTATCCCATTCTGAAAAGTTAAACCGTTTTCTGGCTTCGGTAACGTCATGGGCCACTATAGAAGATACTACAGGTAATTTATCAAACCAGCTCAGGTTGGTTTTGTTAGAATGGCAACTGAAGCAGGCACGCTCAAATATTTGCTTTACCTGCAATGGCACCTCAACTTCGCCGGTAACAGGCGGGTTAGTTACAATACTGGAATTTACAGATACAATTACTATGGCAGTTAAGGCTATTGTAATAAATGCGGCAATGGTTTTTTTTCGTGTAGTGAGTTTCATTTTACCTGGTTTTTATATAAAAATATCCCCGCAGGCACCTGTTTAAAAGAATCATTTAGTTGAATTAGACAAAACAAAGCCTGAACCGGACAAAATCAAACACATGGGATTGCCTTGTTGCATATAAAATCAATAAAAAAAGAGGAACCATGACAGCTCCCCTTTGTGTTTTACTTCTTAACTAATAATTCCTTAACTAACAGGAATTGAAAAATCTATTGTTTGTGGCGGAAGGCATTGTTTATCGCTGCAGATCATAAATTCAACGGTCCCTTTAACAATTGTTCCTCCACCAGTCAGTTTTATCTTTTGCTGAAATATTACTTCCTTTTCAAAGTAGTTAACATTACTGCCAAAAACTTTTTCAAACTTGGTGAGCGGTTTTGGCTCAGCAACCTTCCCTTTTAAACTGAACGATTTGTCAGCGGCAAAAGCGAAGGTTGTTTTTAAAGGCCCACCTTCTGGTAGCTTTTGCGCATAGATATGCCAGCCATCGCCCATAGTTGCCTTGATCAAAACAGTAGCTTCTGTTGCCGAAGTTTTTTTGGCCGCGTAACTCCATTTAACGGGTTTTAAAATTTGACTGCTGGCTGATAGACTAAAAAGCAGCCCTGCAGCAAATGCGAATATTGTTTTCATGATATTTGTTGTTAAGATTTGATTGTATGATCTGTTGACAAAAAATCTTCATCTATCAGATCGTTATTTTTCTTCTTCTTTTTGATGGTGCTGATCATTCCGCAGCTTTGCGGATTGCTTTCAACAACAGCACTGGTAGCAAATGACATAGATAGCATTGAAACTAAGCCTATAAGTAGTCTGCTTTGCCCGTATTTACTAAACTTGTTCATGATTTCCTTTATTAATATGGTGGATATTATTTTTTTGCATTAGCGTTAACGCCCAGGTCAGCTTTGGCAGCTCCTAAAATTTCACCATTGCTTTGATCCTGTATCAACCCCAATACTTCCCAATTTTGGGTATCAAACCCTTTTGGTAATTCAACTATGCTGCTACCCTCACCGGTGGCACTTAAAGGCTCATTTTGTACTTTACGAACAATCTGCACATGCGATAGTGTATTACCTGCATTTTCGCCGCGTTCCACTTTACTTTGAGCATTTTTTTGCACTACGGCAATCAATAAATTACTACCTTTTACAATATTGCTTGCCTGGTAATGTACCTTAAGCCCGCCGCCATCCGGCTGTGCATGAAGTACCAGGTTTACATTTGCCTTGGTTGATAACTGGTCTGATATGGCATTACGAATAGCAGCCTCGTTTGATCCTACAAACTCGGCTTTGCCATTTACAATAAGCTGCGGCGTATAAATTTGTGATAAATTAAACCAGCGCCCGTATTGCTCTTGTCTTTTTGAATACTCGGCGTTGCTGAATACATCTTTCCAACCCAATCTGTCCCAATAATCAACATGGTAAGCCAATAAATAAATGTCTTTGCCTTGGGCCTCTTTCTGTATTTTGGCCAGTAACTCGTCGGCTGGTGGACAGCTCGAGCAACCTTCTGATGTAAATAGCTCTAATACTGCAAAGCCTTTCCCACTAATTTTCGCGGTGTCTTTTTTAGTTGATCCGTTATTTTGCCCACAAGCGGCAAGCCCTAATATGGTCATAAAGCAAGCTGATAGTCCTAAAGATTTTATAGTTTTCATGTTTCTTTTTTTATTTGTTAGTCAAATTTACCTTGAAAACGGCCGATCAATTAGCTAAAAATGGCCCAGGCGGACATACTATAGCAGGAGGTGGACAAATTAAGAGTTGAACCGGAACGGCCTCAAACCCATCCATTATAGAGAAGATTTTAGAGATCAGAATATGAAAATGGCTCAAATGCCTGCCTCAGCTTTAATATTGTCCGGTTCACGTATTATATATGGTGTAGCATTCTTTTCATACCATAAATTAGTAACAGCACCGGGTTTTGATAGGCTATCATTATTTGAATGCTATATTTGATTACACATGCTATGAAAAAGAAAACATTTAAGATCTCGAATAAAATAATTTGGTTAAGCTCTCTGTTTCTGGGTGCACTTATGTCTGTCCCCAAAATTGCCGAGCGGCATTTTAATCCTTATGAAGCACTTGTAGATTCGACCGTAACATTTTTATTCGCGCTTTTTATATGGTATTATAATATCAAAACACTCCCTGCATTTTCATCGCGCGATGCTGCCAATGGTTTTTCCACCACACGCTTAGTTAAAGGCTTGGTTTTAGGAATAGTAGTGATGTTTATTTTAGCCTGCATTCAGCAGTATTTGCTATCGCACATTAATTTTGGCCCGGTAATGCTGATGTTCGAGGTAAGGGGTATCCTGGTGAACGTTATGTTTTACATGTTTGTACACCTGGTGTACCAAAGTTCCCAAAATCAGCAGGTAGGTATTGAGCTGGAACGTACCAAAGCCGCCAACCTGGGCGCGCAATACGAACTGCTTAAACAACAGGTAAACCCACATTTTTTATTTAACAGCTTAAACACCTTAAAATATATGGTGGAAAGCAATGATGCCCACAGCGTAGATTTTATTTTAAAACTGTCGGATTTTTACCGGTTCACGCTTGAAAGCCGGAAAATGGACCTGATCAAACTTTCTGAAGAGTTGGAAATATTGGATGCTTATATATTTTTGTTAAAAGCCCGCTTTGAGGAGGGCATCGATCTTTCTATTAATATTGATAGGGATCAGTATCAATCTTTTATACCGCCTTTTACGCTACAACTTTTAATTGAAAATTGCATCAAACACAACATCGTATCTTTAGATCGTCCGCTGCAAATTAAGCTCTATTCAGAAGTCGATTCCATTGTGGTTGAAAATCATCTGCAACTGAAAAGAACCCCCGAAGCGTCTACCGGACTGGGCCTTGAAAACATTAATCAGCGTTATACACACTTTTTAGATAAAAAAGTCGAAATTCAGCTCGGAGAAACATCGTTCAGAATAAAGCTTCCTATCATACATGAAAATCGTAATAATTGAAGACGAGATCAAAGCAGCAAAGTCGCTGGCCAACCTTATTACTAAAATAAGGCCGACAGCAAAAATCACGGCACAGTTACAAAGCATTGAAAGCGCCGTTAACTATCTCTCTGAAAATGAAGAACCTGATCTTATTTTTATGGATATTCAACTTTCCGATGGATTAAGCTTTGAGATCTTTAAGTCGGTTAAAATTCATTGCCCTATTGTATTTTGCACCGCATATGGCGAATACACAATGGATGCTATTAAGGCTAATGGTATTGACTATATATTAAAACCTTTTTCAGAAAAAGAACTAAATGATGCCTTTGAAAAGGTTGACAACTTTAAAAACTTTTTCCAGCAAAACACACAGCCCGATCTGGATGAGCTATTAAAAAAGCTGGGGCCCGATGAGGGAAAAAAAAGCTTCCTGGTTTTTAAGAACAATAAATACACTACTGTACAAACAGACCAGATCGCCTTTATTTATATCCGGAATGACTCGTCTACTATCATGACCTTTCAACAGCAGGAGTATTCACTTGCTCAATCGCTTGATCAGGTACAAAGCATGCTCTCTTCCAAGCAATTTTTCAGGCTAAACCGGCAATATCTCATTAATTTTAGTGCCGTTAAAGAAGTAGAGCATTATTTTGACAGGAAACTATTTGTCACGCTCACTATCCCAAGTCCCGATAAACTGTTAATTGGAAAAGAAAAAACCAGCAATTTTTTAAATTGGCTCGAAAACAGGTAGCAACAATGGATGCTAAAGAAATACTAAAACAGCATATCGCCAAAACAGCCACCCTAACCGATGAGCAGTTTGATTATCTTTTTTCGCATTTCAAAGCTCAATCTTACAAAAAAGGGCAGGTAGTAATTAGCGAGGGCGATAAAGTAGACAACGAATACTTTGTTATCTCGGGCTGCCTAAAAGCCTTTTTCATTAACGATGAGATTAAAATGTACATTCTGCAATTTGCCATGCCCACCTGGTGGACATCTGATTATGGCGCTTTGTACAACCATACCAGGGCTACCATCAGTATAGATTGTATCACCGATGCCGAGGTGCTTTGCCTCTCCAATCATGATCGTGAAAAAATATGTAACGAGCTGCACCAGGCCGAACACTTTTTTCGCTGGCGAACAAACCGGGGATACCTGGCTTCACAAAAAAGGCTGTTATCGTTTATGAATAACGATACCAAAGCCCGTTATGAAGAGCTGCTATCCTTATATCCCCAGCTTTATAACCTGGTTCCTAAACACCTCATAGCCGCTTATCTGGGCGTTTCCAGGGAAACATTAAGCAGGCTTTATCACGCTCATAAATAATCTTTGCAGAATGTGATATACATCACGTAGGCACCTCCGGTTTCCTGCCGACATTTGTTTTATCAAATCATTAACGATTGATAACATAAAGAAATGGAAACTAAAAATTTTAAAGTTGCAACTACAAAAAGCAACATCGATTGGACCGGCAAAAAAGTGACCGGCGCGCATAATGGTACTATCTCCATTAAAACAGGCACACTTGTTCTTGATAACGGCAAGCTCTTCGGCGGAAATTTTATCATCGACACTACCTCTATTAAAATTCTGGATATTACAGACCAGGCTACTAACGATCAGTTTGCAGGCCACCTGTTCTCTGAAGATTTTTTCGCTGCAGACAGCTTTCCTGAAGCACTATTTACTATTACTAATGCCAATAGCATCGACGATAGCAAATACGTAATTAGTGGTGATTTAACCATCAAAGGCATCACCCATCCCGTTAGCTTCCTTGCAGATGTGGTGATAACAGATGATGTAATTACCTCATCAGGCAAAATAGTGGTAGACCGTACCAAATACAACATGAAGTTTCGTTCTGGTAACTTTTTTACAAACCTGGGCGATACACTCATTTATAATGAGTTTGAACTTGATGTGAAATTAACCGCAGAATCCACTTTTTAATTTAAAAGCCATGCCATACGTAAAAATTGAAGTAACCCGCGAAGGTGTTACCCGCGAACAAAAACAAACCCTTATTGCAGGAGTAACCAAACTGATCACCGAAGTATTGGATAAAGACCCAAAACTAACCCATGTAGTTATACAGGAAATTGAACTGGATGACTGGGGTTATGCAGGCGAACAGGTATCTGTACTCCGCGAAAAAGGGATAACAGCTAAAAGATAATTTAAATGACAATTCTTAAAAAAAGATCATGAAACAACAAACAATTATAGTAACCGGCGCATCAACAGGTATTGGTAAAGCTATTGCCGGTTTATT
>NZ_JAQBOI010000323.1 GCF_028288105.1 Mucilaginibacter sp. | reverse complement strand
AAAAGATAGGGATTGTTACTGTTGATGTTTTAAAAGTGACCAAGCCTTACGATGAAACAAAAGATGTAGAAAATTACTATACCAACGGAAAGTTTTATACGGCAACACCCAATAACTTTTTCATATTTCTACCCGGCGAGATCCATCAGGCCAATATGAGTGCAGGCGGCAACAGCCCTGTAAAGAAACTGGTTATCAAAATAAGAGTGGTTAAATAGTTATTTAACGGCAAATGCCTGGTACCTTTTCATCGCTTCCACAAAATAGTAATCGGCATAAGTAAGCGGCACATCAATTTCTGTCCCGGCAGGGAAATGGCCAACGCTATGTTGCAAAATAAAGCCTCCGTTTGTACCGGGTTCTGCCTTATAAGCAGGCGATGACAATGTTCTGATGATAGATTGCGCGGTATTAAAATACTTTAAACCATCGGTTTTGTTTGTGTATCTGCAAAGTTCCAGTAATGCCGAGGCCATTATAGCACCGGCAGATGCATCGCGCAGCGCATTGGGGATATTGGTAGCATTAAAATCCCAATAGGGAATTTTATCAGCTGGAAGGTTAGGGTTGTTCAATACAAATTTGGCAATGTTGTTAGCCTGATCCAGATATTTTTTATCCTTTGTTTCGCGGTACATAACGGTGAAGCCATATAAGCCCCATACCTGCCCCCTTGCCCATGCCGATTCATTTGCGAAACCCTGCGCGGTTTTCTTTTCTTTTACAGCGCCTGTTTCGGCGTCATAGTTAATAACGTGATAGGAACTATAATCTGGCCGGTAATGATTTTTAATGGTAGTGTTTGCGTGTGTTACCGCTATTTTATAATAGCTGGAATCTCCGGTTTCTTTAGTGGCCCAAAACAGCAGTTCCAGGTTCATCATATTGTCAATGATCACCAAAAAGTCGGATGGTTTTGAATCCCATGATTTGATGGTACCCGTTTTGGGATTAAAACGTGTGGATAGCGATTTGGCGCTATTCAATAAGATCTGTTTATACTCTGGCGATGGATTAAGCCTGTTGGCGTTACCGAAACTGCAATACATCATGAAACCCAGATCGTGGGTATGGGTATTGTATTGCTCTTTGGCTAAAGCGGCCAGCATACGGTCGGCCTCGGTTAACAGGGCTTTGTCGTGATTTTCCTCGTAGATATTCAGCAGCGTACCGGGATAGAAACCGCTGCACCACCATCCCGAATTACTATTTTCCTGCTTATTTGTTTCCGGGTGATAGGTTTTGGGGAACTCGCCGGGTTTTAAATTTTTCGCCAATACTTTATACTGTGCATCAGCGTCAGCTAAATTCTTTTTAATAGTAGCCAGTAAAATTGGCTGTGGGGTGAATTTATTTTTTTGCTGCGCGATGCCGGGCAAGCTAATAATCAAAAGTAAAGCTGTGATGCAGGTAAGGTTTTTCAGTTTCATTCAATTATTTTTCTGTCGGATTTACGCTATCCGCTGTAATGTCAAATATATCTTTTAATGCTTTTTTAGCGGCATAGTATCCGCACATACCATGCACACCACCACCCGGCGGCGTTGAGGCTGAGCAAATATACATGCCTTTCTCCGAGGTTTTATATGGCGAGTAACGTAAGGCCGGCCTGGTGAATAACTGCCCCAGATCAATCACACCGCCGTTAATATCACCGCCAATATAGTTGGGATTATATTCCTCCATCTGCACGGTGTCCATAGTATGTTTGGCCAATATGACATCTCTGAAACCCGGTGCATAACGTTCTATTTGCTTTTCTATAGCATCGGTCATGTTCCTGGTAGAACCGCCGGGTACGTGGCAATATGCCCATGCCGTATGCTTGCCTTTTGGTGCGCGTGTTTCATCAAACAGGCTTTGTTGCGCCAGTAACACAAAAGGTTTATCGGGGTGCTTGCCGCTCCAGGTTTGCTGTTCCGCATCGCGGATCTCGTTCAGGGTATTTCCTATATGCACTGTTCCCGCTTTTTTACAAGCTTCGGAGATAAAAGGAATAGCCTCATTTAAAGCCCAATCTATTTTATAAACACCCATACCATAGCGGTAACGTTCTAACTGCCATTTATAAATAGATGAAAACTTATGCCCGGCTATCTGCAGCAGCTGTTTTGGTGTGATATCAAACAAAACAGCACGTGCCGATGGCAATTCCTCTAATGACTTTACATAAGTATCCGTTTCTATCTTTCCCCCCAACGATACAAAATAAGCTACCAGCGCATTGGCTATACTATTGGAGCCTCCTTTTGGTATAGGCCAGCCCTGCAGGTGCCCGGTTGCCATCAGCACTAATGCAATAGCAGATGTAGCCATATTGGTTAGGGGCTGCATAGCGTGTGCCGCCATGCCCGCAAGCAGCGCTTTCCCCTGTTTAGTTTTAAACTTATTGGCTAATAAGGTTGCGGGCTTTATAGCATTTAGTCCAAAGCTTGCCAGGGCCAGTGGGTGTTTTGGAAAATGCAGCGGGCCTAAAACATCGGCATCAATCAAAGGCCAGTTTTTGGTTACCGATCGCATTAAATCGCGGTAAGTATTTTCATCGGCTCCAAGGTGGAGCGCTGTTTCATCAATACTACGGCATAAAACCGCAGAATTAGCATGCTCTAATGGGTGCGCGGCATCAATCTCGGGGTAAATATAACTAAGCCCATGACCGGCCAGCGGCAGTGTTTTAAAAAATGGCGACGCGGCAGCCAATGGGTGTATAGCCGAACAAATATCATGTTTAAACCCGGGCAAAGTAAGCTCTGCAGTGCGCAGGCCGCCCCCTATTTCGCTTTTGGCTTCGAGCAGTAAAACTGATAAGCCGTTTTGCTGCATCAATATAGCGGCGGCTAACCCATTGGGGCCAGAACCTACTACAATCGCATCAAAATCTCGCTTATCGTCCATAGTTATGCTTTAGAAGTCTGAGTAAGCTGTAGGGTATAAAAATGTGATATCTCCCTTAGATACATTATTTTGAAACTCTTTCCTGCCCGAAAGATCTTTCCATTGTGCATCTTTTCCAAAAGCATCCCAATGTTTATCCCTATCTGCTTTATTGTTAAAAGTGGTTAAATACATCAGGTTAGGCATATGACTACCCGCAATAACGTTGCCATAAAATACCGGGTTAAAACCTAATCTGTCAAACAAGTCGGTTTCGCCGCTATTAAACATACGCACTTTATTATAGTTTAAAGCCTCTGTAGGGCTCTCGTAACTACGCAATTCGTATACGCGTTTAGCCCTTTCGCCTGTTAGTTTTATGGCAAGCGGTTGCGGGCGGGTTACAAATGCGGTAAGTATAATGGTTTCTACCCTGCTATAGGGTGCTTTATTATAGGCAGCATTAGTATAGTCCTGACTATTAACCGCAAAGCTGTTGGGCTCCTCTGCCGAAGCATTAAAGGTTTCAATGCTTTTCCAGGTTTTAAATGGGATGAAAACGTATATGCGCCTATCGGTTGTATCTGTTTCAACCGGTTTAAAAACACCAACATTATTAATTCCCTTTTTGTGTAGCAAAGGCAGGTAAGCATTTTTAAGGTAATTATCCAGCGTATTTTCCTGTGACTGTGTTTTAAAGTGGTAGATCTTTATCTGGTAATAATATCCACCGTTTGCAGGCTTGGCTAACAATGAAACATGAGACAAAATCAGCAGCAGCATTAATCCTGCAAAGCTGAACAGTTTTTTATTTGACATAGTGGTAATTTTTATAAGGCTAATTTATTCAAAATAACACATGCAACTGCTATAATGTAGCTTTATTTGGCTCCCATTCTATAAGTATATCCATCAGTTCCTGAAGTTTTAGTGGCTTGCTTAAGTAACCATTCATTCCGGCAGTCAGGCATTCCTCTTTATCCTCTATCATTGCATTGGCCGTCATGGCTATTATAACCGGCTGTTGCTCCATATTCTGGCGAATAAAACGGGTAGCTTCCAAGCCATCCATTTCTGGCATTTGCACATCCATCAATATCAGATCGTACTTTTTACTTACCAGGGCATTTATTGCTTCGTGCCCATTCTCAACCATATCTGGCTTATATCCCATCTTATTGAGGATGTATTTTGCCAGTTTTTGATTAATGGCATTATCCTCTGCAATCAAAATGGTCATGGGGTGATGTTTAGCAAAGTCTTCAGAGAAGGGAGTTTTAACAGGTTGCACCTCAATTTTTATCTCACTGTTCAATTTCAACTGCTCAATAATATGTTTATATAGCGCGTGGTGCTTAGTAGGTTTGGTTAAAGCTACATTAAACAAGTGTGTGTTTTTGCGGCTTTGCTCGTTACCCATTGATGTAAGTAATATGATAGGTACCTGGCTTTTCTCCCTTATCTTACGGGCCAGGCCTACGCCATCCAATTCGGGCATGTTCATATCTGATATTACAAGGTCAATAGTTTCCTTTTCAAGTTCCTTTAAAGCATCCATACCAGAGGCCGCCATAATTGGGATAAAGTTCCATTGCTTCAATTGTTCTTCCAGTATATCGCGATTGGTAGTATTATCATCAACAACCAGTATGCGTTTATTCTGTACCTCGGCAATGTTCAAATATACATAGTTACGCTGCGCCTTTAGGCCCGGTTTGGCAAGTATGTTAAACGAAAACGTTGTACCGCTTCCAACCTTACTTTTCACATTAATTTCGCCCCGCATTAGGGTTACCAGCTTTTCGCTGATGGCCAGGCCCAAGCCCGTACCGCCATATTTACGCGTAGTGCTGGAATCAACCTGCGAAAATGCTTTGAACAGGCGATCAATTTTATCCGGCGGTATGCCAATACCGGTATCACGGATCTCAAAAAGCAGGTCGAATTGATTATCAGTACTGCTTTTTAGCTTCACACATATGAACACCTCACCGTGAGTGGTAAATTTAATGGCATTACCCACCAGGTTAATAAGTACCTGCCTTAAACGGAAGGCATCAGCAATAATTTGAGACGGCACATTATGCTCCACCTGGTAAACCAGGTCGAGGTTGAGCTGGGCGGCTTTTTCGGCAAATACATCCAACACGGCCTCAATGCAATCGCGCAGGTCAAAGTCCTGCTCATCCAGCTCCATATTGCCCGATTCAATCTTGGAAAAATCCAGTACATCGTTTATAACATTTAGCAAGGTATCACCACAACTTTTAATGGTTTCAGTATATTCCTGCTGCTCGCTGTTAAGTGGGGTATTAGCAAGCAATGTAGCCATCCCCATAACCCCATTCATAGGGGTGCGTATCTCATGGCTCATGGTAGCGAGGAATATACTCTTCGCTTTATTGGCCTTCTCTGCATCTTCACGGGCTTTTTCTGCATCCTCGCGCAAAACGCGTTCGTCTTTAGTCATCTGGGCAAGACGCACAGTACGGTCTTCTACCTGTCTTTCAAGTATGGCCTTTTGCGCCTTTATAGAGCGTACACGTATAATAAATATGATATATATTAATAGCCCTACAAGGGCCAATACAAACGTTTTAAACCACCAGGTTAACCAATAGGGCGGTGTTGTTATAATTTCTAACCCTGTAGTAACCGGCGACCACACACCTGTTGTGTTCTGGTACCTTAGTTTAAAAACATAAGTACCGGCGGGTAAATTGGTGTAGGTTGCCGTGTTGCGTGTGCCTACGTAATTCCATTCCTTGTCAAAGCCTTCCAGTATATATGCATACTTTTTCCTGTCTGTAGATGTAAAATCAAGTGCGGCAAACTCCAGCGACACTACCGATTGCTTGTAGTTAAGCGTAATAGTTTTAGTATCGGCTATATCCAGTTTAAGGGGCGACGGGTCGTTTTCATCTATTGCCGGAACAATGTTTTTGTTGAATAATTTAAATGCTGTAATAACCAGCGGCGAAAAGCCATTTAGCTTTAATATTTGCCCTGGTGTAAAGGCGTTGAACCCATTTACCCCTCCAAAATATAACTTGTTATTCTTTCCCTTGAATGATGAGTGCGATTTAAACTCGTTCCCCTGCAAGCCATCTTCAATAGTATAGTTCTTAAATGTGCCTTTAGCCGGGTCAAATGATGATAAGCCGTTGTTTGTGCTTATCCATAATTTACCTGCATCATCCTCACGAACAGCGTAAATGATATCGCTTGGCAGACCATCTTTTTTTGTAAAAGCGGTAAAATGTTTTGTAACAGGATCGAGCATGTTAACACCCGAAAATGTACTGATCCACAAGTTGCCCTTACTATCCTCAAAAATATCGGGGACGTTATCGTTACTTATACTATTCTTTTTACTATTATATTCAAACCTCGTGAACTTGTTGGTTTTCTTATCCAGTAAGTTCAGTCCGCCATCAAAAGTACCTACCCACAGGTTATTATTTTTGTCCTCAAGCAAGGCATATACCTTATTGCTGCTTAGGCTGGTTGGGTCCTGGGGGTTGTTCACATATCTTATAAACTTTTTTGTTTTCTTATCATAATGATTTAAGCCATTATTATAGGTACCTATCCAGGTAGTATGATCTCTTGAGTGGATAAGCGCATATATATTGTTTCCAGCTAAACTGTTTGGATCATTTGGGTTATTTTTAAGATTAGTGAAGACATTTGTTTTAGGGTTAAAAATGCTTAGGCCATCGGCCCAGGTACCTAACCAAAAATCGCCTTCATAGTCCTGGTTAACAGTAAGTACATAATTGCCGGCTATGCTATTCTTTGATTTATCTTGTTTATAATGGGTTACAGTCCCTTCCTTGTTGTTAAACTTATTTAAACCGCCGCCATCGGTACCTACCCATAAATTTCTATCAGCATCTTCATAGAGCGCCAATACAAAATCATTAGAAAGGCTATTACTTAACGAGCTATGCCTGTAGTGCGGAAAGCTTTCGGTGCTGCGTTTAAACAGATTTATGCCACCACTAAATGCACCCAGCCACATATTGCCCAATCTATCCTTACATATACTGTAAATTGTATTACCATTGATGCTATTCTGGTCAATATCATCATGCTGATAATAGCTAATATTACCGGTTTCCGGCTTTAAAATACAAAGGCCGCCGTTATCGCTACCTATCCACAAATTATCATTTTCATCGGCATTTAAGCTGATGATAGTATTACTACTAATGGTGTTTTTAGCTTTTTCGTTATGCTTATAACGAATAAAGGAGTTGCTTTTTGGATCGAACAAATTAAGCCCTGCATCCTGGGTTCCTACCCATAACCTGTGTTTTTTATCCTCGAAAATGCAACTGATGTTATTGCTCGATATGCTCTTAGGATTTTGCGGGTTATGCTGATACTTTTTAAATGTACCTGTCTTTTTATCAAGAAGTTGCAGGCCACTGGTAAAGGTGCCTACCCAAATATTCCCGGCGGCATCCAGGTAAACAGAACTAACACTGTTATCGCTAATGCTACCTGGCGTGTTATTATCATGCCTGTAATGTTTTACGGTATTGTTATGGGTGTCCATATAATTCAGTCCACCCTGGCCCGAGATCCAGATATTGTTTTTTTCATCAACAGCCAGTTTGTTTAATATATTGCTCGATATGGTATTGGAGTTCTTGTCATCGTGCTTATACTGGATGATGCGCCCGCTTTTGCGCTCGAGTTTGTTTAGGCCTACAATCGTTGCCACCCAAATATTGCCTTCCTTATCCTCAATCACATCTGCCACCATACTGCTCGATAGGGATTTGGGATCCTGCGAATCGTGCCTGTAGGTAGTAAAGCTGTATCCGTCGTATTTATTAAGCCCATCACGTGTGCCTATCCACATAAAACCACGGCTATCTTGTATAATAGTAGCCACGTTTATTTGCGATAAACCTTCGCCTGGACCAATATGTTCAAACTTTAAGCTTTGATTTTGACCAAAACTGGTTAAAGCACAAAGTATAAGAATCGGCAATATAAAATGTTTAAACATTAACACCAGGGATTTCAAAACAGTAAGACTTAAAAAGCAGGAATTATATTGGTTTATAAATACTTATACGCAGTACGGTATAATAAGTTCAAAATACACAAAAAGAAACAAACACCAATTGCCAAAAAACAAAAAAAGCTCACCGCTGCCGGTAAGCTTTTTTACTAAATGTTTTAAACCTTATTTTAATTCCCTAACCCAAATATTACGGAAGCTAAGTGGTTCGCTCTTGTCGCCGTGTGCCTGTAATTTAATAGGGGCTGGGCCATGTGCTGCCCTGTAAGCGGGGGTGCCAATGTATTGTGTTGGGCCTAATAGTTCAATATTGTTTTCTACCAGTACGCCGTTAAATAATACCGTTACACGTGCAGGCGTTTTAACTTTATCACCATCAAATGTTGGGGCGGTCCAAATAACGTCATAAACGTTCCAAACGCCCGGTGGCTTTGTTGGGTTAGCTAATGGAATAAATTGCTTGTAAATACTACCAGCCATACCATTAACATAGGTTTTGTTATTGTATGAATCTAAAACCTGTAATTCGTAACCCGCATCGCCTTTACCTAACGAAGCTAAGAACACGCCGCTGTTGCCACGTGCCTGGCCTGTACCTGTAATGCTTGCAGGCACTTTCCATTCGATGTGTAACTGGTAGCTACCAAATGATTTTTTAGTTTCGATGTTACCTGATGATTTATTAACCGTTAATACATCACCTTTAACATCCCATTTTGCAGCGCCGCCGCTGGCAACGTCTACCCATTGATCAAGCCCGCTTTTACCGTCAAATAAAACAACGGCATCTGAAGGGGCCTCGCCCACTGTTTTGCCTGCTGTTACCACGCTTGGTACTGGCTCCCATTTTTCGGTATCTTCTGGTTTGCCGCTTTGTGCATTTGCCATATAGAATCCTCCTGTTAGCAATGCTGTAAATATTATTCTGTATTTCATTTATTTGTAATTTATAATTAGCTAATTATATGTGCAGTGAGTTTTTTAAATAAGCACTGCTTTGGGCTATGCTCTTATATGGATCGATATTAGTATAGTTTTCCTGCTCAACAATAAAATGTTTAATGCCGGCAAGTTTTGCATTACTTAGTATCGTTTTAAAATCAATACTACCGCTACCAATTTCGGTATTCAGCTCAGGATTTGTTTTATCCATATCCTTAACATGCACCATAGCAAAACGGCCCGGATGTTTTTTAAATATCGAAACCGGATCGTGCCCTGCGCGTACCACCCAGTAAATATCCATTTCCATGCTTACCAAATTTGGATCTGTTTCTGCTAAAATGGTATCGTAGAAAGTTGTGCCTTCTGTTTCTTTCCACTCGAAATTGTGATTATGATAACCCAATTTTAAACCGTGTTTTTTACAAACTTCGGCGGCTTTATTTAATTTATCTGCTATCGATTTAAAATCGGCAGCGGTTTTAATAAAATCGTGATTTAACGATGGAACAACAATATAAGTTTGACCGGTAGCTAATGCAGCCTCAATATAGCTGTTAAAAGTATCCATCTTACCCGAGCCGAAAAACTCGTCTAAACCATAGTGTCCGCTTGGGGTTGTTAAACCGTTAGCTTTTAATAAGGCGCTAAATTCTTTTGCGCTTAATCCCCAAAATCCGTTTTTTGCCGAATAACCAAAGGTTTCAACCTCGGCATAGCCTGCTTTAGCAACATTGGCAATTACACCTTTAACATCTTTAGGTAATTGATCGCGTAAGCTATATAATTGTAAGCCCGGGCCTTTTTTGCCTTTTGCCGAAAGTAATTGAGGTGCAAGCACCATACCTGCGGATACTAAGCCCGCCTGTACTAAAAATGTTCTTCTACTTGTCATTTATTTATATTGGTTGATGTATGTTTTATAGACCTGATGTGAACCATAAGGTTTAAACATCACAAATATGAACCGCTTTGCGTAACGATGCTATTTTATCTTTTTGCTTAGGGATAAACTCCTGCGCCACGTAGCCTTTATGTCCAACTTCTAAAACAGCGCGCATAATTGCCGGATAAAATAATTCCTGGCTTTCATCGATCTCGTTACGGCCCGGTACGCCACCGGTATGGTAATGCGCAATGTACTGGTGGTGCTCTCTTATATTACGTATTACATCGCCCTCATCTATCTGCATATGATATATATCATAAAGCAACTTAAAGTTTTCGGAACCCAGCCTTTTGCAAAGTTCAACGCCCCATGCGGTGTGATCGCACTGATAATCTTTGTGGTCTATTTTGCTATTAAGAAGTTCCATTACCAAAACAACATTGTGTTGCTCGGCAAGCTTCACCATCGGCTTTAAACCTTCAACGCAGTTTTTCCATCCTTCCTCATCGGTTTTACCACGGCGGCTTCCGCTAAAGCAGATCAGGTTTTTATACCCTTCTTTTGCAACCTTTGGTATCATATCCGTATACTGCTTATGCAGTTGTGCATGATACTGTGTATCGCCAAAGCCATCTGTAAGGTTTATTTCGGCACCATTACACATTGATGAAGTAAGCCCGTATTTTTTAAGCGTAGGCCAATCTGCCGGACCAACCAAGTCTATTCCTTTAATGCCGATATCTTTTGCTGCAGCGCAGAGTTGCTCTACAGATATATCGCCATAGCACCAGCGGCATACCGCATGGTTTATATTTCCTTTGAGTTTATCGCTCATTTGTTCTTTTTCTTCGGCTTTAAAAGACGATAGCATACCCGATGCGCCTATTGCAGCAGAACCTGCAAGCAAACTTTTTATTGCCGATCTTCTGTTTGTATCTGCCATGATTATACCTCAACCCTCCCAGTATTCGGTTCCTCGATATCTAAACCCGGTTTGGTTTGGATCTGGTTAGTATCCCTAAAGAAAGCTAAGAACACCACTAATACCACAGCTGCAATACCTGCAGGGATCAACCAGATGGTTGTCCAGTTATGAGCAGTTTCTGACACCTTGAATTTGTCTACAATTGGACCTGAAATATACGAGCCGATAAGCATACCCACACCGTAAGTAGCCAGGGTAATAAAGCCTTGTGCAGCACTTTTAAATTTCTCGCCGGCAAGGTTATCTGTATAGATTTGGCCTGTAACAAAGAAGAAATCATAACAGATACCGTGCATAACTATACCTGCAATAAGCATCCAATAGTTTGAACCGGTATCGCCGTAGGCAAAGAAAATGTAACGTAATACCCATGCCAGCATACCCACAGCCAGCATCTTTTTAACGCCCAGGCGTACAAAAAATAAAGGCATTAAGGCCATAAACACCAACTCGGATATCTGCCCCATTGATTGCTTACCTGCAGCGGCTTTCATACCAACCTCGTTCAGGAACGGATTTGTAAAATTGTAGTAGAATGCAAGTGGCACACATATAGCAACTGATGC
>NZ_JAQBOI010000294.1 GCF_028288105.1 Mucilaginibacter sp. | reverse complement strand
GGATTAAAATCTGTTTATTATCCGGTGATCTGGAAAAGCAATCCGAAATGCGCCGTGATGATATCCGGGAACTCGTTTGGTAGTATCCACTTCTTAAATCACGAAGGCGACCACATGTTACGTGAGCAGGGTATTATTGAATACATGGGAGCCGAACGTTTAAAATTACTGTTAAACGAGGATGCTGTAGACTTTGCTATTTATCGTGGCGATGAGGAGCAAACTTTTATTGTACACAATAGAGATGGTAAGGCTAAAATATCCGTTAGGGATAATATGTTCACTTATGAGCCCGGTACTGCCGATGTATTAAAATATGGCGGCAAAATAGAAGCCACAGGCCATCGTGCTATATTGGAAGCTACTTTTGAAACCGATTACCCGGATGCCGTTTTCCAGATCTATCAATTGTTTCAAAGCCGTAGGGCCGGGGATATTGTAATAAGTGCAAAAGTAGGGTATGACCTGCGCGATTTTTGGGAATACCCCGAACATTTGGGCTCACATGGATCGTTACATAAGCATCACATCCATGTACCAATGATATACAACCAAAAAGGCTGGAACGAACATCCTGCACGCACTGCAGACTTGTTTGACACCATCCTGAAATGGAAAGGCATCACACCAGCAAGTTCAGAGGGCGAACCATTGTTTTAATATATCTACCTTTAAAGAATAAATGATACCAACCACGCAGCAAACAGCCGAGCCCGAAAAGCAGGAAGCGAAAAATGTATTCAATAAAAAAGTTATTATAAAAGGTGCTTTTTGGTTTGCGCTGATAACTGTTGTAACCATTGCAGCGGTATTTTTTTATACCAATACCGGCGATACGGTAAAAGCGCTTTCGCACATATCATATAAGTACATAGCTATTTGCTTTGTAATGCTTTTTGTTGATTTGATGCTGGGCAGCTGGCGTAACCATATTTACATCCGTAAAATGGCACCCGGTGTTTCGCACTGGGTAAGCTTTAGGGCAAACGTGGCCAATATGTTTATGGGGGCGGTAACCCCGGCACACGGTGGTGCGGGCCCGGCGCAGATATTTGTGTACACCAGCAACGGTGTAACCTTTGTTGATTCTTTCGCGGTGACTCTGATAAACTTGGGAGCTACGCTCATTTTTATGCCGCTGGCTGGGTTTGTTGCCATTATGCTGATGGATACTACCGAAGTTGGCAGCATAGTGCCCGCCATGCTTAGGTATGGTTTTAGTTTTTTCCTGCTGTTTTTGCTTGCGTTTTTGCTGGCTTTCTGGAAGCCGCTTTTGGTGGGTAATATTATCAAAAAAATAGCCGCCGGCCTTTCAAAAGTATTTCCTAAACGGAAAGATAAACTTGAAAAATGGGCAGATAATTCGTTTCAAAGTATCAGTAAATATCAGCAAAGTTGTAGTCTAATTTTAAGCAAAAATCCATTTCTGTTCCCATTAAGCCTTGTTATAACCACGCTACTTTATCTGAATAAATACTGCATGCAGTGGGTTATTTTGCTTGGCCTTGGTGTTAATGCAAACCTGGTACAGGTAATATCCATTCAGATACTGATCCAGTTTATGATATATTTTGCGCCAACCCCCGGCGGCAGTGGCTTTGCCGAAGGGTTTATATCAACGTTATTTGGCAAAATAGTGCCCGCTGCTTTGATCCCCATATTTACATTGCTGCAGCGCTCGTTCCTGTTATTTTTCCCGGCATTGGTGGGCGCTTGTGTCGTGATAAACCTGTTGCGTAAACAAACCATGAAGAAGGGGTAGTCCTGTTGTAACAGGAGGCTCCGATGGAGCCCTGGATGAGCTATAATAATTCTATAAACAGAGTATTCCTACGGAATAATAAATTGAAGAGCATTGGTGCTCTGGGGAGAGTCTGTTTATAAAAAACCTTTGGATCCATCAGAGCAGAACTGTCTAACTATACTATTTATAAGAAAAAGAATCTACGACATAAAGCCAACAAATCGATAGCTGGCTCCGTAGGAGCAACCTGTTTATAGAAAAAAGGAATAAATCTTTTGGCTCCATAGGAGCCACCTAATCCTATGATCCGTATTATGAAAGTACTGGTATAATAATATAAAACCTTATCTGTTTACGCTTGTTTTTACTTCTCTTTGTATTATTATGAACACACCAATAAGGGCAATAATAACAGGGACTACCGGCATGGTAGGCGAGGGTGTAATGCATCAATGCTTGCAGCACCCGGATGTTGAAGCGGTATTGATCATCAACAGAAAGCCGTCAGGTTATTCGCATCCTAAATTAAAGGAAATAGTACACGCTAATTTTTTTGACCTGTCGGCTATCGAAGATCAGCTTAGCGGATACAACGCCTGCTATTTTTGCCTGGGTATTTCATCTATTGGCATTTCAAAAGAAGATTATTATAAAACCACCTATACGCTTACAATTAACGTAGCCCAAACACTTGTAAAGCAGAACCCGACATGAGCTTTTGCTATATATCCGGTGCAGGTACGAATAGTAAAGAAAAAGGCACCGGCTGGGCGGCTGTAAAAGGTAAAACCGAAAACGACCTGATGAAGATACCCTTTAAACAGGTATTTGCATTTAGGCCGGGTTTTATAAAACCAATAAAAGGCTTATCTAAAACACATAGCTATTATAAATATATTAATTGGTTATACCCCATTGGCCGCGCGTTGTATCCTGCCGGTTTTACCACACTGCAAGAGCTGGCGCAAGCTATGATCAATATTACCAAACAAGGGTATCCTACTAAAGTAATAGAAGGTAAGGATATAATTATCCTTGCTAAACCAAGCTAAGGCCCTTGAATTTTACTCTAAGTATATAAACCACCACTGTAGCGAAACCATTGGTGGTTGTGTTTTATATGCCCTATAAATGATTCTTATACAAGCAATATTTAACCTTTGCTTAATAGGGGTTATTTCCCTTGTATAAAGGGTTATTACAACCTGTCGGAATAATTTGGGCCGACTTACCTTAGCATTGTTAAATAAATAACACACCTAAACCTTATCATTATGTCACAAAAAAGTTTCTCAGAAGCAGTAAAAAACGACGCTGCTTTACAAGGCGACCTTAACAAAGCAGTACAAGCAGCAATTGCAGATGTGGCCAAAAAACATGGCGTATCATTCTCAGGTTCAGATTTGAGCAAAACTCACAAAGCACCAGTTGCATCAGATTGCGTATCAACTGCCTGGACTGCTGTTTGTACCGTTTAACTTTTCGGTAAAGGGTCTAAAAGATAAAGTGCAAAACAGTACGCTGTTTTGCACTTTATCTAAGTAATATTAACATTTGGTAAATTGACAGATACAAGCGAAAGCATAATAAGCAAGCAGGCGTTGCCTTTTGGGCAACATATTCAGGCTATAACTAAAAACGAATTGGATAATGCTACTGCAGGCTTATGTAACAATGATAAGGATGCTGTTTTAAAAGCCCTTGCACCAGTAAGTATGTATGCTTTCGATCAGCATTTTTGCGATTTTGCCTCAACCACATACCCTTGTTTTAATATTCTGCAATTGCTTGATCCGGCCTTTAAAAGCACGGATGATCTGCTAAATGATTATGACGAATATTTTTTTGATAAAAATGGACTAGCCGGGTTTCTTGAAAAATACCCATTGGTTTATACGCTGCAAAAAGATTTGTATCAGCAGTTAAACGCTTTTCATACGGAAGTTTTGGCAAACATCCTTGCCGATACAGATGCCCTGTCGCAAACTTTTAATAACGGACGACCTATAGGCACGTCAACCCAAATAAACATTAACCAGGGCGATAGGCACCAGGGTGGCAAAAGCACGGCTATAGTTGAGTTTGAATGTGGCTTAAAGCTGCTATATAAACCGCGTAGCGGCGCTATGGATCTCGCATTTAATACATTTATAAGCCAAATTGCCAACGAGACAGGTATCGACCTGAAAATTACTACGGTGCTTCACCGTGGCGATCATTTTTGGATGGAGTTTATTGAACACTTGCCCGTATCAGGCAAAAATGAGTTATATGATTATTACACCCAATGCGGGGCGCTGCTTGCAATTGTTTTTTTATTGGGCGGAACAGATTTTCACTTCGAGAATATTATCGCCAGCGGTAAACACCCGGTACTGATAGATCTGGAATGCCTGTTTGGGGCCACTAATGAAATGCAGGAGGGCAGATTCAGTGTAAACAACACCGGCCTTTTGCCTGTCAATATTTATTTAGGAGAGCAGGATGTACCTATTGATAACAGCGGTTTTGGGGCATGGGGAAGGCAGGTATCCGGTATAGATCGTTGGGCATGGACAAACACCGGCACCGACGCTTTACGCCTTGATAAGCAGAAAGGCATTTTCATAGCCGATAAAAATCAGCCTGTTTATAACAATGCTGTCATTTCGCCCCAAAACTATCTCGCTGAAATTATTGACGGATTTAACAGAACCTGTACCTGGTTCATTACAAATAAAGATGGCTTAGATAGGTCTGGTTCTGCTTTCAGCAACTTTGCGGATAAGCCCATTCGGGTAATTATACGCTATACCATGAATTACCTGTTCATTATCGAAAACTCGTTAAACGCCGAAGCGTTAGTAACTGAACAGGCGCGCAAAGAAGAGATATACCGTTCGCTAAATGAGTTCCCAGCGGCAACACAGCTGCAGCCAGAAATTAGATCACTTATTAATGATGCCGAATTTAAGGCTATAAAGAAAATGAACGTCCCTCTTTTTAATGGGGACACAACTAAGCTCCATATCCGGGAATCGGGGGATATACCGGAATGGGCTTTTTTTAAAACTACACCTTATCAGTTCACGCTTAATCGCATCAAAAATTTTGATACCGTTAAAATGGATCTACAGATAAGCCTGATACAAGCAGCCTTTACCGTACGATATGGCACAAAACAAAAGGAGGATAGCCAAACAACCGCTAAACTTTTAACCGTTTACACCAATACATCTATACTGCAAGTGGTTGAGCAGATTGCCTCTGGTATCAGATCATCAGCAATAAAAAATAATAACACTTATAGTTGGAATAGCTATACAACCAATGGCAACAACAAACTGGTTTTTGATACATTAAGCCCAATGTTGTACGATGGATCATTAGGAATCGCCTGTTTCCTGCATACAGCAGATAGCTTTGCGAATAAAGAAATGGTGGATGCCATTATATCCGCTGAAGTAAAACGGGCGTTCAACTCTGCTGTTGATATTTCATTTGCTTCGGGTATTTCGGGCTTGTTGTATGCGCTGGTTAAAACACATAGTGCAGATAATAGCAACCTGCAAACAGCCATCGACTTAACCCGGCTGATAAAACCTTCTGATATAGGCAAGGATCATAAATATGATATTATGGCTGGCTCGGCAGGGTTACTGCAAAGCCTTGCTTTACTCTATAAAAATACCGGCTCGGCAGATGTTTTAAACACGATGACGTTTATTGGCGATCACCTTTTAGAAAGCCGCGTTATTGATTCACCATCGGGTGCATTAACCTGGAGAAGCGAGCAATTCGACAGGCCGTTAACCGGGTTCTCGCACGGTGCCTCGGGTATCGCGTGCGCTTTATTAACCTTGTTTGATTGTACCGGCATAGATAAGTACAAACATGCCTTTTATCAATCTATAAAGTTTGAGAACTACTACCAGAATGCCCAATATTCAAATTGGTGCGATCTGCGTAAAACCGGCTCTGATTGCAAAACTACCTGGTGCCATGGTGCGCCGGGCATTGGTTTGGCCCGCTTGCATGCCTACGCTATCTTAAAAGAAAAAAGTTTGCTGCACGATATAGAAATTGCAATTAGCACTACAAAAAAACACCTTTTAACCCATATTGATTTTTACTGCTGCGGAAACACAGGCCGTATCGATTTCCTGATAGAGGCAGCCGCGGTGCTTGGTCGCCCTCAATTGCTGAAAACTGCACGGAAGGCTTTATTAACAATTATTAACCGGAAAAATGAACGAGGTTATTATCAAACTTTTGATATGGCCGCTGTGAGTATAGAAAACCCTTCGCTGTTTCGTGGCACCGCAGGTATTGGTTATGCTTTAGTACGAAGTATTAACCCCGAAAAAGTACCCTGTTTAGGTCTTTTGGCATAATAATTTCCGTTTAATTCAAATTTAACATAGGTAAACAAGCTAAAACATTTATTTTGGGCGATGGTTCTATTTTCCATAATCCAGTTAAATGAAAATACTCCTTATTGAAGATGAGCCAGGGTTGGTATCGGTTATTTTGCGTGGATTAACCGCGGCCGGTATGGAAGTTAGTGTTGCCGCCGATGGAAAGATGGGCTTGGAAATGGCCCAAACCCATAGTTTTGATGTTATTATATTGGATATTATGCTGCCTGGCATGAACGGTATACAGGTTTGTAAGGAGATACGCAAACAGGACGATGCTGTTGCAATATTAATGCTAACAGCCTTATCCAGTACAGAAAACATTGTAACCGGCCTTAACAGCGGCGCCGATGATTACCTGGCCAAACCCTTTAAATTTGCCGAGCTGGAGGCCCGGATCCGTACACTGGCACGCCGCAGCAGGGTAGGCAGCACACCCAAAAGTGTTATCAGCATAGCTGGTTTAGAAGTTGATATTGTATCAAAAACCGCCAAACGCGACAATAAAAACATAGCACTTACTGCTACCGAATATAACCTGTTGGAGTATTTTGTAAAAAACCAGAACATGGTACTTTCGCGCATACAAATACTGGAGAACGTATGGGATATTGATTTTAACATGGGCACCAACGTGGTTGATGTTTATGTGAACTATCTGCGTAAAAAAATAGATATTGGTTATGATGTTAAGCTGATACATACCGTTTTTGGCATGGGCTATATCTTTAAGGAAGAAACCGCTGATGAAACTTCAAACTAAGATAACATTACTATTTGTTGTCATATCCACCACTGGTTTGGTGTTGCTTAACGCGTCTATATTTTATTTTGTATCAGAATTTAACTTCGAGGATTTTTTTAAACGCCTGGAGGCCCGCGTTAATTTGACTGCCGAAATTAACATAAACCCAGACAAAGAATCGGCGGCATACAAACAGGTACGTACCCGCTACCTGGAAAAACTGGAGAACGAGCAGGAGTACATTATAAAACTGGATACTTCTAAAAGTCCCTCATATACCCGGGTGCTTAACCTGCCGGATGATTTTTACCAAAGCATCCTTGAGGGGAAAAAGACTCGTTACACACAGCGAAACCATTTTTATGCCGGAAGATTATTCAATATACACGGGGAGAAATATATTGTTATTGTTACCGCTACAGACCCATACGGGTTTAAGGAGTTGGAGCAACTGAAAAAGGTATTGCTTATTGTTTTCGTTATATCCATCATACTCACCTACATAGCGGGTAAAATATTTTCTTACTACACCGTGCGCCCGGTACGGGGCATTATAAAAAGTGTTAAAAATATAACGGCCAACAATCTGCATTTAAGGTTAGACGAGGTAAATGGTAAAGATGAGCTTGCCGAACTGGTGTTCACCTTTAATAATATGCTTAACCGGCTCGAAACCGCCTTTGAAACACAGAACAACTTTGTGAGCAATGCATCGCACGAGTTGCGAACGCCGCTTACCATTATCAGCGGCGAAACGCAATTGCTGTTAAAAGGTAACAAAGTAACCGAAGAGGGCAAGGCATCGGTACAAACTATATTGAACGAGGCAGAAAAGCTTGGGCATATTTTAGCCAGCCTGCTTGGCCTGGCACAAACCGGGTTTGATGGGAAAAAGCAAAACTGGTCTAAAATAAGGGTAGATGAGTTAGTGATGGAGGTGGCTGATTCTGTGAAAAAGATAGATTCCGAAAGCGTTATTGATATCGACTTTTCGGCCCTGCCGGATGATGAAACACTTTTGTACACCGAAGGCAACGTTAACTTGCTGCAACTGGCCATAAGTAATATAGTACTTAACGCCTGTAAATATTCCAGTAACCGCCCAGTTAATGTTCAGGTAACGGCGCATGACGGCCGCGTTATTATTATAAAAGTGAGCGACAAAGGCATAGGTATACCCCAGCAAGAGCAGCAACATATTTTCGAGCCCTTTTTCAGGGCATCAAATACAAGCGATTTTCAGGGGCATGGTATTGGGCTGCCGCTTACATTAAATATCATCCGTTTGCATAAAGGCAGCATCGGTATCCGGTCGGAAGAGCGGGTAGGTACCGAGATCCAAATTCTGCTGCCTGTAGCTTAATTTTCACGTTTTATCGCATATTAAGAAACCGGCTTCTAATAACTTTCTAATAATTGAGACGAGTTATTAAATAAATTGCTGGTGTTGTTTAAAAATAGGCTGATAATCAACTGTTTATTTATTAGAGAAAATCTCATACTCTAATCAAATTCTAATAAGCCTCTTAATTCATTTTAATGAGTGCAGGGTAGTATTGCAATAAGTAAATAATTAAAGTTTAACTATTCAATAACTACTTATGAAAACTATACTCATCCCAACCGATTACCAGGCATCATCATTAGATTGCATCCACGCTGTTTGCAGGCAATTAAAAAACGAAGAGCTAAACCTGATCTTCGTGCACGTTTTTAAACTGGCCGATTCATTTAGCGATGTGATCATGCTAAGCAAACGCAGCCGCGAGTACGAGAAAGTAAGTGACGATTTCTATCAATACTGCAATGTACTGCGCGCGCAATATCCGCAGATCCAAAACGTCAAGATATATTTTCTATATGGCAGCACGCTAAGCATGTTTAAGCATTTTATAGAAGCTAACGAGGTTGATATGGTGTTAGATACTGATAGCTACTCGTTCAGCCCTATCCATCGCTCCAGCATTGATCCGGCTGTGTTGGTTAAGCGTTGCGGACTGCCGGTTATGAATGCCCCAAAAACGAATTACGGAAGTATGATGCAGGAGCAAGTTGCCGCTGTTTATCAGGAAGAATTAACAGAAGTATAACCCCTAAAACATCTGCCCTATGTTATTAAAAGAAAACATTCCCGTAAAATACATCTTCGGGAAAATAAAAAAAGAAGTGATATTAGTTACGGTGTACTCGGTGTTTATCGCCATTATGTACAACACGTTCCATTTTACACGCATATCTATCCCTATTGCGGTACCTACTATTTTAGGTACAGTAATATCCTTACTGCTGGCCTTTAAATCAAACCAGGCTTATGATAGGTGGTGGGAGGCCCGCACTATTTGGGGGGCCATAGTTAACGATACGCGTACTTTAACCCGCCAGCTTTTAACCTTTGTGGATACCCCTTATGCCGAGGACGAACAAAAGGCCTTTTGCGAACGTGTGGCCAAACGGCAAATTGCATGGTGTTATAGCCTGAGCCGCCACCTGCGCAAGGAAGATCCACTGCACGGGCTGGACCGCTTGCTTTGTGCCGAAGACATTGAGCACATTAAAAGGTATGACAATATCCCCCTGGCGTTACTGGAACTACAAGGCGCCGACTTGCGCAGCGCCTATAAACTGGGCTGGATAAATGAATACCAGCAGGTGTGTATAGACGAAACCCTAACCCGTTTCAGTAACGAGATGGGCGGCTGCGAGCGTATTAAGAACACAGTGTTCCCGGCTACTTATAGCGTATATATCCACCTATCGGTGTTGCTGTTTGTATTGCTGCTGCCGTTTGGGTTGATAGAGTTTTTTGGTGTTATAGAAGTACCATTGGTTATCGCGATAGCATCCTCGTTCTTCCTGATAGAGAACATGGCTATACACCTGCAGGATCCATTCGAGAACAAACCTACCGATACACCAACCACTACTATCTCGCGCAATATTGAACGGGATATCAAACAAATGCTTAAAGAAAATTATAAGCAGGAAGAACCCGCCGCTGGTGCATCACACAATAAATCGAAAGTGTTCTATATTTTATAATTGTTTAGTGAGTTGTTTTAATACAAAAGGCTGGTTAGCGTTTAGCTACCCGCCTTTGTTATTTAATTACTTTAATTAAGGCAATTTATACCTCGTTCAAATATTTATGTACAAAGCTAATGGCCATTGAGCCTTCGCCTACGGCAGATGCTACACGGTTCATGGCGCCGGCACGAACATCGCCTGCGGCAAAAATTCCCGGGCAGCTGGTTTCCAACAAATAAGGGTCACGGTTAGATTTCCAGATCTTTTCAAAATCTGTGCACAGGTTTAAATCGCGGCCGGTTTCAATAAAGCCCTTGCCGTTGGTAATGATATCCTTACAAAGCCAGTCGGTGTATGGTTTGGCACCTATGAAAATGTAAAGGGCATCAGCGTCAACGGTTTTAACCTCATTGGTGTTTAGGTCACGGATAGTTAAATGCTGCAAATTGTTATCGCCGGTGGCCTCGGTTATCTCACTGCAGGGCATCAGGGTAATATTGCTTTGCCCGCCTAACTGGTCTATCAGGTACGACGACATGGTTTCGGCCAGGTTTGCCTTACGGATAAGTATGAAAATCTCTTTAGCAAATTTAGAAAGGTACATGGCAGCCTGCCCGGCAGAGTTACCGCCGCCTACAACATATACGTGTTTATCCTTGCAGGATGCAGCCTCGGTCATGGCGGCACCGTAGTAAATGCCTGCACCGGTAAATTTATCAATGCCCGGCGTGTTTAGCTGGCGGTAATCAACCCCGGTGGTTATAACAACGGCTTTGGTGATAACCTCGGTGCCATCGTCCAGTATAATTGTTTTGTAGTTATCCTTCAGCTTTATTTCTTTTACTGCCTGCGGCGATAAAAAATCGGTACCAAAACGTGCCGATTGGGTAATGGCCCTGCGTGTAAGATCAGCCCCGCTCAAACCAGACGGGAAACCCAGGTAGTTTTCGATACGCGAGCTGGTACCTGCCTGCCCGCCGGGTGCTTTCTTTTCTATCAATAAGGTTTTTAACCCTTCGGATGAACCGTATACAGAAGCCGCCAAGCCCGCCGGGCCGGCCCCAATAATTACTACGTCATATAACTCATTCTTAGCCGATTGGGTAAGCCCAATTTTAGAAGCTATATCTTTTACAGGAGGTGCTTTTAGCAGCGAGCCATCGGCAAAGATGATAGCCGGCAGGTCTTTCACTTCCAGGTTATTCATTTTAATAGCCTGCTTGGCCTCGTCGGTATTGGCATCCATCCACAGGTAGGGCACCAGGTATCCCGACAAAAATTCCTTTATATCGTGCGATTTTGGAGAGTATTGGTAACCTATCACCTTTATGCCTCTAAAATCGGGACGATAATGGCCCTGCCAGTCTTCCAGCAAATCGGTTAGGATAGGGTATAGTTTTTCTTCGGGCGGATCCCAGGGTTTGGTTAGGTAATAATCAAGCTTAACCTCGTTAATGGCTTTTATGGCAGCATCAGTATCGGCGTAAGCAGTTAGTAAAACCCGCTTGGCATTTGGGAAAATGTTGGTTGTTTTACACAAAAAGTCAACGCCCTCCATCTCGGGCATGCGCTGGTCGCTTAAAAACAAAGCTACAACTTCGCCCTTGTTCTTTAATTCCAGCAGGCTATCTAAAGCCTCTTTTACCGATGCAGTGCTCAATATGCGGTAATCCTGCCGGTAATGGTTTTTAAGGTCGCGGCTTATGGCGCGCAAAACCTGTTGGTCATCATCAATTACAAATATGATAGGTTGCTGATCCATGTTATTTTTTAGTTATCTGTTAGGGGGAAACAAACGATAAACTCGGTATTGCCGGGTACTGAGGTTACTTTTACGGTGCCACTGTGCTGGCGGATAATACGGTTCACAACATCCAGCCCAAGGCCGGTGCCTTTACCCATATCCTTGGTGGTAAAAAACGGGTCGAACACCTGCGATTGCTCTTCGGGCGGGATGCCGGGGCCGTTATCTTTGATATATACGCATACAAAATGCCTGTCCAGCTGGGTGCGGATCTCTAATATGCCACTGCCATTTACCTCCATGGCATCAATGGCATTATCTATAATATTGGTCCAAACCTGGTTTAACTCGCCGGCCAGGGCCCTTACCTGTGGCAGGTTCAAATCAAAGTTTTCTACTACCTGTATGTTGGCCTTGCGCAACTTATAGTTGAGCATGGTGAGGGTATTACGGATACCGGCGTGGATATCCAGCAATTGCTTATCGGTATCCCTATCCATATGGGTGAAGGTTTTTACCGAGTTCACCAATTCTGAAATGCGGGTGGATGCTTCTTTGATATCTGAAACCATTTTTTCCTGTAGTAGGTAGTTGCTCATCCATTCCAGTACACTGCCTAATTGAGGTTGAGGGGTGCAGCTGTTCATGTGCTCCAGGTCATCAGTAGTAAAACCAAACTCGGCAATGTTTTCGGCGATATTAAAATCTTTAATGTCGTGATCTGTAAGCCAGTCGCTTAGGTCATCTTCCAGGTCTGCACGCTGCATCATACTTAGTATGGGCCGGTCGGATTGGTGCGTTTTGCTTATCAGGATCTGGTTTATGGTGTCAATTTTTTCGGGTTTGATGTTTAGCGCGGCCACCTCCTTAAATATTTCGGGTAAACGCTTTATTTGTCCTTGCAGAGACGATGCCCCGCGGCTGATAGCCGATGCCGGGTTGTTGAGCTCGTGCGCCAAACCAGCCGACAGCTTACCCAGCGCGAACATTTTTTCGTTTTGCTGCTGTTGCGAGGTGAAATCGCGTACGCGGCTGGTCATAGTGTGTACAAGGGCTTCGGTAAGTTCGTAATGCTGTTTTATGGCTTCCTGCAGCTTATCTTTATGTACGCGCAACATGCGGCATTTTTGGATGCATTCGCCGTAGCCAAAGGTATTGGTAGCCCGGCTAAAAGGCAGGTAACCGGTAATGGCCTGCTCTTTTACAACAAATACCTCGCGCATTTTGCCGCCCTGCATAGCGCAGATCCTGATACGGCCCTCCATTATAATTAATGTTTTATCTAACGGGTCGCCCTTTTCAAAAAGCCGCTCGCCCTCCTGTACCTCAATGGTTTCGCCGGCGGCAATAAACCACAGTAGCTGATCATCTGGTACGGTTTGCAGGGTAGGTATAGCCTTTAATTCGTCTAAAGTTACGTTCTTCATGAGCGGGGCGGTAATGTTATACAAGTATAACGGTAATTATGAATTACCGCAAGCGAAGGCTTGCAATGGCGGGAGTTGGGGAATAATTTGCCCTGTTTGTTTCGTTTGTTCCATTTTAAAATGGAACACGTGGAACAAATGGAACATATTAGTAATGAGCTTGTTGCGAATTTACTTTTCGCGCTTTTTAGCGCATTAAATGTAATGCTAAATGCTGTAATGGTCTGTAAATTAAGCAGGTATATGTTTTGTAAGCGTGTTCCATTTTTTATAAAATGGAACAGAATGGAACACGATAAATGGAAAGCTTATTCTAATAACATGGCACAATTAAGCTGTGCCAAATTTTGGACTGGTTTTGGACTGATTATGATGCTGCGATATACTGACGATAGCTAAAAATACCCAATAGTAGGTATTGTAAAGTTTGCTGACTACCAGCATATTGTGGTCTTTTTTGGTTTATTAGTTTACAAAAATCAAGATTAACATAAATTGATCTTGATATTAAAAATTATAAAATGAGAAGTAATCCACGGGCAGCCATCGCATATATAGCAATTAAATTAATTTCCCCTAATAGCAAAAAATCTCTCTTTGATTATAGCAGAAGTAAGCGCATTACCTTTAGTGGCAATATAGTCCCCAATAAAGTGGCCATATATGACCATGAGAGGGGGTGCCACATCACCGGAAACGGGAGCAAGAATAAATTTAATTTATATCACCTGGGCGATTCTCACCATATACGACTAACCGTTGAAGGAGAAAAAATTGAGGGATATGATTACGGAAGCAGCAGCCATTTTAGCGGTGCTATAAAAGGCGAGTCTATCTCCATTTATGACGATGGCGAAAGCACGCAGTTTGACTATAGTTTGTAGGTAATTGTCAACCTTTTGGGACGAGTGACCCGAAACAAAGGTTTTTATTAGCCTTTTTTCGACTTTATTTCGCCTTATTTAGTAGGCGTGAAGGTGTTTATAACGCGCAGGGAGGACTTAATATCGCTCGTAGAAGATTTCTCCTCGTACCTCGTTCGAAATGACAGGTGGGGAGAAATACGTTACCGAAATGACAGGGTGGGAAGAGTAATGTCCGCCCCGTCCCTCAATGTTTCAGCACAGTTAAACGAATGGACGGAGATAATAAATGAGTTTGTCATTCTGAGTGGGCCAAGATCTATCCGCTATGTGGTTCGACAGGCTCACCATGACAGATTGTTCATAGATGCTTCGCTATCGCTCAGCATGGCAAGTGGTTTCTGGACAAGCCCAAGTTACCTAAACCCGATAGCAGCGGATACCGGCAATCGACGGGCTCAGTGTGACAGCCGCGCTTAAGGCCTGCGGGGTTATAAGCGCATAGCGGGGCTATCCTAACCGAAGCACCGCTGCAATTGCTTTTCATAAATCTTACTGTTTCGCGTAAGGACGTTCACATTGCATGAGAGATGCCGAAATAAATTCGGCATGACGGCCTCGTTAACGGATTAACTCTCTTTTAGCTCCTTCCTTTACCGCGGCCATTTTCAATGGCGCTTTTAATTTCTTTGGCGTCGCTTTTTGAAAAACCGTGGGCTTCTACTTTGTTGCCGTTATGATAAAAACGTATGGTAGAAAAACCTATCAGCGGGGTATCTATTTCTACTGCCGATATACTGTCGTAGGCTACAGATGTTTCATCGCCGCTAAAAAAGCCCGGTATTTTAATGGTGATGCCGGTGTTTTCTACAATGATTTGCGCGGGGAAAAGCTTATTACCTTCTGACAGGCGGGATGCGGTATATTTCATGATGTTAATGTATTATCTACTCACCAAAAGTAAGGATTTAATGTTTCTGGAAGGTTAAATATTGCTGACCGGTACCTATATGTTATAATCGGCCTTGGTGGTTTTGTCTGTTATAGACTTTATGGCTTCATCCAATTCATTTGCCGACGCTAATAAATATTGAAGCATTGTTGCTGTTTCCGGCGATACATTTTTAGCATCGTTAATAAGCGGCACCAGCCCCATTATCCGGGAAAGGGGCGCCCTTACAATATGTGATTGTATCCATGATATTTCGTGTAGTTTTTCATTCTGCTCTTCAATGGCTTTAATATACTTTAGCCTTTGGGTTACATCATTCGCTATTACAACTTTCGCGTTTTTACCCCGGTAGGATAGGGTATTGCTTAATATATCAACCTGGATAATTTCGCCGTTTTTCTTTTTATGCCTGTAAATTCCATGATGCATAAAGTGGTGTTTTTTTTTGGCGGAATGCAAGGCTTGTTGAAGTGCAGCAATGTCCTCTTCCGGCCTGATATCCATTACGCTCATAGATAGGAATTCATCGCGGGTAAAGCCATAGTTTTTAATGGCTGCCATATTAACGTCTAAAAATTTCAGACTACTCTGGTCAAATACCCACATGGGGAGCGGGCTTAAATTAAACAACTCGCTATATTTTTTTTCGGACGCAATTAGCAGGATTTCTGATGACTTCCTATCCGTTATATCTTTAAAATAAACTGATAACGAGGTAGGTGAAGGGTAGGCACTTATTTCGTACCATTTTTTTAGAGGTTCGTAATAGTCTTCAAAATGTACAGCTTTTTGGGTTTCAATTGCCTCGTGATATTTTACATATGATTTTGAGTTAATGGAATCTGAAAATACCTCCCATAGGTTTTTGTTAAGGATTTCCTCCTTTGTTTTGCTTAATACCTTTTCGGCAGTTTTGTTCCAATAAGTAACTGTCCAGTTTTTATCTACAGCAAAAAATGCATCAGCAATACTTTCAAGTATAGTATCCCTTTCTACTTGCTGCAAATGTTCTTCGGCATTTTTTTGCCCGGTAACGTCTCTAAAGTTGCAAACAATGGCATTTATATCTGTATCATGTAACATGTTATCGAAGGTACATTCCAGCCATATGTAATAACCTTTGTAATGTTTTGATCTGAAAGTACAGGTAACAGGAACGGCCGGGCTCGAAAATACCTTTTCCATTGCTTCTTTGACCATTTGCCGATCGGATGGATACGTTAATTCATAGAAGGTATTTTCTAAGCGGTCATTTAAATTCCAGCCGCCAATACGCTCGGCAGATGGGCTTCGATAAATAATTTGAAGATCTTTATTTAATAAGCTAACCCCCGAATAACTATTTTCTATAAGTTTTCGAAACAGGCTGTCGTCCAAAAAGCCTTGTAGTTTATCAGCCCCTGTAACAGGTAATTTTTTATCAATACGTTTTGCCATAATAGCAATTGTAATAGAGTATGATGGTAATGGAGAATGGTTACTCCTTGATTGTAACTAACGTAATAATTAAAAAGTGGTAAACCTAATTTTATCTTAATATTCAGGCTGTTTATAAATTGCCTCACTAATAGTTGTTTTAAAAGTTTTATCTACTTGATTGTTACAAAGTTTTATAAGGCAATTGTGTATTATTAAGCTCCTATAACCTATTTATCGCTTAAAACGAAAACACACGTAGTAATGCCGGCATCAACTGATATTGCTTTTAAATCGGTTACCGTTATGGGAAAGTTATTAAAGTAATTGATAACAAAACCTTATAAAATGACTGCCGAAAAAAACAAAAAAGTTGCTATAATTTACCCTTACATACCTCATTACAGGGTGCCTGTTTTTAATATACTGTCAAAGTCTGTTACCAATGAGTATACAATAATTTCGGGTACAGAAACTGATATAAAAATTAAGCTTGCAGATGACAACCTTAGAAATATAAAACCAGAAGATGGTGGCTTGCGCTGGATCAAAATAAAAAACACATGGATGCTAAAGTATTTTTTATGGCAGCGCGGATTATTGCAAACCATAAGCAGGTGCAATTTTGATACATTGATATTTTTGGGTAACATGTATTTCCTGTCTACATGGGTTGCCGTTGTATTAGGGAAACTTAAAGGCCGTAAAATTATAATGTGGACACACGGCTATATAAAAGAAGAAAAAAACGCTAAGGGGTTTATCCG
>NZ_JAQBOI010000293.1 GCF_028288105.1 Mucilaginibacter sp. | reverse complement strand
GATAACCGGCTGACATGCCGCCTGGTAATTGCGCGTATGGATGATAAAAAGCTGCCAACATTTAAGGTAATAGCTAATGGACAAAAACAAGAAATAAAGGGCAAAGTAACCAGGGATGGCAATATTGAGTATGTATTAAATGGAGGGCAGTCGATTAAAATCAGCTGGAGCTAAAACGTTTGCGTAATTGCAGTTAAAATCTATCGAAAATCTTTAATACATTGCCTTTTTATTAACCAATTATGAAGAGCTTTTTAGATGAGGATTTTTTGCTGCATACGGATACTGCCAAAAAACTGTATCATGACCATGCCAAAACGCTCCCCATTATAGATTACCATTGCCATTTACCCCCCGATCAAATTGCCGGCGATATCAACTTTAATAACATTACCCATGCCTGGCTCAATGGCGACCATTATAAATGGCGTGCTATGCGGGCAAACGGTATCGACGAATCTTACATTACCGGCAGCAAACCCGATAAAGAGAAATTCGCACAATGGGCAGCTACAGTGCCATATACCTTACGTAACCCGCTTTACCACTGGACTCACCTGGAACTGCAGCGTTATTTCAATATCAATTCGAGGTTAATGCCCGGCACTGCCGACTTTATATATGATGATTGCTCGGCCAAACTGCAAAGCCCGGAATTTTCGGTACAGCAACTCATCAAAAAGATGAATGTAGAGGTGATCTGCACAACGGATGACCCTTTAGATGACTTGAGCCACCACACGCAAATACAAAGAGATGGGGCAGAGGTAAAGGTTTTCCCTGCATTTAGGCCTGATAAAGCTATGCATATAGAGGATGTAGCAGGGTTAAACGCTTACATCAATAAATTAGAGGCGGTATCAAACACCAGCATCAATACTTTTGAAGATTACCTGTACGCACTAAAAAACCGCCACCACTACTTCGCGGCAAACGGCTGTACCGTATCTGACCACGGCCTTGAGCATATTTACGCGGAGGAATATACCGAGGAAGAACTGCGCGCCATATTTGAAAAAGTGCGTACCGAAAAAAGCGTTACCAACTCAGAGAAGGTGAAATTCAAATCGGCTATGCTGTATAATTTCGCAATATGGAACCAGGAGAAAGACTGGGTTCAGCAATTCCATTTGGGCGCTTTGCGTAATAATAATAGCCGCCTGCTTAGCCAGCTTGGGCCCGATACGGGTTTTGATTCTATAGGCGATTTTAGCCAGGCCAGGCCATTATCCAAATTTTTAAACCGCCTGGATAAGGATGATCGCCTTGCAAAAACCATTATCTACAATCTAAACCCGGCCGATAACGAGATGATGGCCGCCATGATAGGTAATTTTAACGACGGCTCTATAGCCGGTAAGGTGCAGTACGGTTCGGCATGGTGGTTCCAGGATCAAAAGGACGGCATGACCAAACAAATTAATGCCCTTTCAAACATGGGCTTGCTGAGTAGGTTTATAGGTATGCTTACAGACTCGCGCAGCTTCTTGTCCTTTCCACGTCATGAGTATTTCAGGCGTATACTTTGCAACTTGTTTGCCGAAGATATAGAGAATGGCGAACTACCAAACGATATAGCATGGACCGGCAAGATCATTCAGGATATTTGCTATTACAACGCTAAAAACTACTTTAACTTTAAGCAGTAGAGGTACATTCTATCACATGTAAAGCTAACAGCGAGGACGTCTGTTTGGTAACATCATTAATACAATTGGTTTATATTGAATAATACTTTTTGAAATTATTTAAAAAGTATTCTATATTTAAATAATCTATAAACCATTTGCCGGTGGCCAGTACCGGTTTGTTTTTAATCCTTATTATCATAAACATGACCGCAAAAAATGCTGCCGGCTCTGCCGATGCCACTGATGTTAATACATCGCCCTTTACCTATGAACGCCTTTATTCGTTAGATGCCCTGCGGGGGTTTGACATGTTTTGGATCTTAGGCGGCGAAGAAATATTCCATACGCTGGCTAAGGCAACCGGGTCGCCATTTTGGGGCAGCATAGCCAATCAGTTCACCCACCCTGATTGGAACGGTTTCCATTTATATGACCTGATCTTCCCATTGTTCCTGTTCCTGGCAGGTGTGGCCACACCATACTCTATAGGCCGCGAGTTGGAAAAAGGTGCTACCCGCCCGCAGTTAGTGTTAAGGGTAATAAAACGTGCGGCCATATTGGTATTGCTTGGCCTGCTGGTAAACAATGGCTTAAAAACCCTGAAATCTATTGATGAGATCCGCTTTGCATCGGTGCTGGGGCGTATTGGTATAGCTTATATGTTTGCCAATATTATTTACCTGTATGCTAACCGCAAATGGCAAATAGCCTGGTTTTGGGCATTCATTATAGGTTACTGGTTGTTATTAAAATTCACATCGGCTCCCGGCCACCCTGCCGGTGATTTGACCATGGCGGGCAACTTTGCATCGTATATGGATACCCAAATACTGCCGGGCAAACTTTATTTAGGTATCCATGACCCAGAAGGGTTATTCTCTACGATCCCGGCAATAAGCACCGGTTTGTTGGGTATACTGGCAGGTACGCTGTTAAAAAGCGGCCATCAGCATAAAGCACGTAAAGCCGGATTGCTTGCCATTGTTGGCATTGTCTTCCTGATATTAGCGCAGATCTGGAACCTTGATTTCCCTATCAATAAAAACCTGTGGACCAGCTCGTTTGTATTACATGTTGGCGGTTTAAGCTTACTTCTGCTCTCGCTGTTTTATTATGTGATAGATGTGCTTGGGTATAAAAGCTGGGCGTTCTATTTTAAAGTGATAGGTATGAACTCCATCCTTATCTACATATCAAGCAAATTCATTAACTGGAACTATGCTACCGCCGGCTTTTTTGGCTGGTTAGGACAACTGGTTGGCGAGCCTTACAATATTGTAGTAATGGCTATTTGCTTTATAATGGTTAAGTGGATGTTCCTTTACTTCCTGTATCGTAAAAAGGCATTCTTAAAAGTGTAATCTATCCGCATGAAAAATATAAAATACCTGCTAAGCATAATATTAAGCGTTGTTTTGCTGCAAACGGCTACAGCGCA
>NZ_JAQBOI010000238.1 GCF_028288105.1 Mucilaginibacter sp. | reverse complement strand
CGGCGTTTAATAGTATCAATACCCAGAGAAATATCTTCCAGATCAACACCCTCCAGGTTCCCGGTAATTTCAGGGCTTTGCAAGCGGTTCTTCAATGTATCAGCCAAAGAAGAAATAGGGGCAACCGAGTTCATGATCTCATGCGTCATTACATTTAGCAACTTCGACCATGCCTTTGATTCCGTTTCATCCAAAGCCTCACTTACGTTCTGGAAAGCGATAAGCTTATACATCTTTTCATCGCTGCGCATAATACTTGCGGTAACCAACATTTTTACTTGTTGTTGGTCGCGGGTAATGCTCAATACCTTAGAATCGCCCGGCTTAAGCCTTACTACATCCTTATACAGGGCCGGTTCGCGTTTTTCCAGAGAGTGTATGGTTTTTAAATAGGGGATGCTTATCAGCGATTTAAAAGCCTCATTTATCCAGCTTATTTCACCGGTTTCCTGCTCATAGCTTAAAATACCTGTATCAACCAGTTCCAATATCTTTTGAAGGTAATGATATTGTGTTTCGCGCTCGCGACTAATCAGCTTAAAGGTGGTATTGATATCGTTAAACCCTTTACGCAAAGGCTTCAATTCATTTGGGGCCTTGCGCACATCAAAATGGCGGGAAAAATCGCGGTAGTGGATAGATTCTACAAACTGATTTACCTCATCCTGCGCTTTTTTGTTGAAGCGTATCAGATCAAGTACCGAATAAATTACTAAAGGTATAGTTATAACGGTGTAAAAAAACTTTCCATCGCCTACTAGCAATATTGCTGTAGCCGCTACGGCAACAAACATAAAAAGCACACGCAGCACCAGCCGCCATTCGTAACGGTTAAATATCATATTTACTTAATCTGCGGTACAGCGCTGTACGCGTTAAACCTAACTCTTTAGCGGCACGGGTAATGTTACCGTTATGCTTTTCAATTACACGTAGTATCGCGTTCTTTTCCAGGGTACTTAGCTGAATGTTATCATCATCAATAATATTTTCTCCGGGAGTTTCCAGTATCGAGAAGATCAGATCATCGGCCCTTAAAATATGCTCATCGGCCATGATCACAGCACGCTCAATGGTATATTGTAATTCGCGCACGTTACCCGGATAGTTATAAGAGCGTAGCTTTTGTAAAGATGCGGGCTCAAACTCCATTGTTGGTTTAAGGTATTTGCTGCTGTATAACTTAGCGAAGTGCTTAGCCAGTATCACAATATCCTCGGCACGTTTACGCAGCGGCGGCATATTTATTTCAACCGTGTTTATACGGTATATTAAATCCTTACGAAACTTGTTCTCGTTAGCCAGTTCCTGCAATGGCACGTTGGTGGCGCATATCAGGCGGATGTTTACATCAACCGCTTTGTTAGTACCTAAGCGAGTTACCTGTCGGTTTTGTAATACGGTTAATAGTTTTGCCTGTTGCTGTAAGCTGATATTACCAATCTCATCAAGGAACAGGGTGCCACCTTCGGCTTCTTCAAAACGGCCCATACGGTCTTCGCGGGCATCGGTATAAGCGCCTTTTTTATGACCGAACAATTCACTTTCAAATAACGAATCGGTTAATGCGCCAACATCTACTTTTATAAAAGGTTTATCGGCACGTAACGAGCGTTCATGAATAGCTTTCGCCATTAAATCTTTACCCGTACCGTTCTCGCCAAGTATTAAAATATTGGCATCGGTAGGGGCAATCTTATTTACTTTATGAAATATATCCTCCATCACCTCAGAATCGCCCAGGATAGATGTACCGCTCTCGCCTTTGGCAGATGCCCTTGTGGGTTTACCGCCGCCTTCTTTTTTATCAAGCAGGTCTTTTATAGTATCTATCAGCTTTTCGTTATGCCATGGTTTCACCACAAAATCATTAGCACCTTCTTTTAATGAACGTACAGCCAGGTCAATATCCCCGTATGCGGTGATCATTATCACACAAACGTTGGGTTTCCATTCCTTTATTTTACGCAGCCAGTATATACCCTCGTTGCCGGTATTAATGGCACTGTTAAAGTTCATGTCCAGCAAAACCAGGTCAACCTGATTACGCTGTAACAGCCAATTCAGATTTTCGGGATTTTTCTCGGTGATGATCTCCTGTGTTTCTGTTTTAAGTAATAACTTAACAGCAGTAAGCACATCGGGGTCGTCATCAACAATTAAAACGGTTGCTTTTTTAAGTATCATTTATGGGGTAGTTAATTCGAGGTTATATATAGATAGTAAAGTAAAACATTTTACACTGCAAATTAATAACTGAATGTTAAATATCATACCATTTATAGCATAATAGCTATTATATTGAAAATCAACTGTGATATGCGGATATATAAAATCGTACCTTTTTAGCAGTGTATCATAACCGAACACATGCTGTAACAGAAGCGTACGGTGCAATATTAGGTTTTACGTATAAGGTGTTGAAATACAGTAATTTAATTTGTGGCATGTGTTTTTGTATTCAATTACGAAATATTAATAAAATAAAGTGGACAGAGTAATAGTAAAAAAGAAATGGAGCACTAAGCGGCTGATGACCATAGCCGGTATTGCAGGTGTAGTAGTTTTAATTGCCGGCAGTATTGTTTTTACATCGGGCAAGAGCAAATTAAATGTTGATACAGAGCGTATCACCATAAGCGAAGTTAAAAAAGGCGCTTTCCAGGAGTTTATCCCGGTTAATGGTGTGGTAATGCCACTTAATACAATTTTCCTGGATGCTGTAGAAGGCGGACAGGTTGAAGAGAAATACGTAGAGGATGGGGCAATGCTTAAAAAAGGCGACCCTATTTTAAAACTAAGCAACGTTGACGAAGAACTGAGCCTTGCCTCACAGGAGTCGGCAGTTTTTGGTGAGCAAACACAAATGCAGATAGCACACAACAACGCGCAGCAAAACACGGTAAGCAAACTTAACCAAATGGCCGATGTTGACAATGCCTTTAAGGAAGCCGAGCGTGTTTACCTGCTTGATAAAAAACTTTATGAGCAAAAAGCCATTGGTTTGCAGGAGTACCAGGCAGCAAAAAACGCTTACGATTACCAGTTGCGCCGCAAACGTTTAACCACCCAGATCTTAAAACAAGATACCGCTCTTACTATACAGCAAGACCAGCAAGCAAAAGAACACTACGCGCAAATGAAATCGGCGCTAACGTTGATGCGTAAAAAGGTAGCCAGCTTAACGTTAAGGGCACCTATCGACGGGCAGTTAACATCTTTAGATGCTGAAGTTGGGCAAAACAAAAACAAAGGTGAGCATTTAGGCCAGCTGGATGCACAAAACGGTTTTAAAGTACAGGTTGATGTGGAAGAGCATTACCTATCAAGAATATACAATGGTTTAATGGGCGATTTTAGCTTTGCCGATAAAACTTATAAACTGGTTATCAAAAAAGTATTTACACAGATTGTAAGCGGCCGTTTTAAAGTAGATATGCAGTTTGTTGGCACGGTGCCTAAAGGTATCCGTAAAGGACAAACGCTGCAGATACGTTTAGCGCTAAGCGACGAAACCACAGCGCTGCTATTACCTAAAGGTGGTTTCTACCAGCAAACAGGTGGCAACTGGATCTTTAAAGTAAGTGAAGACGGTAAAACAGCGTATAAAACAGACATACAGATAGGCCGGTACAATACTGATAATTATGAGTTATTGAAAGGCTTAAAACCTGGTGATAAGGTAATTACCTCCAGCTATGAAAATTATGGAGATATACAGGAACTTGTACTAAAGAAGTAGCAAAGCCGTGTAACCTTATTTAAAATGATGCGTCTTTAATAAGAAGTAATAATAATATAAAGAGGAATTAAATTAAAAAATATAAATCACAATTAAACAAAAGGCTTCTGCGCGAGAGCGCGGAAGCTGGGGAGGCCAAATGATAAAAATTACAAATCTTGAGAAATTCTACCGCACCGAAGAGGTAGAAACCATTGCATTGAATAAGCTTACAATGGAAGTTAACACCGGCGAATTTGTGGCCATTATGGGACCATCAGGTTGCGGTAAATCAACTTTGCTGAACATTTTGGGCATGCTGGATGATCCGGATGAAGGCAGCTATGTATTCAATGGGGTTGAGGTAGCTCATTTTAACGAGCGCAAACGTGCCGATTTGCGTAAGCATAACATCGGTTTCGTATTCCAAAGCTTTAACCTTATCGATGAGTTAACCGTATTCGAAAATGTTGAGCTTCCATTGATCTACACAGGTGTAACCGCTGTAGAGCGTGTTAAAAGGGTAGAAGAAGTGTTAGACAAAATGCAGATCATGCACCGTCGTAACCACTACCCTCAACAGTTATCGGGTGGCCAGCAACAACGTGTGGCTATTGCCCGCGCGGTTGTTAACAAACCAAAGCTGATACTTGCGGATGAGCCCACAGGTAACCTGGATAGCAGCAACGGTAACGACGTAATGGAACTACTTACAGATTTGAACGAACAAGGGACTACCATTATAATGGTTACCCACTCTGAGCATGATGCCCGTTACAGCCACCGTATCATCCGTTTACTGGATGGCCAAACTGTGATGGAAAACATCATGGTATAATACCTTTTTAGTTTAATTTAATATAGTTAAGTGTGCCTCCTGCTCTCCTCTCCGCCCTTCATCTGGCGGAGGGGCTGGCTCGAGAATTGCCTTATAATGGGATTGCCATGTTTAAAAAATGCTACGGAACAGGCCTCCTCAAGGTAGTAAAAGAACTTTTCACCCATTATAATTCTGTATTAAGCTACCCGGTTAAGAGTTTAAGGAGCGAGTAAATAATTTAAAACCACCGGTATCATGTTTAAGAACTTCATAAAAACCGCCTTCAGGAGCCTTACCAAAAATAAGGCTTATAGCTTTTTAAATATTTTTGGTTTATCAATAGGTATCGCTTGCGCCTCTCTTATTTTTTTATGGGTAGAGAATGAGGTAAATTACGATTCTACCCACCTAAAGAAAGACCGGATCTATCTTGCGCGCGAAAACCAGAAGTATGATACCTATGTATTTACCCATTCATCAACCCCGGGTGTTATGGGCCCTGCTATACAAGCTGAAATACCGGGTATAGCTAATACCTGCCGCACAAATGAAGGTACAGCCTCTTTATTGTTTGCCACCGGTGATAAGCCGGTTTTTGCCTATGGCAAATATGTAGAACCTTCGTTTTTTAAAATATTCACCCTGCCGTTTTTGGAGGGTAATGCAGCTACTGCGCTTACACAATTACACTCGGTGGTTATTACTCAAAAAGCAGCTAAGAAATTCTTTGGGAATGATAAAAACGTTATCGGCAAAAGTATACGGGTTGATAACAAACAAGATTACATTGTAACCGGTGTTTTAAAAGATATTCCAACCAATTCTAGCGTTGATTTTGAGTGGCTTATGCCCTTTCAGCTTTTTTGGGATAAAAGCCCCTGGTTAAAAAGCTGGGGCAATAATTCATTAAGTACCTATATAGAATTAAAGCCCGGCGTTGATCCTAAAACTATAAACAAACAGTTATACGGCTTTATTCAAAAACGCGAGCCCAGTTCTTTAGGCAGAGTGTTTTTATTTAGCATGAACGACTGGCATCTTTATGACGATTTTAAAGATGGTTTTAAAACAGGCGGCGGCCAGATAGAATATGTACGCCTGTTTACTGTTATCGCGTGGATCATTCTATTCATTGCTTGTATCAATTTCATGAACCTGGCCACTGCCCGCAGCGAAAAACGCGCCCGGGAAGTGGGTGTGCGTAAAGTTTTGGGTGCAAACAAAAAATCGTTGGCATTGCAATTTATAGGCGAAGCACTATTTATGTCATTTGTTGCCGGATGCTTTGCCGTGGTATTTATTATGCTTGTTTTGCCAGCCTTTAACCTGCTGGTACAAAAACAACTTACCCCCGGCTTTAATAACCCGTACCACCTTATTGGTTTATTATTTATCACGGTGATCTGTGGTTTAGTTGCCGGCAGTTACCCATCGTTATATCTTTCATCATTTAACCCCGTATCTGTATTAAAAGGAATAAAACTAAAAGATACAGGCGCAGCATATATCCGTAAAGGGCTTGTTGTAATGCAATTTACCGCGTCGGTTATCTTAATCATCAGCACTATTATAGTTTACCAGCAAATACAGCACGTAAAAAGCAGGCAATTAGGCTTTAATAAAGATAAGCTGATAGAAACCGGCCTACAGGGCGATATGGCAAAAAACTTTAACTCCATTAAGCAGGATCTGCTGAATACAGGTTATATCCAAAATGTAGCCCTGTCAGATCATGCTATTATTTATGGCGGTAATAACACATCCGGGCTTACCTGGGATGGCAAGCCTCCTGGCTCGCAGGTATTAATATCGCAAAGATATGTTACCCCGGAATTTGTGGAAACATCCGGACTAAAACTATTAGAAGGCAGAGACCTAACTGTAACTGATACCAATACTAAACCTATAAATATGCTTATTACACAAAGTATGGCAAATTTAATGGGCAAAGGCAGTGCTTTGGGTAAAAGGGTACATGGCGAAGGTGATACAACATCGGCCGTTGTAGTAGGTGTTGTGAACGACTATGTATATGGCAACATGTATGGCAAACCAGATCCGGTTATGTTTTTTAGCGCGGCCCCGAAAAATACAGAGCTAATGTACGTGCGTATCAAATCGCAAAAAGGGATAGAGGCTTCATTGGCAGCTATACAGAGTGTTTTGAAAAGAGATAACCCTGCATACCCCTTCGATTACCGCTTTGTTGACGATCAGTTTAGCCAGATGTTCCAAAGTGAAATGCTGGTGAGTAAATTATCAAGGGTGTTTTCTGCGCTGGCCATTGTTATATCGTGCCTTGGCTTATTTGGCCTCGCCGCTTATACAGCCGAGCGAAGAATAAAGGAAATTGGCATCCGTAAAGTGCTGGGTGCGAGTGTATCAGGGCTTGCAAC
>NZ_JAQBOI010000234.1 GCF_028288105.1 Mucilaginibacter sp. | reverse complement strand
TTGTATTACGTGGCGGTACCGGTACATTTACCGGCCGTGTACCATTTGCATGGTTTGTTTACGCGTTTTATAACAATTGCAATTATTATGGCGCTTATGATAAAAATAACATCAGTGCTGCAAGCCCAATCACTGCGGGTACTAACCCAACACAAGCCCCTGTAAATGGTGGTTTAGGTTTTGTTACCCAGCAAAATAATCCTGTGCCAAATACCAGTGCTACCGGCCCAACCCAGGTAGATATGATTGATAATAACTTTAAAATGCCGCAGGTATGGAGAAGTAGCTTAGCCCTGGATTATAAAACACAGGACCAATGGAGGTTTACTTTAGAGGGTATTTACACCAAAGTTATCCACGATTTAAAATTCCAGCAAACCAACACAACCGACCAGGTAACTTATTACCCGTACGATACCCAGCACCAACAGCCTATATTTGTGAACACCAAGCCATCAGGTAACTTCACAAACGCTTACTTGCTATCAAACACTAACCAGGGCGAACGTTATAGCATTACCGGGCAAATTGGTAAAACTATGCCTTTTGGCTTAAATGTTGATTTTGCTTATACCTACGGCCAATCTAAGGATATAACCAACGGTATCCGTAACTCAATGGAATCAAACTGGCAGTTAAACCAGGCTTTAAACCCTAACAACCCAGGTTTGGCCAACTCAAACTTTGATATCCGTAACCGTATTGTATCTACCGTTAACTTCAGGCACGATTGGGATGTTGCTCAAAACTACACCGCCAACTTTAGCTTTTTCTTTAGCGGACAGTCCGGTAACCCATACACCTATGGCTTTTACCCAAGCGCTATTGACGGAACAGGTCAGCAGCTTAGTTTAGCTTACATACCAAAACGCGGCGAAACGGTTAACTTCTTCTCAGACATTGCAGCTACACCAACCAGCCCTGCCCAAACAGCAGTACAGCAGGCTGCAGCCTTTGATGGTTTCATAGATAAGAGCAAATATCTTTCGTCTCGCCGTGGCGATTTTACCCAGCGTAATGCTGCTTTTACCCCATGGAATAATCAGCTTGATTTCCGTTTTGCACAGGACTTTAAATTTGGCGGCGGTAAACATAAACAGGTAATTACTTTCACTTACGATATTATTAACCTTACTAACCTGTTAAATAAAAAATGGGGCCAGTACTACTTCTCGGCCAATACATTTAACTCAACCGCTAATATTGGTTTAACACCTGTTAAAGCAGGTACGCCAACCTTCCCAAATGCCGCAACAACTTATCCAAAATATACTTTTGCAGACCCGGGATTACCATACTCTGTTGATTTGTTTGCTTCGCGCTGGCAAATGCAGTTTGGTTTACGCTACGCGTTCTAAATCGTTTTCACTCGTTCTTTATATTTAATCAAAGCGCCCGCCATTGCGGGCGTTTTTGTTTATAATGATTATTTTGCAGCACTATGCAAGCAACCGGCAAGTCAACCATTTTTCCACCTCAATTTATTAACTGGTTAATGTTTGCTTCTATTTGCCTGATATGGGGAAGCTCGTTTATACTAATGAAACTCGGTTTGTATGACGATGCCAGGCAACCCCTGCTTACCGCCTGGCAGGTAGCGGCAATACGCATTATAACCGCCGGCGTTGTGCTTGCACCGATACTGATAAGGCACCGCAGCAAAATACCGTATAAGCTATCGTGGTATATGGTATTTTCGGGTGTATTTGGTAGCTTTTTGCCAGCGTTTTTGTTCTGCATCGCCGAAACAAAAATTGATAGCGCCCTGGCTGGTACACTTAATTCGCTTACACCCATCTTTGCCATCATATTTGGTTTTATATTTTTCCGTATCCGGATACCGGGCATTCAAATTGCGGGCATTATTATAGGCTTTGGGGGTATTGTATTGTTATATATGGTGCAAAAGCATACCGGCATTGGGCAGGTAAGTTATGGCGGCCTGGTAATACTGGCCACTATGTTTTATGGGATTAACATTGTAGTAGTAAAACGATATTTAAATGGCGTTAGTCCGCTGGTAATAACCGCGTTCTCTCTGCTATCGGTAGCATTGCCATCTATATGCATATTATGGCATAGCGGTTTCTTCAACTTACCGCTTCATCAAACCAAATATATAAAAGCATGCCTTGCGGTATGCACCCTTGGTATGCTGGGCACAGCCATAGCATGGATGTTGTTTTATGCTTTGGTACAGCGTACAAGCGTGCTATTTACATCAACCGCCAGTTATGGCATCCCCTTTATAGCATTTGGTTGGGGCTGGTATTACGGCGAAACCATCACCCTTGGGCAAATAGGGTGCCTGTTTATTATATTGGGTGGCGTTTATCTCACCAAGATAGATTTTAGTAAATACAGAAAAAGTAAACCCGGTAAAGTTATCGGTTAAGCGGATACTTCTGATGATTAACATTTACAGCAGGAAAACTATTTCCGGTAACAATTGTATTTTTATAAATGCTAATGGTCACCCCATGACACCCATGTTTTTTACAATAGGGAACAATAGAACTGTTAAAGTTATACCAAACATACAGGCACGGGTGAATGGGCATCCGGTGTTAACATATACGTATAATATTTTCCGCAGTAATGGGTTTGATGATAGCGAAAAACAACGCAGGGAAAGCGAACTGTTATTCGAAAAAAAGACTGACCCTAATTACATGGGCTATATTACCTTTGAAAAGCCCGGCAAAATATTCACCTATATAGCCGATGGGTTTGACAAACTTACAATAAGCGAGGTAGAGGAAATTATTGAGAACATAAGCCATTACCGCGACCATCCCGGCATGTGGGATCGGGAAGGCGCCGGAGAATTATAAGCCTAAACTTTTTTTAACCTTTGTGGGTAATTTACCGGCTATAAGCTGATGAGATTGCTTGATATAAAACTCCCATTCCTTATCTGTTAAACTACTGATATTACGTGCCAGCACCCATTTATAACGGGCAATATAGGGCTGTGGCTCCAGGCCGTCTTTTGCAATTATCTCTTCAAAATCTTCATCAGGCACTTTAAAAGAAGCTGATGGAGGTGTACCATCCGGATAGGTAAACAAAAAGGTTTTACCGCCAACATTAAAGCATAAATGTTCACCAAGTTTAATATCCTCAGTTACACCGGGTAACTGGTAACATATTTTTTGAATAGTTTCAATTGTCATGCTTCTTGTTATTGATTATTATATTTTTCAAGTATTTTATCAGCTGTTGTAGCTCCCAGTTTTTGTATAGTTTTCCAATCCTCACGGGCTCCGGTAATATTCCCCATCATTAATTTAGTTAAACCCCTTTTATAAAGACTGGTAATGTCATACTTATCCGATGCGATAATTTTGTCGTACAATGCGATAGCTGTTTCGTAGTCTTTATTTTTAAAGGCAGCGAATGCTTTGTTTCCATCAAAATAATTGGGGATAGTAATTGCCGACGTGGTATATCTTAAATCAACATTCATTTTAACAGATACATTTTTCCCATTTAGGGTTGCCGGTTTCCAGTCCTTTTTAGCTTTATTGAATGCTTTAATAAAGCCTTTATCAAATTCGTTGCTAATACCCTCTAATAGTTGTAAACTATCTGGCAAGCCTGTTTTTGAAACAATAAAACTTGCGGCTATACGCCCGGATTTGTCATCCATTTTTACGCCGACATTTTTATACAGATAATCCTGAAAATTATCATTTTTATAAGTTGGGTATACTTTTGGGTTTTGATTATAAATAGTATCCCCGCTCAAAACAGTGTAAATGTCAGATTTGGTTAGTATTATCGAGTTTTTTACTCCTTCTTCAGGAGTGAAATAGTATTTTAAAAATTGCCGGATATTTCCATTTTTAAACCCCTTTTGAGTTATTATCAGGCTATTTTGAGTTAAATTATTAATTAAGAACGCGTTCATAGGATTACCCTCTTCCGACTTAAATATCAGTTCATTGTTTTTTATCTCAAATAAAAACCCACCGCCTTTCATATAATATAAGGTAGAGTAACCGGCCTTTCCCGAAGAATTAAAACTGTATTTTATATAGGCATATTTTAGAGGTTCATCATCCGGAACTTCTGAATCGTCATCAAAAGTAATTTTAGATAATACCCATGATTTATGAATTTCGTTGGGGTTGATTTGCTGGGCTTTTAATGCCCCGCACGTTAAAATTAATAAGAAAAGTGTGATATATTTCATTTAGGTTTTTATGGTATTTAAATATATCAAATAATCTGCTATCAATCTAAAACTACTGAAAGTCCCTTATCACTTCACCCAAATCATAAACAGGTATGCTGCTTATTTTGCTTTGGATGATACCAGCCGCCGCTGCCGACCGGTACCCGGCGGCGCAATGCACCACGATGGGTTTATCAGTAGGGATCTCAGCTACACGTTCCCGCAATTCGGGTAGTGGAATGGTTAGGGCATCGCTGAAAATTTTGCCCGCTTTTATTTCTGCCCAATTACGTACGTCAATGATGGTATAATGGTTGGGATGGTTCTTAAAGTCACCATAATTTACCTCTGGCGAATGCTCTTTGGCGTCTGTAGGGGGTAAAATACCGGCAATAATGTTTTTTTCGTAGCCTATTTTCGCTGTTTTTTTAATCACGATTTCCAGTTCCTCATCAGTCGAGGCGATCAAATAAAATTGCTCATCCGGGCCGATGACAGATCCCAGCCAGGTTTCAAATTTTTCGGCATCCTGCAGGTTGATAGACCCTTTTACATGACCGTTGCGATGGGCTTCTTTGGTACGGGTATCTATAACCAAAGCACCTTTCTCTAAAACAATATCTTTTGATGGCCTTGTTATCATGCCAATGCTTTCTTCAAAGTTTGGCGCGCCGGTTTTGTTCAGTTCCACATCATAACCAAAGTATTTTGGCATAAAGGGCTGGTCGGCCATTAGGGTTTTTACAAAGGCCAGCTCATCCATTAGTTGCAGGGCATAGTTTTCACGAAGTTCTTTGCCAATGCTGGTCTGCAGGTCGGGGCTCATGCTTTTACCGCATAACGAGCCGGGGCCATGCGCCGGATAAACAGTAACATCTTTTGGTAATACCATCAGCTTTTCGCGGGTAGAGTGGTACATCTGCCTGGCAAGCTCCTCTTTTTTAGCGATGATATTTCCGGCACTTTCGCGTAGGTCTGGCCTGCCAACATCGCCTGCAAACAGCGTATCGCCGGTAAATACAGCACAGTCTTTGCCTTGCTCGTTTTCCAGCAAAATACAAATGGAATCGGGCGAGTGGCCAGGGGTATTAATAGCTCTTAACTTGATATCATCCAGTTTAATAACGTCACCATCATCGAAACTTTCGTGCGGGTATTCGGCACCTGCCAGCTTGCTAACATAGATAACAGCGCCGGTAGTTTGGTGTATCTCCAGGTGCGAACTTACAAAATCGGCATGGGGGTGTGTTTCAATAATGCCGGTAATATCAGCATCGTGCAATTCGGCAAAATCGTAGTAAGGCTGCGGGTCGCGGGCGGGGTCAATAACAACCATCTTCCCAGACCTTATAATGGCGTACGACGCATGCGCCAAACCCTTATCGTAAAATTGGTGAACTATCATATAACGTGTCAGTGCCGCAAAGATAGGGGTTTAGTTGAAAGGTTGGAATTTGAAATGTTGAGCGGGAGTAAATATTGCTGCAGGTGTTATCCTCTTCTCTCACCTTTCGCCCGTTCGCTCGTTCAAGCGACCACACTTGAACGATGGTAATTTAGAGTGTCCACGCTCCTGGAGAACAATACGTGCTAAAGTCAAGCGTAGACGCTTGACTTGGCGGTTTTAGCATTAAATAGAAAGGCCCGGCATATACCGGGCTTTTCCATTTATAATTGATACTAAATATTTTAATACTTATCTACCACACCCTTATCCTATCCTCGGGTTTTTTATACATTTTATCGCCGGGCTTAACATCAAACGCGGTGTACCAGGCATCCATATTGCTTATAGGGGCGTTGGTACGGAATTGCTCTGGCGAATGCGGGTCCGTGAGGATCCTTTGCGCGGCAGCCTCGGGGCGTTGCGAGCCTCTCCAAACTTGTGCCCACGACAAAAAGAAACGCTGATCGGGCGTAAAGCCGTCAATTTTTGTGGTTGATTGCCCTTGTTTAGTTTTCTTGAATGCTTCGTAAGCAACATTTAAACCGCCTAAATCGGCAAGGTTTTCGCCAAGGGTTAGTTTACCATTTACGTGCATGGTATCAAGCACGGTAAAGCCATTATATTGTGTAACTACCTGGTCCGCACGGGTTTTAAATTTATCAGCATCGTCTTTTGTCCACCAGTCTCGCAGGGTGCCATCGGCATCATACTGGCGGCCCTGGTCATCAAATCCGTGGGTCATTTCGTGGCCAATAACAGCACCAATACCGCCGTAGTTTACGGCATCATCGGCACCAAAATCAAAGAAGGGGAACTGCAGGATGCCCGCAGGGAAAGCAATTTCGTTATTGGTTGGGTTGTATGATGCATTTACAGTTGGCGGTGTCATACCAAAACGTGTCCTATCAACGGGTTTGCCCAAGCGGCTCACGTTAAAATTGTAGCGCCATACGGCTATACGCTTTAAGTTACCGGCGTAATCATCGCGGTTAATAACCAGGCCGGCGTAAACTTCCCATTTATCAGGATAACCAATTTTAACGCGGAAAGCAGCCAGTTTTTTAAGTGCGCGTGCTTTGGTTTCGGCACTCATCCAGTCAAGGCGTTGTATGCGGTCGCCCAGGGTAACCTTAAGGTTGTTAACCAGGTCGATCATATACTTTTTGGCGGCAGGGGTAAAGTATTTCTCTACATAAAGCTGGCCCAGCAATTCGCCAATACTGCCATCAATCAAACCGCTCATGCGTTCGTTACGCGGGGTTTGCACCTTTTGGCCGCTTAGCGCGCTGCTGTAGTCAAAGGATGCGTTTACAAAAGGCGAGCTTAATGTACCAGCCGAACCTCTTAGAATGTTCCATTTTAAATAAGTTTTCCAGTCGTCAACAGAAGTTGCAGCCAATAGTGCATCTGCATCTTTAAAAAACCCGGGCTGACCTACAATCATCGTATCCTGACCGGTAACTTTTAACATAGGCAGTATTTTAACCCAGTTTAAATGCGGTGTGGTTTTGCTAAAATCGGCTACAGAAAATTTGTTGTAGGTAACATTTGGGTCGCGCTGTGCAACACGGCTTAGTTGTGATTTAGCCAATGTTTTTTCCAGGTCGAAAATGATACCGGCGTTTTTAGCAGCTACATCGGCGCTGGTACCGGTAAGCGTAAACAGGGTGGTGATATAGGTTTTTAACGCATCCTGTATCTTTTTGGTACGGGCATCGTCTTTCAGGTAATTATCCCTGTCGGGCAAGCTGGTGCCGCCTTGCCTAAGGCTTACAATGTATTTATCTACATGCTTTTCGTCCTGGCCAACGCCAAAACCAAACAGCGGGCTGCCTATACCGTTAACACGTTCGTAAACAAGCTCGTTTACAATGCCGTTAAGGTCGGTTATTTTATTGATGCGTTGCAGGTCGGCAGTGATGGGGGTATAGCCCTTTTTTTCGATAATAAGGCTGTCCATACCGCTGGCATAAAGGTCGCCAACACGTTGTTTAAGGCTGCCTTTTGGCTGGCCGGGTGTTTTGCTAACCTCGTTAAGCAGGCCCAAAAGGCGATTGGTATTATCCTGGCGTAAAATGTTGAAACTTCCCCAGCGGGTTTCTTTGGCCGGTATAGCATTCTGTTTTATCCAGTTGCCATTGGCATAATCAAAAAAATCGTCGCCCGGCTTAATCGCCGTGTTCATGTTTGCGGGGTCGATGAATTTTTTTGGTGGGTCGTTATGCGATTTGCCCTTTACGGGTTTGTCGCCATTGGCGGCAAACGCGCTTGCAGACAGGCACAATGCACCCATCAGCATTAAGTTGGTGAACTTTAATTTCATGTTAGTCAGTAAGACTATGAAGTTAATTATTTTATATGCCGAATGGCAAATAATTGAGCAGGATATTATTACTTGTTAAACCATTTGATAACAAATGATAAACGTGACATTTTAATAAAAGCTGCCAAAAAACGATTTAAGGGCAATGTTTTCATGTCTGGTGCTATGTTTATACACTATAAACGGCTATTTGTAAAAATATTGTTGCTATTGGCCTTATGGGTGCAATTTATAACTGTTCCATATAGTTCAGGTAAGGAATAAAGCCACAAGTGTAAATTAGACTAAAGAAGTTTCACAAAGACGCTAAGGCGCAGAAAAATTAATAAATCTTAGCGTCTCTGCGTCTTTGCGTGAGATTATAGTGATTTTGGCGTCTTTGTGTGAAATTATAAGTATAATAAGTATACGGCATCCAAATTAGCGCCAAATAGTTATTTTTGCAGGCTATGAGTATTGCAAAAACCTATTCGCCCGGAGAAGCCGAAGAAAAATGGTACAGTTACTGGTTAAAACATAACTTTTTCAGGTCGGTACCTGACGATCGTGAACCTTACACCATCGTAATTCCGCCGCCAAATGTTACCGGTGTGCTCCACATGGGCCATATGCTAAACAATACCATACAGGATGTGCTTATTCGCCGTGCCCGTATGAAAGGCAAAAATGCCTGCTGGGTACCCGGTACCGATCATGCCAGTATTGCTACCGAAGCAAAGGTTGTTGCCATGCTTAAAGAGCGCGGTATCAATAAAAAAGACCTGAGCCGCGAAGAGTTTTTGAGCTATGCCTGGGAATGGAAGGAAAAATACGGTGGTATTATACTGGAGCAATTGAAAAAATTGGGCGCCTCATGCGATTGGGAACGCACCAAATTCACCATGGACGAGGATATGTCTGAATCGGTGATCGATTACTTTGTTCATCTGCACAAAAAAGGCTGGATCTATCGTGGTGTACGCATGGTAAACTGGGACCCGCAGGGGAAAACAGCAGTATCTGATGAGGAGGTTATCCGTAAAGAAGTAAATCAGAAGCTTTATTATATTAAGTATCCTTTATTAGGAACAAAAACCGCGAAGGATGCAAATCACACGGGTGAAAGAATTGACTATGTTGTTATAGCCACAACTCGTCCAGAAACAATCATGGCAGATGCAGCAATTTGCGTTAATCCTAATGATCCGAGGTATGCAGATTTAATAGGTCGGCAAGTACGCATTCCGTTAATTGATAGGTCAATACCAATCATTGCGGATGAGTATGTTACCATGGATTTTGGTACGGGTTGTTTAAAGGTTACCCCGGCACACGATCTGAATGACTATGAGCTGGGCCAACGCCACAAGCTGCCGGTTATTGATATTTTAAATGACGATGCTACGCTGA
>NZ_JAQBOI010000232.1 GCF_028288105.1 Mucilaginibacter sp. | reverse complement strand
GCAGCGTATTGTATCAAAATCACATTCAAACCAATGCCGCATTGCAATCATGTCAACAAAGCTATTGATGCTATCTTAAGTAAAGGACACTTTATAGTTAAGTTTATATTAACAATATGTTCCGGTTGGCCAAATGGAGAGTAGCTTACTGCCTACTGCTGTGCACGAATAAAATTTACATTATTTTTACGTGATGAGGTCACAGCAATTCCCTGATTAGGGCTTCCGGTAAATGAAAATCCTTCTAATTCGTCCGGGCGGTTTATTTCATCTGCCTGGCTAATAACCACTTGCTTACCTGTTTCTATTGATTTTTTAAGGTCGATATAAGTAAAGCGCCATTGGCGGCCCTCTATTTTATTTTGGATGAGTACCAGCTGGCCTTTATCTGCTATCCAATGCAAATTTTGCACCCAGGGTGTACAGGTGAATTTTTTATACAACACGCCTTTCTCGCTTGTTTTTGATGCGCTTTTTAACTTTTCAGGATCGTATAACCTTACTTCGTTACCATGGTCGCCATAATCTGCAGTAGCTACATACCATTTATTGTTGTATTTAACATACTCGGGCCTTGCGCCTTGTATACAGGCGTCATCTTCAATAGTATTAATAAGGTTGCCATCCAGCGAGCCCGAATTTAAGAGACCGTTCCAATCCACACAATAAATAACCGCCCTCCATTTAGTCCCTTCTGTATTAAGGCGGATAGAGTTACCTATAAATGTGGGGGAATTACCGTTATACGCTATACCAGTTGGATGATTAATAACATCCTGCCCGTTTTGGGTTAGTTTTACTTCTTTATGCTGGTAAACCAGGCTGTCATTCACCATTTTAAACTCCCGTATCATCCCAACTTCACGGTCGCCGTATAAAAAGATCCGTCCTTTTTGATAAGAGATACCCTGGCAAGCGCCCAGAGAATCTACCGTTATGGAGCGGTCAAGCTTAACAGTAATTGATGCGTTAACAAATGCAGATAGCGTTAAAACAATAGTAATAAACAGTAGTAAATTTCTTTTCATGATTCTACGGATCAAGTGGTTCATCCTGGTCTATCTGCAATGATTCTAATACAGGATAAAATTCCAGTTCAGTTTCAGAAACACGCTTACCCAGTTTGTAAGGCACATAGCCCAACTCCTTTTCGCAACGGCCGGCCATGTTATATATAAAATCGGTTTGAGACTTGTCTGTCACAATGTATCCCGGCTTATTCATTGGGATACCGTATCTAAACATCAACCTAACATCATTACGGATATTGGTTGTAGTATGCCTGGCGTGGGGGTCAATTATAACAGCACTCTCGGGTATATGAAGGGTTTTTATTAAATAAACCTTCATTTCAAAAGCTTCGTTATACTTCGTTTTAAACGGATGCACACTACCACCAGAAACCACAATGAATGGTGCCTTACCTGCCAAATACTGCTTTGCTGCAAGCCGGCAGCGTAACATCCCTTCACCGCTTAATGGCGTAGTTAAATTGTCAGGACCTGCACCCGGTACCAAAATGTGCGAATACGGATAACTTGCCCATTTAATAAGTTTCACCTTATTATAGGCTGCCTTATTAACAGTAGTGGCCATGGGTTCGTAATTCGCGGCATCCTGTCTTTCGTTTATTTCTAAATAAGTTAAAGCTGTCTGTAAAGCGGGCTCAAAAAATAAACGGGTGTTGGCAACATCGCCTGATATAACGGTAGAACAATCGTACATTAAAGTATAATATCCTTTTGCTTTAACATTATAGCTTATGGAATCTATAACAGGATAATTAGGCTTTTTGCCTTCTCCATACACACCAATGGTATAGTTTACAGCGGCGGCATCCTGCTCCCATGCTTTTACCAGCAATTGAGCGGGTGTTACGTTTTTGTAAGTAATGTAATTCCCTGATGGGATCAGATGTGTTTTAACTAAAACATCTAATGCGTTACCATTTTTATATAAGGCGGCTAAGCGGTTACTTACTGCCTGTATCTCATCATTAGTAAATTTAAGTGCTGCCGGCAAGCACAGGGCATCTTTACATGTAGTAAGTGATGTTTGCAATGCTGCCAATTTAATCTGAGTAAGCTTAGCAAGAACATCATCGTTTTTCAACAGGACATTCACGGATTTATCCTGCTCAAATAAGGTGAGCAGATAATAGTTTTTAGACTTTACCCAATTATTAGCATTTACTAATTTATAATCGGGTTTTGGCCCGGGCTGGGCAAAACTCTTGCTAATTATAACAAAAAAGATAATGGTGGTAAAAAGTGCTTTCATCATAATATATTCCGGTGCAAGAAAGCACTTACATGTGAATTATTTGTTAAGATAGCGATACTTTTTAACCCTCTGGGTAAGCTTATTTGTGGATTTATATGTTATTGATACTATCAACCACTGTTTTGAAAATGAAGGATTTTAAAGTTTATCTGTATGTTTAACATAACTTAATCTATCTTCGCATTCAAATTATAATCGCATTTTCATGGCAAAGGCATCTGAAATTAAAGTAGGAAATATATTACGTTATAACGGCGAACTGGTAACCGTTACAGAAG
>NZ_JAQBOI010000231.1 GCF_028288105.1 Mucilaginibacter sp. | reverse complement strand
AATAAGGTTATAGCCATTGGCCGCCAGGCTATGCAAATGGAGGGTAAAACCCACGATAACATTCGTACGGTGCGCCCGCTAAAAGATGGTGTAATTGCCGACTTTAATGCCGCCGAATTAATGATTCGTGGCATGATAAAAATGATCAACCAGGGTAAAGGATGGTTTTTCCCATCGTTACGTATGGTTATCTGTATCCCATCGGGTATTACCGAAGTTGAAAAACGTGCGGTACGCGATAGCGCCGAAATTGCAGGCGCTAAAGAAGTTTACCTGATATACGAACCAATGGCAGCAGCCGTGGGTATTGGTATCGATGTAGAAGAGCCTATGGGTAACATGATCATTGATATTGGTGGCGGTACTACCGAGATAGCGGTTATCGCTTTGTCTGGTATCGTTTGCGATCAGTCTATCCGTGTTGCGGGCGATAACTTTGATTCAGATATTGTTCAATATATCCGTCGCCAGCATAATATTATGATTGGTGACCGTACTGCCGAGAAAATTAAAATTGAAGTAGGTGCAGCCCTTCCGGAGCTTTCTGAGCCACCTGCAGATTTTGCGGTACAAGGCCGTGATTTAATGACAGGTGTACCAAAACAAATCACTGTATCATATACCGAAATTGCGCATTGCCTTGATAAATCTATCTCTAAAATAGAAGAGGCTATTTTGAAAGCATTGGAAATTACCCCGCCAGAGCTTTCTGCGGATATTTACCAGACCGGTATTTACCTTACGGGCGGTGGCGCATTATTACGCGGACTTGATAAACGTGTGGCTGCCAAAACCAAATTACCTGTACACGTTGCCGAAGATCCTCTTCGCGCTGTTGTACGCGGTACCGGTACAGCCCTTAAGAATATAGGTAACTTTAAATTTTTAATGCAATAGTATTAATGACTGAATTAGTGATTTAGTGAATTAGTGATTTTAGATTTCTAATTCAGTAAATCGCTAATTCACTAATTCACTCCTTCAAAAGCATGCGTAACCTCCTGATATTTATCACCAAGTACAACGCATTCTTCCTGTTTCTTATTTTTGAGATAAGTTCACTGCTTATCTATGTCAAATACAACTCTTTTCAAAAAGCTACTTTCATAAACAGTACTAACCAGGTAACGGGTAATTTATACGCTAAGGCAGATGAATTTAAAGGTTATTTATCGTTAAAGGATGTTAACGACAGGCTGGCTAAAGAAAACGCGGATCTGCGTAACCAGTTGCTATCTTCCAAATATGTTGATACCGTTGCCAAACACATGGTTAACGATACCATTTACAAGCAACAGTACGAATATATAGAGGCGCAGGTAATAAATAACTCCATCAACAAACGGAACAACTACTTAACTATTAGCCGTGGTAGTAAAGATGGCATTGCTAAAGGCATGGGGGTAATATCCGGCGCCGGTGTAGTAGGTAAAGTTATTTATGTGGGCGAACATCTTTCCATTGTGCAATCCCTGCTGCATAAAGATTCCCGCTTTAGCGCGATGCTGGCTACAAATAAAGAGATTGGTTATCTGGAGTGGGGCGATGATCTTGATCCGCATAAAGGGTTATTGGTAGATGTATCTAACAACGCGCAGCCAAAAATTGGCGAAATGGTAGTAACGTCAGAGCTGTCGCTTTTCCCGGCAGGGATAGCATTGGGTAAAGTGAGCAATTTAAAAACTAAAGGCGGCGGCTTTTTCCTGAACATGGAAGTGGCCCTTGCCGTAGATTTCAGCAAGCTGGAATATGTATACGTGGTGATCAACAGGTTTGCCCCGGAGCAAGCGGGATTGGAGGCCCAGGAGAAAAAAGATGAGTAGGATATTGATCATAAATCTGATAAGATTTGTAATGCTTGTTCTGCTGCAGGTATTCCTGCTAAAGAATGTTTCGCTTTACAACCTGTCTACCCCATACCTGTACATTCTTTTTATACTGCTGCTGCCGTTTGAAACGCCTAACCTGGTGCTTTTTGCGTTAGCATTTGTACTGGGCTTAACAATTGATGCCTTTTATGATACCCCGGGCCTGCATGCGGCCTCATGCGTGTTACTGGCACTTGTAAGGATATTATTTATCAGTATAACCGTACAAAAAGATGGTTTTGATAACGAGCCCGAACCAACTTTAAGCATAATGGGTTTCAGGTGGTTTTTTACCTACGCGCTCATTCTTACTCTTTTTCATCATTTTTTCCTGTTTAATCTGGAAGTTTTTAGATTAACTGAAATAGGTTACACACTTAGCCGTTTTTTAATGAGTTCTGTATTTACAGTATTTTTAATGCTGGTTTCAGGCTTATTATTTTTCAAAAAGAAAGAGCGTAAATAAATGAATAGTTTTTTTGAGCGGAGATACGTTATTGCGGGGATCTTTATAGCCCTGATACTGGTACTGCTGGCCAGGCTATTCTACATACAAGTGGTTGATGACCGCTACTTTTTATATGCCAGCCAAAATGTTGTACGTAAATTTATAAAATATCCCGCCCGCGGCCCTATTCTTGATCGTAACGGTAAAATAATGGTACAAAACGAACCGGTATACGATATTACCGTGGTGCCAAAACAAGTTAAGCCATTTGATACTGTTGAGTTTTGTAAACTGCTGGGGATAGATAAGGAAGGCTTTGATAAGCGTATGGCTAAAGCCAGGATATATTCGCCTTACCGCACATCTGTTTTTGAAAAACAAGTATCGGCACAGCAGTATGCATCGTTTCAGGAACGTTTATCAGAATTCCCGGGCTTCGATACACAGCAAAGGCCGGTACGTACTTATCCAGATTCATCTGCAGCACAATTTTTGGGTTATATAGGCGAGGTTACAGATCCTATTATAAAACGTTCTGGCGGTTACTATAGTCCGGGTGATTATATTGGTATTACCGGTGTCGAAAAAACATATGAAACGGTATTGCGTGGCCAGCGTGGTGTAGAAAACATGATGGTAGATTCGCGCAATGTGCGCAAGGGCCGGTATGCTAATGGTGCCTATGATACCGCAGCCGTAGCGGGCGAGCGTTTGATATCATCGTTGGATATGCGTATCCAACGGCTTGGCGAAACCCTGATGACAAATAAGGTAGGCAGTATTGTAGCCATAGAGCCATCTACAGGAGAGATACTTTGTTTTGTAAGCAGCCCAACATATGATCCAAATTTATTAGTAGGCCGCGAGCGCGGTAATAATGCTGCCGAGTTATATAAAGACCCATATAAGCCATTTTTTACGAGGCCTATTCAGGCTAAGTATCCACCGGGGTCGTCATTTAAACCTTTAAGCGCGCTAATTGCATTGCAGGAGGGGATCATAACACCACAAACTACTTATTTATGCCCGGGTCGTTACCTGGCAAATAACGGTAAACCAAAATGTACCCACGTGCACGGGTTGGTAAACCTAAGCAGTGCTATTGCCGAATCGTGCAATGGTTATTTTGCAATGGTGTTTGAAAAATTAATGAACGCGCATGGGGCTAAAAACACCGAAAGCTCATTTGACTCGTGGCGTAATAACGTAAATAAGTTTGGCTTTGGGGTAAAGCTTGATGTTGATATCCCAAGCGAATCCAGGGGTAACGTACCTACATCAAGCTTTTACGATAAATATTATCACAAAGGCGGATGGCGTTCAAAAACCATCCTGTCATTAGCCATTGGGCAGGGCGAATTGGAAGCCACGCCATTGCAGCTGGCAAATATCGAAGCTACTATTGCCAACCATGGGTTTTATTATAAACCGCACCTTATAAAAGCAATCGGCGATAAGCAGGTAATAAAAAGGGAGTTTACAATAAAGAATAGCGTAGGCATCGATCCGCAGTATTTTGAGCCCGTTATTGACGGTATGCAGAATGTGGTAGAACACGGTACAGCAGCAGGGTCAAAAATACCCGGCATTATAATGTGCGGTAAAACAGGTACAGCACAAAATCCGCATGGTAAAAACCACTCGGTATTTGTAGCATATGCCCCGCGCGATAATCCTAAAATTGCTATCGCAGTTGTGGTAGAAAACTCTGGTGACGGCGGTACATGGGCAGCGCCTATTGCCAGCTTTATTGTAGAAAAATACTTGCGCGATACCATTACCAAACGCCCATCAGGTATCTATCCCGAATATTATATAGAGAAGAACCTGCTGCCGGAGATAATTGTAAAACCTGCCGATAAAGCGAAATTAAAAGCCGACAGCCTTAAGAAAATAACCGCAGATTCAATAAAAAAGGCCAGGGCAGATTCAGTTAAAAAGTCGAAAATACTATCTACTAAAAACTTACCTGCTAAAAAAGATGCGGGTGAAAAATTAACCGCCATGCTGCCAAAACGAAAGGAAGATGAATAGTCACCAGCGTAGTTTCTTTTTTAATGTAGATTGGATAACGGTGCTTATCTATTTAGCGCTATGTGTTATTGGCTGGTTCAATATCCATGCGGCTGTGTTTGATGAAAACCATCCCAATATTCTTGATTTTGACACCCAATACGGTAAGCAGTTTATTTATATCCTATCGGCGCTGGTTATTGGCACGGTAATTCTTTTGTTAGAGAGCCGGTTCCTATCGGCCCTGGCGCCTGCTTTTTATGTAGTAACGGTAGTTTTACTTGCCGTTGTATTAGTGGCCGGGCGTAATGTTGGCGGTAATCAGGCCTGGATAGATATGGGTGGCGGCTTTAGGCTGCAACCATCCGAGTTTGCCAAATTTTCCACCTGTTTGCTGCTGGCGCGATACCTTAGTGCAACTAACGTAAAGGTAACCGACCCAAAATCGTTCCTGATAGCAGGGGGGATCATATTCCTGCCCATGCTGTTAATTAAAATGCAGCCCGATGATGGTTCAACCCTGGTGTTTTGTTCGCTGATACTGGTATTATACCGCGAAGGACTGTCGGTTTATTTCCTGATCATTATAGGCCTGTTGGCTACGTTGTTTATATCGGCTTTGTTGGTTAATGTGTGGTTCATCATTATTGCGCTTGTTGCAATAGTGGCTTTGTTGCTATTCCTTTTTGGCCGTAACCGCAAATTTGCCACGGGGGTAATTATGGGCCTTGTAATAGCTATAGGCTTTGTGTTTTGTGCCAAGCCAATTTATTTTCATGGGTTAAAACCGCATCAGCGCGTACGTATCGATGAGGTTTTGGGCTTGAGTAAAGATCTGCGTGGTGTAGGTTATAATCAAAACCAATCTAAAATTGCCATAGGCTCTGGCCGGATATGGGGAAAAGGATATCTGCAGGGGACCCAAACAAAATACGCGTTTGTACCTGAGCAAAGTACCGATTTTATTTTCTGTACCGTAGGCGAGGAGTGGGGCTTTGCAGGTTCGGTAGTGGTGCTGGGTTTATACCTGTTCCTGCTGCTGCGGATAATAATGATAGCCGAGCGGCAGCGTGCGCCGTTTTCCCGGATCTATGGTTATGGGGTGGCATCCATTATTTTCTGCCACGTTATTATCAATATAGCTATGGCAATAGGTTATATGCCGGTAATAGGTATCCCGCTACCGTTTATTAGCTATGGTGGTTCTTCGTTATGGAGCTTTACCATCCTGTTGTTCATCCTCCTAAAACTGGATTCGAACCGGATGGGGATGAATTACGCGTAACGGCGTTTCAACAAAGCATAAAATTTATCCGAAGTAGCTTTTTTGCCTTCCCAGTTATTCTTGATAACATAGTTTGTTTTCAGGAAACGGTCGGCCTCTTCAAAGCTGGTAAAGCGGTTCACTATTTCAATGGCTTCGCTGTAAGCAAGGCTATAACCATTAAATAGGTCCTTAACAAAAAGTAGCTTATCATTAAGGCTAATAGCCGCTTTCAAATCTTTTATAGGCGCTTCAACCGGTTGGCTATTTGTACCCTGCTGATCCTTCAATTGCGCAGACATCCTTTGATTAAATGTAAGCACTTTTTCCTCCTTGGCCGGCTCTTCGGCGCTGGTTTTTGGTGTATTATCAATAACAGGCTCCGGGTTGGTAGGCACTATATTTGGCAGCTCGGTTTCATCATGGGTAATAGTTCCGTTATCCGAAATGTTTTCCGTTATTACCGCAGGAGTTTTTACTTCTTCCCTTTCAGGCTGAATAGATACTTCCTCTTCGTCCCAGTCAGCAGCCTCATCAATAGCTAATTCATGTCTAATGGTTTCGGGTTCTTCCCGTTCAAACGAATAGCTGTCTTTATCGGTGCTGGTATGCAGTTTTATTTGTGGTGCCGGTTGTTCTTCTGCCTTTGGCTCAGCCTCCGGTTTTACAGGCTCGGCTTGTTCCGGGTTGGTAGAACCTGCATTAAAAGGTGCACGCTCTATAACAGGCTTTGCCTGCTGCACAAGCGGCTCAAAGTACTTGGGTTCGCCGGCTGCCGGTTTTAAATCTTCGGCAACGGGTTTCTTAATCTCTTTAATTACGAGTTTCTGTATTTCCGGCTTTTGCTCCTCAACGTGCGGTGGTAAGGCATGCTCTAACTGTACCTTTTGAAGGTTCAGTTTCCTTAATATTTCGGCATGATCTTTTAAAAAGTAGGTGTTGGCAACAAACAGCTCAAGTTCCAGGTCGTTCAGGTTATCTGCAGTACTTTGCAGGTACTCATATTGCTCGTTCAGTTCTTTTATTATGGCGCCGGTCTTTCTAAATACTTCCTGCTGCTTCATGGCTTTAATGTTAGGAAATTGCTTACCAAAAATAGCATAAAATTCTGATATTAGCCCTTCACAAAAGTTTAGAGAGATTGTACAGCGAGGAAATTTTTAAAAGGCGAAATGAAATTGGCGGGAGTATTGAAGTTGTCTGTGGATCAATGTTTTCGGGTAAAACCGAGGAATTGATAAGGCGGGTTAACCGCGCGCGGATAGCAAAAGTAAATGTAGAAATTTTTAGTCCGGTAGCCGATACACGCTACGATAAAAGCGCCCTGGTATCACATAATCTAAATTCTATCCCTTCAAAAGCGGTTAGTAAAGCAGCCGAAATTTTACCATTGGCCAGCCATATACAGGTTGTTGGAATTGACGAAGCCCAGTTTTTTGATGATGAATTGCCCGAAGTTTGCCAAACCCTTGCAAACAGTGGCGTGCGTGTAATAGTAGCCGGTTTAGATATGGATTTTAAAGGCAGGCCATTTGGTACCATGCCCCAGATAATGGCCATTGCCGATTCTGTTACCAAACTGCATGCCGTGTGTGTAAAGTGCGGGCAGCAAGCCATGTACTCCTACCGTTTAGTACCCGATGACAGCAAGATCTTATTAGGCGAAAAGGAAAGCTATGAGGCCCGGTGTCGTAATTGCTTTAACCTGGATGGGGCGATATAATCGATAGAGCTGTTTCGCGGGTAAACTCACCCTGCGGCATTTCGTGCGCGTCCCCCTCTGCTGCGCAAAGAGGGTGGGGAAATAAGAGTTAAACCCTCTTTGCGCAGCAGAGAGGGTGGTCGAGCGAAGCAAAGACCGGGTGAGTCAAAATCGCCGCTATGTCAGGGCTAAATTACACACAATCTCCAGCCCCAATCTCATTGGCTACTGGCTATAATCTTCCTAATAACCTGCAAATGCACTTTTGTATGAATAAAATTACAATTGGCTCATAAACAATCTCCTGTATTTAAGGTTAGCTAAGTAAAATACAATTATCATGAGCATTAGCTTACTTGCCTACATGCACTGCAAAAAAGATGCAGAAGTAGCGTTTGATACCGAATTAAAGAAACTGGTTGAAGCATCGTTAAAAGAAGAAGGCTGCCTGGCCTACGAACTGTACCAGTATAAAGATGAACCCACCAAATATGTGATTGAAGAGGAGTGGGCCGACGAGGATACTTTAAGCAGACATATGGAGACCGCCCATTATAAGTATTTTGTGCATATATCACCGGCCTTGTTGGAAACACCCGCCGATGTGAAAATACTAACCCGATTAGTGTAAGGGGTTACTTATGCGGATATAAACAATATTTATAGTTTACTGTTGTGCTTTTAAAGAAATAGTTGCTAACCATTTTGATATTTAAGGGCTTAAGAATATTATATTGAATAAATATGGCTAAGAAAATTTTAGTTATTGAGGATGATAAGGATATAAGAGATGCGGTTACTTACGCATTAGAAAATGAGGGGTATGAAGTGATATCATCTGAAAATGCCCGGATATTAAAATCGATAGATCAGCACAAACCCGACCTGATATTACTAGACAACTGGCTTACCGACTGGAAAAGTGATGCCAACGGTCAACAGCTAAGTCTCGAACTAAAATCAGACCCAAAAACAAGCTACATACCCGTGATCCTTGTATCGGCGGTAAGCGATATAGCCGAAATTGCCAAAAAAGGATTATCAGATGGATACCTTAAAAAACCATTTGACCTGGTTGAATTGTTTGCGATAATAAAAAAACACGTTGGCCCCCCAGCCCCCTGAAGGGGGAGTTTTTGAAATGCTTAAATACAAGAAAGCCCAACTCCGAAAAAAGTTGGGCTTTCTTGTTTATAATATAAATTAGGCCGCCCTTCAGGGGGCTGGGGGCTTAAATTTTCACCCCTAAACCAATATTAAACGAAATGCCATCTCAATAATGCAATTCTAACCAAAGCTTTTTAATTAGTTATATAATAGTTACGTGTTATGGCCTATAATTTAATAATTATTTATTTATTTTACAGCTACTAATTTTATGTACATAACGGCCTTAACGCTACTTTAAAGCCATTTTTTTTAATATTTACTATTAATGCAAAGCAAAAAGCGAGTGCTGTTTTATTTAGTTGACGGCGCCCATAGTGAAGTTTTACCCGAACTGATAGAACAAGGCCAACTGCCAAATATAAAACGGATAATTGACGAAGGCACTTACCGCAAGGCTACAACCTGTTTCCCATCTACAACCGGCCCCGCTTACCTGCCATTTTTAACCGGGCACTTTCCGGGTACAATGGATATTACCGGGATCCGCTGGTTTGATAAAAAAGAGTTTAAACGCAGCCGCTTTAACAAGATGGCCATGCGCAGCTATTGCGGGCCCGAAGCCGCATGGTTTAATACCGATATGCCTGCCAATAAGCCAACTTTGTTTGAGCTGATGGGCGAATCATACAACCTTTATAATATGATAACCCGTAGCGTGCCCGATGAATATGATCTGGGCAAAAAGGGTAAAGGCTTAATGTATATGCGCGCGCACTTTAAATTAAGGCACCATCCGGTAGATCTGCAAGGGCACCAGCGCATTATGGAGATGCTTAACTCTGGTAAAGATTTTGATTTTTTGTTTGCGGTGTTCCCAAGTGTAGACTGGGATTCGCATTATCACCACATCCGCGACGCACGTACTGTTGAGGCCTATAAAATTGCCGATAACAGCCTGGGCGAAGTACGTGCTAAGTTAGAGGAGCAAGGTAAATGGGAGAATACATTATTTATAATGACATCTGACCATGGCCTTACACCAACAACCAAACACCTTGACCTTGCCGACTGGATGACAAATCATGGATTAAAATCTGTTTATTATCCGGTGATCTGGAAAAGCAATCCGAAATGCGCCGTGATGATATCCGGGAACTCGTTTGGTAGTATCCACTTCTTAAATCACGAAGGCGACCACATGTTACGTGAGC
>NZ_JAQBOI010000211.1 GCF_028288105.1 Mucilaginibacter sp. | reverse complement strand
TATAATAGCGAAGGGCGTTTTATGGGCTATGTTGGCTCATGTACAGATGTTACCGAAAAAACTATAACCGATATTAAACTGCAACTTAAAAATGATGAATTGAACGATCAAATAAAGCAGTTTGAATTTGTAACCGATTTTATGCCGGTACAATTATGGACGGCCAAAACAACAGGTGAACTTGATTATGTAAATAAGCAAACCATTAACTTTTTTGGTTTATCTAAGGAGGATCTAATAGGCGAAAAGTGGCTGGACTATATACATCCCGAGGATCAGTCGGGCTGTATTATTGCCTGGGCAGGGGCATTACAGTCTGGTAATATTTATCAGTGTGAGTTTAGGTTACGCGATAAGAATGGTAATTATAAATGGCACCTTGCCCGTGCCTTGCCTTTTATAAACGATGGTGAAATTGTAAAATGGTTTGGCACCACTACAGATATTGATGAGCAAAAGCAGATGCAACGTCAAAAGGATGATTTTTTGGGCATCGCCAGTCATGAGTTAAAAACCCCGGTAACCAGCATAAAAGCTTATGCGCAGGTGCTTGGCGCCATGCTAAGCCGCGAGGGTGAAGAGAAAAAAGCCGCGATGGTAATGAAAATGGATGCGCAGCTAAACCGCCTCACCAATTTAATTGGCGACTTGTTAGACGTAACCAAGATAAACTCTGGCAGGATATTATTTAATAAAGTTTGGTTTGATTTTAACCAGGCTGTACAAGAAACCATACAAGATTTACAAGCTACTACACACAAGCACATCCTGGTAATGGATTTTAAAGATACGGGCAAAATATATTCTGATAAAGAACGGATTGGGCAGGTAATAACCAACCTGGTAACAAACGCTATCAAATACTCCCCGCATTCTAACCGTATTATCATCAGTACAGGGCGGGAAGGCAACATAGTTACATTATGTGTGGAAGATTTCGGCATCGGCATTCCCGATGATAAGAAGGAAAAAGTGTTTGAGCAGTTTTATAGGGTAAGTGGCAGCAAGCAGCATACTTTTCCCGGTTTGGGGCTTGGGTTATACATTTCAAATGAGATAATACGCCGCGAGGGCGGTAAAATGTGGGTAAACAGTACGGAAGGAAAGGGGTCTACTTTTTGCTTTTCGTTACCTGTGACTGAAACAGTAACAGAGGTGAAATAATTATTTAATAATAATTTAAACCTGCCCGTCGTTCTGCACTCAAACTATACAATACCATGATCCAAAGACCGAAAAAAATAATGATAGCCGATGACGATCCCGGTATTGTGGACGCTGTAGAAATGCTGCTCGAATTTGAGGGCTACACAGTAACCACTACCGTTGACGGATCTACTGTGTTGGATATGAAAGATGAACTACCCGACCTGCTTTTGCTTGATATATGGATGAGCGGCGAGGATGGCCGCGATATTTGCCGCAAGCTAAAAGCTACAACTGCTACTAAAAATATCCCTATAATAATGGTATCTGCCAGCCGCGATATTGCAGACTCGGCAATGGAAGCCGGTGCTGACGACTTCCTGGCCAAGCCATTTGAAATGAATGTGCTTTTGAAAAAAATTGAAAGATTAACCCACTAACAGGCAATTAAGCTTGCACCTCCCCGTCAGGAAGTTTTGGGGCCTGATTAACTTTGCTCTTATCCTCTGCACGCCATGGTTCGTAATTTAAACCGGGTGTAAGCCAGTACAGCAAGGCCACCCTTGAATAACGATAATTAAACGGCGATAGCAAAAATATAACCCCCATTAATACCGCCACATATACCCAGGGCGAATTTGAGCCCGTTAATATATGCAGGCCTACCGCAAATGTTACCATTTCGGCAACGTTAAAGGCATAGCTTACAAACATCGCCACATACCAGTATCCTGGTTCACGTTCGTAATGCAGGCCGCAATGCGAGCAACGTTCGTGCATTTTTTGTCCGCCAAAACTATAAGTAGGGGTAGAGTAAATATCTCCCCTTCGGCAACGGGGGCATTTAGCTTTTATAAAAGCTTCTAAAACGGGTACATAACCCTCCTGTTTTATATTATTTTGTGTCATTGCGCTATCGGATTTTTTCTGAATTCCTCGGGTGTTATCCCGGTATATTTTTTAAAGAATTTTGTAAAGTAGGAGTTGTCGGCAAAGTTTAGTTTACCGGCAATTTCGGTAATGTTTAAATCAAGGTTCACCAGCAGGCGTTTGGCTTCCAGTATAATACGATTGCGTATTACCTCACCGGCAGATATCCCCAGCATATCATTACATAAAGCATTTAAATGGTTTGGGGTAATGTATAGCAGGGCGGCATAATCCTTTGGTAACTTTAAATTGGTGAAGTTTTTATCTGTTAATTTTCTAAAGCTTTGCAGCAGTGTATAATTATAAGTTGGCACAGTGATTTGGTTGCTTTGTTCACTTTGCCTCGCCACTAAAATAAATAGTTGCAGCATAAGAGTGCGTATCATATCCATCCCCATGCGGCCATGTTCGTGGCTTTCGTTTATCAATTGCTCAAATAAGCCTATAACCTGTTGCTGAACATCGGCTGCCAGATCAATCACCTCATCATCTAAACTCCCGGTAAAAAACGGCATACCCTCCAAATAATCGGGCCTCAACAAAAACGACTGGAAAAACTCCCCCGAAAAGTTGATGATATAACCATCAACCAGGCCTTCAAAATTCCAGCGGTGTACTTGCCCGGGCGCCATAAAATATATTTGGTAAGGCTTAACCGGGAAACTTTTAAAATCGATGGAATGATTGCCCGCGCCCTCAGTAAAAAGCACTACATGGTAAAAGGTATGCTTATGCGGCAGGCTAAGGTTTTGATGTTTTTGCAGATAGGGCGCAAAACGGCTAATGAGCAGGTCGCTGTGCTGATGATCAGCCAGGGAACAAATATCATAAACCGGGAACGCCTTTTTCATGCATCAAAGATACTTAACAATAACCTATTGCAATGGTGTTGAATGTTGTTGTTGTGGTACTTTTTACTGATGGATTTACTTTAACCACAGAGGGCACAGAGATTTTTCACAGAGATTCACAGTGCTGTATTCTTTGTGTTCCCTGTGTTTTTCACTCTGTGCCCTCTGTGGTAAAGTGCGTTGACTTCAACGAGAATTCGAAGGAATATCCCTGTGTTCTTTGTGGTTAAAAAACTAAAGTTTAATTTCACCCCATGCAAAAACCCGATAGCCTTATTTTTGATATGGATGGTACCCTGTGGGATGCCGTTGACACCTACGCCCACTCATGGAATGTTGTTTTTACCGATCTGGGGATAGATAAAACCATTACACGTGATGTTTTGGCAGGCATGGTAGGGATGGAAGGCAAAAAGGTTATCGAGATTTTAATGCCCGAGTTTGAGCACGATAAACGCGTTGAAATTTATGGCCTGGTTAACGGCAGGCGACACAACCTGATAAAAGAAAAAGGTGGTGTTTTGTACGATGGTGTAAAAGATGGCCTGAAATTATTGGCAGAGAAATACCCGCTATTTATACTCAGTAATTGTGCTAAAGGCATTATACGCCAGTTTATTGATTGGGCAGGTATTGATGACCTGATAAAGGATGAGCTGGCGCACGGCGTTAATTTTATGCCCAAAAACCATAACATAAAACTGCTAATAGATAAGCACGGACTTAAAAACCCGGTTTATGTTGGCGATACCGCAGGCGATGGCGAGCAAAGCCGTTTAGCAGGCATACCGTTTGTATTTGTAAGTTATGGCTTTGGCGAAACCGAAGATTATGATTTGAAATTTGATGATTTTAATTCGCTGGTGAACTATTTTGTAAACTTATAAGCTGAATACGTTAGTTTTACGTATAAATTTTAACATCATGAAAGGACGTGTTTTAACAATTATATTTTTGGTACTGGCCGTTGTGATTGTAGGGGTGGTATACTACCGCTATTATTTTGTTTTTGGCGAAGGTACAAAAGCCGGCACCATGAACTATTTTGTTAAAAAGGGGTACATGTTTAAAACCTACGAGGGCCGGTTGATACAAAGCGGGATCCGCAGCCAAACGCAGGGTAACATTTCATCAAACGAATTTATGTTTTCGGTAACCGACCCCAAGGTGGCCGATAAGCTTAACCATAGCGCAGGTGCTATGCTGGAGCTGCATTATAAAGAATACCTCCATACGCTGCCATGGCGTGGGGTAAGTAATTTTGTGGTAGATAGCGTAATGTCGGTTATTCCGGTATCGCCTACGGCACCGTAAATTATTGTAAGCATCTATAACGGATAAGTATATATAGCCAATAGATTCTTCGGCTATTGCTATCCATGATGATTTGTTAGCAAATTGCGTGAAGTGTTCACGTTCACAGCCGTGAACGCCATTGTGAACGCATAAACAATTGATAATAAGGTGTTTAAAAATAGGCCACTGACAAAACAACGTCACCATTAAATCCAAAACCGCCACAAGTAAAATAGACTATAATATAGTCTGTCACGCTGCACAGCTCCTTAAAAATATGTCATTGCACCTTCAAAGGCTTTACAAATTTTAAAACTCAGGATGACAAAAAAGGAAATTAAAACAACGGATCTGCTTTGCCCGAATTTTGGGTAAGGATCTTACTTAGGTTATACTGCCTTTCCGCTTCGTCATCACCTTTTATCAGGCCTTTGTTAAACAGGCCCTCCAATACATCACGCGTTTGTTGCTGGTGGGTAGCTTTATCCGTTTGCGGTTCAAATTCATCCATTTTTGCGGCAACTTCGGGTGCGGTGGCATATTCCAGCTGGGCTAAAGCGTATACTACATTATCCTGTAACGAAGCGCCTGCATCGTACTTATGTGGTACGTGCAGGGGCTTATAATTTTTTAGAAAATCCTGATCAGGGCTATCCATTATGCTTCTTGTTTAGTAGAATCGCGCAGGGCTTTTATGGCATCGTGCGCTATTTTTAAACCATTCATGTGGTTGTTAAGCAGGCCTACTACTTTCTCATCTTCCCAAATCAGTTCCTTGTCATCTAATGCTTTGCGATAAGCATTTTTGGCAACATCCTCACCGCGTTCACAGTCGGATAGTACCGAATGGCTGTCATTTTTGGTAAAAGCTGATTTTACATCCATCCAGGCATGGTAAAACTTACCTGAAAGGGTGGTGCCATCGGTAGGCGAGCCACCAAGTAGGTGAATGTAGTCGTTTAGTTCGTTAACATAAGCTTTGCTTTGGTCTATATAACCTTCAAAAACAGTTTTCAAAGCCCGGTCTTCGGTGCTTTCAACCGCTTTTTCGTAGCCTGCAATGCGGTCGTTATTTATCTTGATCAGATCGTTTAATGCATCGATCTGGTGTTGTACATGTTGTAAAGTTCCCATAATAGTAGATGTTTGTATCTACTAAACATGATGTTTAAATTAAATGTTTTAAGTTAATGGAAAATAAAGGAAAGCCTCACCTAAATCCTCTCCAAAGGAGAGGACTTTGAAATTTTTAGAACCCTCTCCTTTGGAGAGGGCAGGGCGAGGCTTCATATACCTAACTATACAACTCCTGTTCCTCCGTATAATACGTCTTCCGCGAACCTTCTTTAACCAGTATTTCGGCACCTTTGGGGCTGGTCTTTTTCCTGGAGTTGTGGATCAGCATAAAATCACGTACTTCACCGGCAATAATATCCGGGTTTGATTTGATAATTTGCTTTTCGGCATCTTTCAAAACAGAGTGAATGGATTTAACCAGATCTTTCACTTTATCATCGGGTATTTTATTACTTGCCGAAAAGGGTGATATCCCTGCATCCCAAAGTATCTCATCAGCATAAGCGTTACCAATGCCACGAATTATTTTCTGATCCAGCAAAACGGTTTTAACATTGGTTTTTGTTTTGCCCAGCTTCTGTTTCAGGTAATCTAAACCTGCATCAGGTGATAGCGCGTCCGGCGAATCTTTTGCTTCGGGGTTTAAAGTAGGGGTGGCTATCCCCTGGAAATCGGTAAGCACCAGGCCGGTATCATCCGTAAATATCAATTCAATAATTGGGTATTTGTTATCGTTTTTCCCTTCAAATAAAAACAGCTTACCATGCAGCATTAAATGCAGGCCAAGTACATCGCCCTTGCTAAATTTAAGAAACAGCTCTTTGCCGTCGCGGTAAACCGAAGACAGTTTTTGACCTTGCAGGGTGCTTTGCAATTCTGTATGTGTTACGTTTAATTTCGGCGCTTTGTGCACATTAACTTCTTTAACCGTTTTACCGGCTAATTTTTTATCAAGGTTGTGGCTGAAGACTTGCAGGTCGGGTAATTCTGGCATGGTGCTTGGTATTATTTGTTTACGAAATTAAGCTTGATGATAGATAAAACAATAGTCTTTATTAAAAGTTGTCAACCAAAGCCAACTTTCTAACGTATTGTTTATAGGCTTCATTAAAATAATTATCAATGCCATTTATAGCAGCAGTTTCTAAGATAGATCTTCCCGATAAAGTTGACCAGCAAGCCGTAAAAGAACAGGCCCGAGCTATGTTCTTTGTAGATTTCCCGCAGGTTGACAGATTGATACAGGCCTTTGATAATACAGGCATAGTAACCCGTAATTTTGTTAAACCACTAAGCTACTATGCCAAAACTACAACCTTTAAGCAACGCAACGACGAGTATATTAAGCTGGCGCTGCAATACTCGGTTGAGGCAGCAGAGGCGGTTATAGCAAAGGCAGATATTAATAAAGAAGATATCACCGACATAATATTTCTGTCTACTACCGGGCTGGCAACACCCAGCATAGATGCGCTTATTATCAATCAAATGCAGCTGAACCCGCAGATTAATCGTACACCTGTTTGGGGTTTGGGTTGTGCAGGTGGGGTATCTGGTATGGCTAAGGCTAATATGGCAGCAAAGGCTAACCCGGATGCGGTAGTGTTGTTAGTAGCGGTAGAGCTTTGCTCGCTCACACTTATAAAAAGCGATTACAGTAAGAGTAATTTTATTGGGTCGAGTTTGTTCTCGGATGGGGTAGCGGCTTGTATTGTGAAAGGGGATAACCACTCGCAACCTAAACCACAAATAACTTTTAAGGCAACCAGCAGTAAATTGTATTATGATTCGCTTGAGGTAATGGGCTGGGATTTTAGCGAGGACGGCTTTAAGGTGGTTTTCTCTAAAGATATCCCTACGTTTATACACCAAAACATTAATAAGGATATTGAGGATTTTTTGGCAAAGCATGATTTGCAACTCGGCGATATCAAGAATTTTATTTTTCACCCCGGTGGGACAAAAGTGTTGGATGCTTATACCGATGCCTTACAAATTGAAGAAGATTTTTTAAAGAATACCCGCGAAGTAATGAACGATAACGGTAATATGAGCAGCGTTACGGTTTTATATGTGCTGGAAAAATTTATAGCCACCGGTTTTGAGGATGGGTATGGGTTAATGCTGGCCATGGGCCCCGGCTTTAGCAGCGAGATGGTATTACTTGATATGAAAAACTAAACCGATGATATTTACCATATTTATCACTTTTCTTATTATTCAACGCCTGGCCGAGCTTTACGTGTCATCTAAAAACGAAAAGTGGCTGCTTAAAAATGGCGCCATTGAATATGGTAAAGAACATTATCCATTTATAGTTGCGTTGCACACGTTATTCATTATTTCACTTATTGTAGAATATGTTTTGCGAGATGATGTTACGGTTAACTTTACGCTCATTGTATTGTTTTTTGTGCTGATAGTTATCAAGGTCATCGTGATATCCACCCTGGGCCATTATTGGAATACCAAAATTTACAAAGTGCCTGGTACCCGCCCGTTTGCTACTGGTATTTATAAGTATATAAAGCACCCTAATTACATTATTGTTATCTGCGAGATAGCTATCATTCCTTTGGCCTTTGGACTGTATTATACTGCTGTAGTGTTTACCTTACTTAACGCCATAATGCTTACCGTGCGCATCAAAAAAGAGAACGAAGTTTTGGCGATGTGATAATTTGCCCGATTTGCTTTAGCTTAGCTTTGTAAATCAACCTTATGCCAAACCAATACCAAGCCCTGTTTGCCCATTCTTTCGATACCTTTAAAGTATTTGATAACCTTACTTTAGGCGAAATAAGCAATACGCCGACAAACTCCCCCAAAACTATCTGGCAGATATTAAATCATTTGATTGCGTGGCAAAACTATCAGCTTACACAGCTAAAAGATATCCAACAGCATATTGAGCTGAATGAGGAAGCAACCTGGATAGACGACCAAAATCCGTCAGGTCAACAGGAGTTGAATAATGCCCTTGCTATCTTTAAAGATCAGCATCAGCAGTTAGCAGAAGAGATAACAGCATTTGATAGCAATGACCTATCCATCAATCAAAAACTAAAAATAGTTCAGGACCTTTCCGTGCATTTATCCTTCCACGTAGGCGAGGCTATTTTAATGCGACGGATGGCTGGAACCTATCCTTTACCACACCAGATGAAAGATTTTTTAAAGTAACTACAGGGGAAAAATAATCGATACGTTTGTAACAAAACAACCTCATAACTATCAAAAACAAACAAACTAAGAACATAATGAAACTAAAACTATTAACAGCAGTAGCTGCAATCGTTGCATTATCTGCCTTTACAATTGTATCAACATCAGAAAAAGACCTGGTTGGATCATGGAAAATTGACGACGCGAATGTAAATAAAGTTGTAAAAGCGGTGATTGACAAAGCCGTTGAAGCCAACCCCGCCGTTGAAGACCAGATCAACGCGCAAAAAGAAATGATAGTAGGTATTGTAAAAGGCGTAAGGCTAAACATCAAAGCTGACCATACTTACGAAACCGTTTCTACGCAAGGCAACAAAGCCGGCAAATGGACGCTATCTGCCGATGGGAAAGCGATTGACTTTACCAAAGAGGATGGATCGGTGCGTAAGGACGTTGTATTAGAATCATCAGCAACACGCCTTAAAGTTATTAACGGTGATATGAAAGATACCGTACTTTACGTTCACCCATAACTGCAACCTATCATAAAAAGCCCTGCTGATAATATCGGCAGGGCTTTGTACTTTAAGGAGCGATATTAATTATCGTTGCCCCAATAGTGGCGCAAACTTGGTTTCGTAAGCTTTCAATTGTGCTTCCAGCTTACTGTTAAGCGCTGTTTGGTGGGCGGTTTTTGTATATTCTGCCATGCCGTTTAACACCTG
>NZ_JAQBOI010000165.1 GCF_028288105.1 Mucilaginibacter sp. | reverse complement strand
GAGTTTTTACACCGCACCCCGGGTAACCTGCGTGCGTTTTACCAGGCCCGCATGCGTAATGTAAAATCAGGCAAATTGGTTGAATACCGTTTCCGTACAGATGAAGAGGTGGATATTGCACGTGTTGAAACCAACGATTATCAATACCTGTATGAGGATGGCGATTCGTTAGTAATAATGGATAACGCTACCTACGATCAGCATAATGTACCAAAAAGATTATTTGGCCCGGCTGTAAGGTTCCTGAAAGAAGGCATGAACGTTATTGTAGCTTTTGAAAGCGAAGAGCCAATAATGGCATCTATCCCGGGTTCGGCTGAGTTAGAAATTACCTACACCGAACCTGCTGTAAAAGGTGATACTTCAACAGGTGCAATGAAAAACGCAACCGTTGAAACCGGCGCCGAGATAAAAGTGCCCTTGTTTATCAACATAGGAGATAAAGTAAAAGTTGATACCGCTACAGGTTCTTATGTAGAGCGTGTGAAAGCGTAAGCATAGTTCAAAAGCATAACAAGAAAGGCTGCGAATTTCGCAGCCTTTCTTGTTATCAGCCAACCGTCATTGCGAGGTACGAAGCAATCTCTTTAGGACATTTGTACACCTTGCATGAAGGATTTGCTTAAAGAGATTGCTTCGTACCTCGCAATGACGGGCTGTTTATTATGGGGTTAAAACTCTAGCTCCAGCAGCACCGGGCAATGGTCCGAGTGGCGGGCTTCTGCCAATATCGCACAGCGTTTAATGTTGCCTTCCAGCTCTTTACTGGCCAGGGCATAATCAATACGCCAGCCCAGGTTTTTAGCGCGCGAATTTGCACGGAAACTCCACCAAGTATAATTATGCGGTTCTTTATTACAATGGCGAAAAGTATCTACAAAGCCCGATTCAATAAAGTTTTCCATCCACTCCCGTTCTTCGGGCAAAAAGCCGGATGAATTGGCGTTTGATTTTGGGTTGTGTATATCGATAGGGCGATGGCAAATATTGTAATCGCCGCAGATAACGAGGTTGGGGATGCTTGCTTTTAACAAGGTGAGGTATTTACCAAACTCATCCAGGAAACGGTATTTAAAGATCTGCCTTTCATCGCCACTGGATCCCGAAGGGAAATAGGCGCTCATTACCGATACCTCGTCAAAATCCACACGGATACAACGGCCTTCCCTATCAAAATCGGGGATACCGCAACCATATTCGATATGGTTGGGCAGTCGTTTGGTAAAAATAGCCGTGCCGCTATAGCCTTTCTTTTCGGCCGGGAACCAAAAATGTTGGTAGCCCATATCGTCAACCAATCCCAGTTCTTTTATTACATCAGGCGTAGCCTTAATTTCCTGCAGGCAAACCACATCAGCATCGGTAGCCTGTAACCATGCCAGCCAGTCTTTGTTTATCGCAGAGCGGATGCCGTTAACGTTATAAGTAATTATCTTCATGTTGTTTTATTTGTCATGGTGAGCCTGTCGAACCACTGGCGGACTGTTCTTGGGCGTACAAGTCTTCGACAAGCTCAGACTGACATCTGTTTTATTTTACTTTAGGCCACAAGAGTTTATCCAATTGTTTACACTCCTTTTTGCTCAGCAATTCTACGGTCATGGGTATATCTGTGTTGGGCCTGTCGCGTTCATCTTTTTTAACGGCGGCAATTTGGTCAACCATATCCAGGCCTGTAATTACCTCGCCATAAACAGTATAGTTTTGGTCCAGGTGGGGTACACCGCCAACTGTTGTGTAGATGTCACGTTGCCATGCCGGTATTTTGCGGCCTTTAAGGCGGGTGTTTTCTAAGGTGTCCAGCTTGCCGGGTGTAAAGCGTTTACCCTCTACAATGTAAAACTGGCAGGCACTTGATGCTTTTTTAGGATTATCATCCCGCGCAGCGGCCAACACACCGCGTTTGTGGAACAGACTATCCCTAAATTCGGCAGGTACAGTATATTTCAGATCCCCATTACCCAATTCAACGCCCGGTTTGTTTTTGGCTGTATCACGCGAATCGGGGTCGCCACCCTGTATCATAAAGTTTTGTATCACCCTATGAAACAGTGTACCGTTATAAAAGCCCTGTTTGGTAAGCTTTATAAAATTATCGCGATGCAAAGGCGTTTCGTTATACAGGCGAATGATAACACTGCCATAGCTGGTTTTTATCCGCACGTACTGGTTCTTGGGTGGTTTGGCAAATGCTGTATTGATAACAAGCAGCAGCAATACACAAAAAGTAAAAAGTTTTTTCATCGTGTTAGGTTGTAAAGGTTATAATAGTTGTGGAGTTTAGAATTCCCACTCCATCTCCGATTCAAAATAATCAATTATTAATGATTTTATCAGCATTTCCTGCTCCAGTATGGTGTAGTTGGGAACAGTTTTTGCCAGTTTCCAATGTGGCCAGCCATCCTGATCAAGCCCTTCCAGCTCATAAAAGCCCATTTTGCTAAATAGTTTGCAATTGGCAATGTGCATTAGCTCTTCCTTCTGCCTCTTGCTGAATTTTTTTGGCCCCTGGCCAAGTTCCTGCACGCCTATCAGGAACATAACTACCTTAATATCCGGTTTCTCGTTATCAAACTCGGTAGCTATGCGGTCTTGCAGTGCCGCCCATTTCAAATTAATTTCAGCAGGTTTCATATTGGCAAATATACTGATGCAACGCGGTTAAAAGCACTTTTCCTTACATCCAATTAACAACATTGTTACGTTTTAAAAATATGTTTAAGCATTTATTAATTACTTTTGCCTTGTATTTAAGCATAAGCTTGTTTTGAAAAGAAGTACCTACCATATATTTTGCGCCTGGGCGCTGATGTTCTGTTTCGTAACAGGGCAGTATATGGTATTTGCCCACCAGCATAACATTATCAAAACAACACATGCCGCTAATTGCAACGATTGCCATAACACGGCAAAGCAAACGCTTAAAGAGAAGTGTTTGCTTTGCGATAGTATGCACCATACCCATATGGAGTTGCTAACAAGCAATTACTACACTCCGTTTTCGGCTGTAAATCATGTTTTCCTAACTTTTGAATATGATTTTAAAAGCATAGCCCTCGTACTTTCCCAAGGCCGTGCTCCCCCTGTAATTTCATAATAATTACCATCCAAACAAACGCCGCTATTGATGTGGCATTTTCTTGAATTTTTAATTTATTATTATGAAACTTAAGCTTATTTATTGCTTCTTATTTTTGTTCGTTCAATTTTCTGCATTTGCAGATGCTATAGATTTTAAGGGTAAAGTTGTTGACGCTAAAACCAATCAGCCTTTAATTGGCGCAACGGTTAATATACCAGATCTCCGCTTATCGGTCGCCACTAATATTAATGGCGAGTTCACAATTAAATCTATCCCTACTAAAGGCCGCTTTGTAGTGCAGGTACAATACCTCAGCTATAAAACCTTAACCCAAACAGTAGATTTTTCCTCAACCGACCCTATAGTATTCGCGCTGCAGCCCAGCGTTATCGAATCGCACGAGGTTGTTATAACAGGTACGCCTATCACGTCAGGTAGCCGTAGTAACAGCACATCGGCATCGGTTGTTACCAAAGAGCAACTACAAGGGTCATCAACCAATTTAATTGATGCTTTGGCAAGGCAGGTACCGGGTGTAAGTCAGATAACTACCAGTCAGGCTATTTCAAAGCCGGTTATTCGCGGCTTAAGCTATAACCGCGTAGTAACCCTTAACGATGGTGTTAAGCAACAAGGCCAGCAATGGGGCGATGAGCATGGTATTGAGATGGATCAGTTTGCGGCAGGCCGTGTAGAGGTTTTACGTGGTGCAGCATCATTACAATATGGCTCTGATGCATTAGGTGGTGTGATCAACGTAATTGACCCGCCAACGCCTGGCGAAGGAAATATACAGGGTGAGTTTCTTACAAACTATTCCAGCAATAACGGCTTAAGCAATACGTCGGTTATGCTAAGCGGAAACGAAAACGGTTTTGTTTGGAGAGGCCGCGGTACCTACCAAAATGCTTACTCCTTTAATACACCGGCCGGCCGATACATAAACAGCGGCTTTAATCAAACTAACGTTAGCGGTATGTTCGGTTTGAACAAATCATGGGGTTACTCGCACGTAAACTTCTCTTATTTTAAAGACAACATTGGCTTTTATGATGCCGAGCCGGGCGATCCCTTATATAACGATAATACCAGCCGTACTTTAGATTATCCACGCCAGGACATACGCCATTATA
>NZ_JAQBOI010000142.1 GCF_028288105.1 Mucilaginibacter sp. | reverse complement strand
TGATTCTGGCAAATAGGTATAAGCCCTTGCATCCTTTGAAAAGAGTTTACCTATGCCCGGCGTTATATAGTTAAAGTAAAACTTGTACAATTGTTTAATTGGGAATGCCTTTGGTTTTGAAAACTCCAATACAACAGCTTTTCCGCCGGGTTTTAACACGCGATGAATATCGGCAAGGCCTGTTTCCAGGTGCTCAAAATTACGTACGCCGTAAGCAACCGTAACCGCATCAAATTCATTGGCTTCGAAAGGCAGTTTTTCCGAATCGCCCAGTTTAACCTCAAATTTATCAGACAAGTTACGCTTAGCTATTTTTTGCTTCGCGATATCCAGCATACCCTGCGAGATATCTACACCTATTATCTTTTTAGGTTTTAGTATAGATAAAGCTTCGAAAGCAAAATCGCCGGTACCGGTAGCTACATCCAGTATCAGTTGTGGCTGGTCTTTTTTAAGTTCGTTGATAGCCTTTTTACGCCAGATGATATCAATCCCAAGCGACATGAAATGATTCAGAAAATCGTAGGTTTTTGAGATATTATTAAACATATCGGCTACCTGCTCTTTTTTGGTGCCCTGCTGGTTTTGGTATGGGGTTACAGTTTTGTTCATGAGTATGCAGGCAAAGATAAGTATTGGAGTTCATAGTTGATGGTTACCTCTTTGTCATTTCGAACAGGTAGTGGGAGAGATTATCTGCCGGCATGGCAATAAATTACAAGTACTGATAATTAAACTTTTTAATATTATTTAAAAACTATACCTTCACTTCCGGGCATCTAAGCCTTCGTAAACCTATTATTTATATTCATAACAATTATTGTAAGATAAACCTTAAAGCATAATTATGAAAGAAAATTCCGAAGCATCCCGCAGGGGCTTTATAAAAAAATTAGCTACTACCGCCGCCGCTGTAACCGCAGGCAGCAGTTTATTAGCCGCCGATAAGCACAGCTTTCATTATCTAAAACAAAAGTATAATCAGTACGGACCTAATGATCAGGTGAACATTGCACTTATAGGTGCCGGCGGTATGGGTACGCAGGATGCCATTGTAGCCCTGCAGGTACCCGGTGTAAAGCTGGTGGCTGTTTGCGATTTGTATGATGGACGTTTAAATGAAGCTAAAACACGTTGGGGAGCTGATATTTATACTACTAAAATTTATAAAGAAATACTTAACCGTAAGGATATTGATGCGGTAATTATAGCCACGCCTGATCATTGGCACCAGCAAATTTCTGTTGATGCTATGCATGCCGGTAAACACGTGTACTGCGAAAAACCAATGGTACATTCTGTTGCCGAAGGCCCGGCGGTAATAAAAGCACAAAAAGAAACAGGTAAGATCTTCCAGGTAGGCAGCCAGGGGGTATCATCATTAGGAAACGAGAAAGCGCACGAGTTACTAAAAAGCGGCGCCATTGGCGAATTAAACTATGCCGAAGGTTTTTGGGCTCGCCGCGCACCTGTTGAGGTTTGGCAATACCCTATACCCGAGGATGCATCGGCACAAACCGTTGACTGGGAAACTTATGTAAGCAATACTCAAAAACGCCCGTTTGATTCTAAAAGGTTTTTCCGTTGGAGAAACTATACAGATTATGGTACCGGTATGGCCGGCGATCTGTTCGTTCACTTGTTTAGCAGCCTGCACTTTATAACCGGTTCTATGGGGCCAAATAAAATTTATGCATCGGGCGGTTTACGTTACTGGAACGATGGCCGCGAAGTGCCTGATGTTTTGCTGGGGACATTCGATTATGGCAAAACAGTAGCACACCCGGCATTCAATCTTTCGTTACGATGTAATTTTGTTGACGGTACCAGTGGTACTACTTACCTAAAATTGGTTGGCAGCGAAGGTTCAATGGATGTTACCTGGGATAGCGTTACCCTGAAAAGGAATAAGGTAATAGCGTCTGACGATCCGTTCTATATTGAAAAGATGCGTAAAGCCGGGCAAAGTGATTCGGGCAGAAAGCATATTTTACCACCAGAAGAGATCACCTTTAATGCCGAAAAAGGTTACCTGGGTGGCCCTTACGACCACATGAATAATTTTATAACCGCAATACGTACCAATGGTAAAGTTGCCGAAGATGCTATTTTTGGCTATCGTGCGGCAGCACCCGCGTTGTTATGTAACGATAGCTATTATAAAAACACCCCGATGTTTTGGGATCCTGAAAAAATGAAAATGGCTAAGTAATAAGTAAACCTTATATATAGTATGAATAAACAATTTAAAATATTAGGCCTTGCAGCAGCCATTTGCTTTTCGGGTTCGCAGAGCTTTGCACAGGCCAAAAAATCGGCATGGGTAAGCCTTTTTAACGGTAAAAACCTAAAGGGTTGGCACGGCTACAATAAAAAAGGCGAAGTTAAAAATTGGGAGATAGAGAACGGTGCGCTGGTTTGCCTTGGTGCTGTTAAAGGAACAGATACAGGCGGTGATATTGTAAGTGACAAACAATACGACAACTTTGAACTTTCTTGGGAATGGAAAATTGATAAAGGCAGTAACAGCGGTATTTTATATCACGTTGTTGAGTCGCCTAAATATGAAGCATCTTACTTGACCGGTCCGGAGTACCAAATAATAGATGATATTGGCTGGGTACCTGATAAGCTGGAAGAGTGGCAAAAAACCGGTGCCGACTACGCAATGCATACAGCTAATACACTTAAAAAAGTAAAGCCTGTTGGCCAGTGGAACACCAGCAGGATAGTTTTTAACAAAGGCCATGTAGAGCATTGGTTAAATGGTGAAAAGATAGTGGAATTTACTGCCTGGGGTGCTGACTGGAAAAAGAAGAAAGCAGAAGGAAAGTGGAAAGATCATCCTGAATATGGCACGGCTAAAATTGGTCACATTGCTTTGCAGGACCATGGGCATAAAGCTTATTTTAAGAATATAAGGATAAAACAGTTGTAGAGCTATTATGCCACTTACCAACCCGTCATTGCTGTAAGGTATGAAGCAATCTCCCGATAGACAATGGCGCATGCAAAGCGTTTATGTTAGTTCTGAGATTGCTTCTTACCTCGCATGACGCGCGGAGGGAGAAGAGGATAAATATTAACAAGAAAGCCCCGATAGATCGGGGCTTTCTTGTTAATAAAATTTTGGAAGCGGGTTAAGCTTTGTATCCTGGCGTTGATGCCAGTACGGATATATTGGGGTTAATTCGCTGGCGGCATCGAGTTTCTTTATTTGGTCGATAGTCAAGTTCCAGCCAACAGCATCAAGGTTTTGTTTTAGTTGCTCCTCGTTGCGGGCGCCAATAATTATGTTAGCTACTGTTGGGCGCTGCAAAAGCCAGTTAATAGATATCTGTGCAATAGATTTACCGGTCTCTTCGGCTACCTCATCCAGTGCATCTACAATGGTGTAAAGGCGCTCAAAATCAGTTTCTGGTCCATGACTGCCACCCTGACTGCGGCGGTTATCCTGTGGGATAGGCTGACCGCGGCGGAATTTGCCACCTAACTGCCCGGATGCCAGCGGGCTCCAAACTATTGTGCTTACTTTTTGATCGATACCCAGCGGCATCAGTTCCCATTCAAACTCCCTGTCTAATAACGAATAATAGGCTTGATGAGCAACATATTTGGCCCATCCATATCTTTCTGATATGGATAACGATTTCATTAAATGCCAACCCGAAAAGTTGGAAGCAGCAATGTAACGTACTTTGCCACTGGTAATCAGGTCATCAAGCGCACGCAGGGCTTCTTCAACCGGCGTGTTGCCGTCAAAGCCATGCATATGGTAAATATCAATATGGTCGGTTTTTAAACGACGCAGGCTATCCTCTGCCGATTTAACAAGGTGATATCTTGATGAGCCAAAATCGTTAGGTCCGTCGCCCATTTTAAAAGTAGCTTTGGTAGATATTAAAACTCTGTCACGCAAGCCTTCCAATGCCTGACCTAAAATTTCTTCAGAGATACCGCCCGAGTACACATCGGCAGTATCAAACAGGTTAACGCCTGCATCAAGGCAAAGGTTAACTAACTTTTTAGCATCGTCTAACTGGGTAGTACCCCAGGCTTTGAAAAATTCGCCGGCACCGCCAAATGTGGCAGTACCAAAGCTAAGCACCGGTATATGTAAACCCGATCCGCCTAATTGTCTGTATTCCATTGTGTTTGTTTTTGTGGTGTGATGTTTTGTTAATACTCAAATCTCGTGGATAGTTTTAAAGTTAATATCATAGCAATAACATAAATGGAA
>NZ_JAQBOI010000099.1 GCF_028288105.1 Mucilaginibacter sp. | reverse complement strand
TGGATGATGAGCCCCGGTTATGATACCGTTATGGCCAGTTTTGACAGGATGATAAACTTACGCTGCATGGAGTGCCATACATCAAGCGCTAAAACTGAGCCGGGTAAGCTTCCAAGCTTTTCGGGTGATGCTATAGGTTTCCAAAAAAATTCGATCATATTGAGCATTGATTGCGAACGCTGCCACGGCGGTGCCAGGCAGCATGTAAATTTCCAGACAGAAAACCCGACTGTTAAAACTGCAAAATACATAACCAAAATAAGCGACTTAACCCGCGAACAGAAGATAGACCTTTGCGGCACATGCCACTCGGGCACACAAACCCAAAATTCTAAATCGATATTTGATTTTAAACCGGGCGATAAACTCACCGACTATAAAAAACACGCCCCATCTGCAGGCCCTTTAGATCTGGCCCACCTTGATGTACACGGCGACCAGCTGGATATGCTCAAAACCAGCAAATGCTATATAAGCAGCCAAATGGATTGCTCTACCTGCCACAATACCCACAAAAACGAGCGTAATGACATGGCGTTGTTTGCCCAGCGTTGCCAAACCTGCCATAAAACAGCCAACCACAACCTTTGTAAAATGACAGGCAAGCTTGATGCAAAAGTATTACAGGCAAAATGTATATCCTGCCACATGCCTGCCCTTCCCTCAAAAGCAATAGTTAACGAAAAGGAATCGGTATTGATACACACGCACCACATCGCGGTTTATCCTGATGAAATAACAAAGATAACGGACTATATAAAAAAGAAATGATGGTTATCCTACCGCGTTGTAGGTAGCATAACCATCATTAAAGGAAGTTTAAACTCTATTTCTTTATGTTATTCTCCAGTACTATAAAAGGCTGGTGTTCATCCCACGAGGGTGAAAAATTAGGCTGGAATAAGAACCCGCTTGCATAGTTACCCAAAATAATATCTGGCTTGCCATCCTTATTCAGGTCGCTTACATCCATAGCCATCCACCTGCCGTATTTGCTAACCGGCACAGCGTGCGGTTTAAACTGCATTGGTTTGTCCTGCTCAAAATATATAAATTCTTCGGCAGGGTTATTCTTCATATCGGCAAAAAAGGCAATGGTAGCAATATCAATATCACCGTCTTTATCAAAATCTGTAGCTATGGCTTTTGTACAGCCATTTATAGGATAAAACCAGCTTTGCTTAAAGTTAAAGTCGCCTGTGTTTTTATAAATGTATAAGCCGTGGTATGGTTTCAAGATCCGGGAATCGCGGAAATTGTATCCACAAGTATAGATCAAGTCAAGGTTACCATCGTGGTCAATATCCGTTAGCTGAAAACTGGTTGAACCGTACACCGGTGGGAAACGCAACAGTTCCTTATTGGTGAACCCACCTTTTTTATTATTTATAAATAACGATAAGCCTTCGTCGCCCGCGCCAAAAAGCACCATCAGATCAGGGTAACCGTCGTTATTAAAATCTTTTGATATGGCCTGTACGGCACCCGGCCTTTCGGTTATGGTAAATTGTTTTGTGGCTTTGTTATCTGCTCCTAATTTAAGTAAGTAAACACCACCTTTAGTATTCCCCTGCCCTAATACTACCAGTTCATTACGGCCATCCTTATCTATATCAATACTAAGGGTTTGTACAGGCCTTGGCATATCACCTGCTATTTCATTAAGGGTTAATTTTTTATCAACCAGGTTTACACCAAAGATCTTTCCATTCGGATAATCAACCGGATCAATACGGCCTATCAAAGATAATGTGGCATTATCAGCACCTGTAAAATTAGCATTCACAGCTGCTGATGGCAGGCCGATCACCGTTTTGGATTTAAGATGGTTATCCCATTCGGTCAAATTATTTGCAACCAAATCACTTGTATAGATATTACCTGTATTTAGATTTGCGGCCACCATTGTGGTAAATGAGATATCGTTGCTACCGGGCGGTTTTTTTAACGTAAAGCCCGCCCAATCATTTGTTAAGGCTATTGGCCGTTTTGCAGGTAGCAGGGTATCTGGCGCCAGTTTGTTATAGTAATTAACAATTGCCTGCCAATTAACTATAGATATGCCGCCGGTATCTTTAGGATCTTTATAAAAATCGGGGCCATAGGTTGATATACCCAGGTAACGTGCCATTTCTGGCAATGTGTGCATACGCCATACATTTTTGGTAAGCGTATTTACAGGTACAAGCGAATGGCATTTTGTACAATGCAGTTCTACAAGGTACTTACCATCGGCAATTGTATCGCCTGTAAGTGTATATGTGGTGCTTTTGCTTTTGCAGCCATCAAGCACGGTACTTAATGATAGTAACGCAACCCCTGATAATATGAAAGATGTAAATAAAAAGGTCTGCTTTAATTTCATAACAAATTGTAACGCTTGTTTAGTTCTCTAATTTCAATGTATTCCAAATGTGTTCGCCTATTTGCCTGCCTTGTTTTGCAGCCGCGTCAATACTAAATTTGTAATGGATACCTCCATAATAACGGCTTATTGATGTTTCTTCGGATGCCAGCAGGAACGATTTAAAATGGCGTTGCATGCCTATGTACCGCAAATCGCTGGTATCATCGTATTCAAAGTTATCGCCAAATAAATGGGTTAATATCACTGCCGATGCGGCGCTTATATCACTATGCCCGCTTGGGTATTCGGGGAAGGGTGGTGTTTGCAGCAGCGGCAGCCACTTGCTGTCAATTTTATCGTTTATAACCGTAACCGGCCTTATGTACTCGGTGGTATATTTTACCTGCCACCCGCATATAAACGCATCATACAAAGCAATCGAAGTTAAAGCGTAGGCTTGCGCAGTTTTCACCGCGTCGGCTTTTGTTTTTTTACAAGCTATGGCCGTAATGCCAATCCAATGGCCCCCGGGGGTAATTTTTTTGTTTACAAACATCATGTGCCCGTTATGCTGTATAACAAAAGGGTTATCATCCCAAAATTTAGCAATGCTTATCTGCTCGGGGGTAAGTTTTTTACTTTGCTCATAAACCGCAAGGTTTTGCTTAAAGTACTCACTGTTTTTATCATCGCTATATGGTGTTGGCGGCGGCAGCGGGAAATCTGAAGATGAGTTTACCACAAAGGTTTCCATAGTACCCCAGCAAAATTCTACGCCATCTAAATAATCTGGTGCTGTTGGGTGCCATTTACCATTATCAGTGCTGCCTAAAAACCTTGGTTTCCCTCTTGTTTTTGCATAGTTATCAAATTTAGAACGTGCTAATATTGCCGCGCCCACTTTTTCGCCAAAGGCAACAGAACGGGCATAGGTAGAGTCGTCAAGGTTATCCTGATACATAGCAAAAACCTTATCCTCGTATTTTTTTAAGGTATCTACAGAGAAGGTTACCTTATGCGCCACCGTAAAAAATGCCTTCGTAGCTGCAAGTGCATAGTTATATTTCACCCCTTTTTTAGGCTGCGGCATAGCTTTAAAGCCTTTTAGCTGGCTGGCTATTGAATTATACTTTGGGTTTTCGAAACGCATAGCCTCATATGCAGCCAGTGAGGTATAGCCATAGATACGGCTCGCTACCGGTGGACTAAAAACATCGTAAATAATAACCTGTGTAAGCTGATCAACATTCTGATGTAAAACATCAACATCGCTTATACGGGCAATTTTCTGCTTTTGCTTGCAGCTTATTGCCAGCAAACAAAATGCGGCTGCAATAAAAACCTTAAAGTATCTCATAATAACGGGTCTATAGTATAGTATTAATTTAAAGGTATATCTCTTTTTTGGCCGGCATTATCGGTTACCGTAACCGATGCCATTGTAGCATCAATATTAAAAAATCTGCCAGACTGCGACAAGAAAGAGGAACCATTATAAAACTCCTGTTTCGCGGTTTTTCCGTTTTTATATTTGATGGTGGCAAACATATCCAAAGGCTTTATGCTTACAGTGCGCACAGGCTTTTTCAGTTCAAACACTTTCATTACATCTTTATACTGTGTAGCAGCCA
>NZ_JAQBOI010000043.1 GCF_028288105.1 Mucilaginibacter sp. | reverse complement strand
TACGAGCTGCTTTACCGGTAAGGGCACGCAGATAGAACAATTTAGCGCGACGTACTTTACCAACGCTGTTTACTTCTATTTTATCAATATTTGGAGAGTTGATAGGGAAGATACGCTCAACACCTATACCGTTAGAAACTTTACGAACTGTAAAGGTTTCGCTGTTGCCAACGCTGTTGCGTTGTAAACAAACACCTTGGTAAAGTTGTATACGTTCTTTGTTACCTTCTCTGATTTTATAATGCACGCTAACAGTGTCACCAGCCTTAAACGACGGGAAGGTATTCTTAACTACTGATTGCTCTTCTACAAATTTTACTAAATCCATGATTTTTAGCTCTTAAAGCGATTTTTAACCCGTAAAAATCGGAGTGCAATTATAAGGATATTATTTGGATTTTAAAAACCTATTTTAAAAATTTCCACAAATTGTGTTTTGTCCACAAACAACGTGGGTTTTTGATTGATCGGGTTGATTATGAGAGAGATTTTAACCCATGCAACCATTCACCGATAAACTTACTCAGCAACTCTCCACTGTTTACTCCAATAAATCGGGTCTTCTGGTCCTGGTGCGCTCCATGGCTTGTTCAAAACGCCATTTTTCTACTTCGGGGGTATTGCCGCTTAACAATATATCGGGCACCTTATGCCCATTCCAATCCGCAGGGCGGGTATAAACGGGGGCATCAAGCATATCATTCTGAAAAGAATCTGATAAAGCCGATGTTTCGTCAGATAGTACACCTGGTATAAGCCGAACCACAGCATCAACCAGTACCGCAGCGGGCAGTTCGCCGCCGGATAGTACATAGTCGCCTATCGAGATCTCGCGTGTAACGTAGATGTCCCTGATGCGTTGGTCTATTCCTTTATAATGGCCGCAAAGTATAATTACATTTTTTTTGATAGATAGCTGATTAGCTATCTTTTGATTCAGCGTTTCACCATCCGGCGACATAAAGATGATCTCGTCATACTCGCGTTCGCTTTTCAGTTTCTCGATACAGGCGGCAAAGGGTTGAATGGTCATTACCATGCCGCTGCCGCCGCCATAGGGGTAATCGTCGACACTTTTTTGCTTGCCGGTAGAGTAATCGCGCAGGTTATGCACTACAATTTCGGATATGCCCTTTTTTTGCGCACGCTGTAAAATAGAGTGGGCGAAAGGGCTTTCCAGCAGGCCGGGCAAAACAGAGATGATATCGAAACGCATGGCGCAAAGATACTTTTATTAGATACACGAGTAAAGAGCCAGGAATCAAGACTTTTTCTTGGCTCTCCATTCTTGACTCTTCTTTCTTTCAGATCTTCTTCTGTATTTGCCAGCAATGGCCAAAAGGATCGATGATATCGCCCTGGCGATAACCATAATCAAAATCTTGTACGGGCGAGGTAATCTCAGCGCCGGCAGCTACAGCCTGTTCTACAACTGCATCTACATCCTCTACAAATATATTTACCGAAACGGTACTTGCTCCTGCTCTTTGCGGGCTTACCAGCTTTGTTTCCCATTGCTCATGCATATGGAATATAGCACCGTTTATAGAAAATTCAACTACGTGGATGCTGTCATCGTCGTTACTAAAGCGTCGCATCTCCTCAGCGCCAAAGGCTTTTGTGTAAAAACTTACATCAGTTATCCCATTGGGGATAATGAGCATGGGTGCAAAAGTGGTTTTTGTTGCCATTGGTTAATCTTTTAATATAAATCCTCCCTAATCGCCCTCTTCTAACTCAAAAATGTCTTCAACTTTTTTCCCAAACACACGAGCTATTTTAAGCGATAATACGGTTGAAGGTACATATTTATTACTTTCTATAGTATTAATGGTTTGACGTGATACGCCTATAAGGCTGGCTAAATCGGCTTGTGTAATGTTCCTTATAGCGCGTTCTACACGCAATGTATTTTTCATGGTGCGTGGTTATAAAATGTTTACGTTTAAATTGCTTCTTCTGGCCGCGTTATCCTGTTGCCTGATCCTGTATAAACGGTAGTGGAACACTATCAAAAATATTGTAGGGATAGTAGCCAGGTTTAATACCATTATTAACAAAAAATCGGTACCGTAAAAAACAAAGTTAACCAACAATAGTATTAAATAGTTCGCATAAACCGCAATTTGCATGGCATCCAGCCTAATGGCGTTAATGTATTCGTCTTCCTGTTTTTCTTTAGAGAACACCCAAGCCAGCATCGCCAAAGGCAGTATATAAAATACCCAGGTAATATCCTGCTCTCTATAGCCTTGCACTATTACAATTACACCAAATATTAGTGTTAGTATTTGTCCAATTACGCGATAAGGATTATTTGATAAAAACCTGGTTGGCTTTATTTCATACTCATCGTTATGCCTGTATAACAGATAATAAAAACGTGCCGTGAAAATTAATAGCGGTGTAAATAGATTGTATACCATAAAAGTATAGCCTTCCGCGAAAGCGTCGATCCCGCTTTCAAGTGCTTTTAGGTGAAAACCATTAACAACGGCTACTACAACTAAAAACACGGCATACCAGGCGTAATTAACTAATATAGCCCAGTATAAGGCATTAAGCCGAATGCTGGCTGTTAACTCATCCTCGATTTTTTGTTTGCTAAACGCGATGAAAATTAACCCGGCAACAACCAATATTAAAGCAAGTTCGTTAGTGAAGTTTTCAAAAGCGGGTAAAAACAAGTTATTGGCTTCCCTTAGTTTTAAACCAAAGCCCGGAATTTCGTAGGCTTTATAAACAACCAGGTATCCAAGCACAAAGCCGGGCAATGCCAAAAGCCATCCTAATAGCTTAAAGCCGTGTGGTAGTAATAAGCGTGATTTCATGATTGTAAGTTTAATAGTGTGGATTAATTATGATAAATCAACTTCTTTTCCTGCGTCCCTGTTTAGGCGGAAAATCATCCAGCGAAAACGAATAATAAAAAATATCAGAGGGGCCCACACCGCGGTTAAAATAACATGAATCAATTCGTTTATGTTGGTAAGCACAACACAAATGGCCAGCATAAAATAGTTCAGATACACAGCCCACTGCAATGATTCTAATCTGATGAGCGAGATGTGCTCATCTTCTATTTTTTCTTTAGAGAAAGCGATAAATATTAATCCAAAAAGCACGAGCAAAGCGATAGCATCATGCGAGAGTTTCATGCCCGGTTGCGGATCATGATGCAATTCCTGTGCAAAGCCATTTGGATGCATTATTTTAAAAATAATGCCCAATAGAACAACTGCAATGAAACAGAAGTACCCTATCCTTCGATAATAATGTGGGAACAAAAATCGTGATTTCATGATTGTAAAGTTTGATTTACCAAATGTAAAACAAAGTTTACAAAAGTCAAACATGTTTGACAAAATATTTTTTGCAACTGTTTTTCTTGCAGAAATGCTATGTGAGAAGGAAGTAAATGGAGTTATTATTTAAAACAAAAAGACGCTAACCCACAAATTGCTTTGCGACTTAGCGTCTTTGCGTGAAATAAGCTATTGTGTTTTATCCCTCTAAATAAACATCCAACAAACCATCCGGCAGGGCAATATAGATCTCGCCGCCTTCCACGTCAATTCCTTTTATGATATCTACATTAAGCGGAAACAATACTTCCTTGCTTTTAAAATTTACCGATGCTATTAATTGCTGTGGATATTCTACCACATCCAGTATCTCGCCCAGTTCGCCGTGGATCTCATCAACCGCGATAAAGCCCTTTACATCTTTAAGGGTAAATTCTTCCTTTTTCTTTTTAGGTTTTACCTTGTTTGGCAGGTAAATGTCCTTCTTAACCAGCATGGCTGCTTTTTCAATGGTATCTACATCTTCCAGGTTAAGGTAGGCCTGGTTCTTTTGCAAAAACTTTATTGAGCTTACAAAATAGGGTACCAGCTTGCCGGCAATATCCACAAACAGCGATTTAATTTTTATGGTATCGGCATCCTCAAAGTCGATATACAACTGCATTTCGCCTTTTAAGCCCTTGGTTTTTAAAATGCTGCCTAACCTAAAACAATCTTCGGTTTTCATAATACAAATGCGTTTAAATAACAATGGCGAAGAACCGTTGGGTTGCTTCGCCATATGTTTTAGAACTTTCGTTCAAATAATTACTCAGCGCTTTCTGCTTTAGTTTCAGTATCATCAGCAGCTTCTTCTTCAGCAGGTGCTTCAGAAACAACTTCTTCTTCTACTTCTTCGGCAACAGGAGCGTTTTTAGCAGCGATAGCTGCAGCTTTATCTTCTTTCTTTTTAGCTTCAGCAATTAAAGCCAATTTACGGGCTTCGTCTTTTGCAGCGTTAAGATTTGATTTTTTACCTGTTATTTTGCTGTCTTTTTGATCTAACCATTCAGCAAATTTAGTTTCTGCCTGTTCTTCGGTTAAAGCACCTTTTTTAACACCGCCTTGTAAGTGTTTTTTGTATAATACGCCTTTGTAAGACAGTATTGCACGGCAAGTGTCTGTTGGCTGTGCGCCATTGTTAACCCACTCAAGAGTTTTTTCGAAATTGATGTCAATTGTAGCCGGATTGGTGTTTGGGTTGTATGAACCTACACGCTCAATAAAACGACCGTCTCTTGGAGCACGGGCATCTGCTACTACGATATAATAAAAAGGTTTTCCTTTTTTACCGTGTCTTTGCAGTCTGATCTTAGTTGCCATTCTTTTGTTTTTATGTATTCAACATTGTCCCCGGAGTTCTTTCTGCGGGGATGCAAAGGTAAATAAATTTATATTAAATTAAAAGCCTAATTATTAATAGTATATAAGCGGGCGAATAATTAATGGGGGAAAGGCAAAGTTTATGAGTTAACTCACCTCCCTGCCCTTTCTTTCCGAAGGAGGGGGGAAGAACGACCGAAAAATCTTCACCTTCTTTCCGCGCAGCGAAGAGAGGGTCGACAAGCGAAGCGATGCCGGGGTGAGTCAAATCGCCTAAATGCTACGCAAAAAATATTTCCTTTCTTTTTTGTAACAACTATTATTCCTTCTAATCATATGTAACGCTATATAGCCAAGGTCTCATAAAGCTATAAGTTATTGTGAGGAGCCCGCACCTTAAGGGCCCCGTTAAATTAATCAAAAACAAAAATGTCTGAAACAATTATTCAACTCTGGTGGGTGTTCCTGCTGGTTGGCGCTTTGGTGCTTTACAAATTTGTATTGCGCGTATTATGTGGTATGATCATCGTTCCTGATGACCGCATTGGTTTGGTTGTCAAAAAATTCACCCTTTACGGGAGCAAACGGCTACCCGATGGCCGTATTATCGCTATTAATGGCGAAGCGGGTATGCAGGCCAAACCGCTTGCCCCGGGCTTGTACTGGCGCATGTGGCCGTGGCAGTATGTAATTACTATGGAGCAGTTTACTATTATCCAGCAGGATAGGCTGGGCCTGGTAAAAGCAAAAGACGGCGCCCCAATGGATATAGGCCGTGTACTGGGCAAGCCGGTTGATTGCGATAAGTTCCAGGATTCGCAAGCCTTCCTGGAAAACAACGGACAAAAAGGCCCGCAGGCGGCTTTCTTAACTCCGGGTAATTACCGTATCAACACTTTCCTGTTCGAGATTGTGATGGTACCAACCACCAGTATTCACGAAAACAAGGTGGGTATTGTAACTACTTTAGATGGGGAGCCTTTGGATAAAGGCGAAATTGCAGGCGGCTCGGTTGCCGGCCACCGTAATTACCAGGACCCGATGGCTTTCATCATCGCAGGTGGTAAAAAAGGATTGCAGGAAGACGTTATCCTGGCAGGTACTTATTACCTAAACCCGTGGTTCGCTATTGTAGAACAGGTAGAAATGGTCCACATACATATTGGTTATGTGGGCGTGGTTAACTCCTTTGTTGGTCCCGAAGGCAAGGATACCAGCGGCGTGGGCTTTACGCATGGTAACATTGTTAAAAAGTACGACAAAGGTGTTTGGGATGAACCTTTAGACCCAGGCAAGCACCCCGTAAACATTTATACCCATACGGTAGAAATTGTACCCACTACCAATATCGTGCTTAACTGGGCTAACAGCCGCACCGAATCGCACGAGCTGGATAAAAACCTGTGTACAATTAGTGTGCGTTCATCCGATGGTTTTACATTTAATTTGGATGTTTCGCAGATCATCCACATCCCTCGTAACGATGCGCCAAAGGTTATTGCCCGTTTTGGTAATACAAAAAACCTGGTATCGCAGGTGCTGGAACCCACTATTGCCAACTACTTCCGTAACTCGGCACAAAAAAGTGGTGTTATCGAGTTTTTAACCAACAGGTCGCAAAGGCAGGAAGATGCCCGTGCCCAGATCAGCAAAGTGCTGGCCGATTATAACGTAGAGGGTGTGGATACATTAATAGGTGACATTGTGCCGCCGGAAGCATTGATGAAAACCCTTACCGACCGTAAAATAGCCGAGCAGGAACGCGTTACGTACGAAATTCAAAAAGGCGCCCAGATAGAGCGTAAGGAATTTGAGAGCGCCAAAGCCGGTGCCGATATGCAGCCCGAGGTTGTAAAATCAACCCGGCAGGTAGAGATAAACACCCAAATGGCGGCCTCAAAAGTTGCTGCCGCGAGGGGTGACGCCGAATCGAGAGTAATTAACGCTAAAGCGGATGCCGAGAATAAAACCATTATTGCCCGTGCCGATGCAGAAGCGAAAACTATTAACGCTAAAGCGGATGCCAATGCAACCGAAGTTAATGGTAGTGCCGATGCCGGTAAAATTAGGGCTATAGGTTTGGCCGAAGCCGAGGTTACCAAACAAAAAACTGAGGCCATGGGTACCGAGCAGTATGCTATAGTACGTGTTGCCGAAGCTTTAGCCAGCAATGGTATTAAACTGGTACCCGAGATTTTAGTTAATGGCCAAAACGGCGGCGGCAACGGTATGATAGATGCCCTGATAGGCACCGAAATGCTTAAAAAACTGCAAAGGGATGGTGAAGCGAAAGTTGTTGACATTACGCCGAAAGCGGGGTAATACATACGCCCTAACCGCCTGTCATTTCGAATGAGCAAGAGGTGGGAATGAGCGATGGGGCGAAGAGAAAACTTTTACACCATGCATGTCTGCTACTTGTTAATTCTAAAAGATTTCTCCTCGTACCTCGTTCGAAATGACAATTTAAATATAAAAAGAGCCGCTCAATTGAGCGGCTCTTTTTATATATGTTCATCCAACTTTATATCGCCAGTATCTCTACTATCTTTAAAAAGTTGGGGTTAATCTCAACATTATGTTTGCAGGCATGCTCAAACGGGGTATATGATATTTCGTTATGTATAACGCCTATCATTTCGTTACGATGGCCATCCTTTAAAGCTTCGACAGCGGCAACACCTACACGGCTTGCCAATACCCTATCCATACATGACGGGCGGCCACCTCTTTGAATATGACCAAGGATAGAAACTCTTGTGTCATAATTCGGGAAGCGCTCTTTTACATGGCGGCCTATTTCAAAGGCGCCGCCAGCATCGTCACCTTCGGCTACAATAACAATTTTTGACAGCTTATCTTTACGGCCATGTTCCAACCTCTCGCACAGTACGTTGATATTTGTTTCAGTTTCGGGGATAATAATAGCCTCTGCACCTGAAGCAATGCCCGTGCGTAAAGCAATAAGGCCCGAGTCGCGGCCCATAACTTCTACAATAAACACGCGATCATGCGATTCTGCGGTATCCCGGATCTTATCCACCGCGTCAATAACGGTATTAATGGCAGTATCATAACCAATGGTAAAATCGGTGCCTAAAAGGTCGTTATCAATAGTGCCGGGTAACCCAACTACAGGGATATCATATTCTTCGCCAAAAATATGCGCACCTGTAAATGTGCCATCACCCCCAATAGCCACAAGGGCATCAACACCGTGTTCTTTTAGTTGTTCGTAAGCCAGTTTACGGCCTTGCGGGGTTCTAAATTGCTCGCTGCGTGCTGTTTTAAGAATTGTACCACCACGCTGAATAATGTTGGAAACAGATTTCCTGTCCATGGCGAAAAATTCACCATTTATCATCCCCTCGTACCCTCTGCGGATACCGGTAACTT
>NZ_JAQBOI010000027.1 GCF_028288105.1 Mucilaginibacter sp. | reverse complement strand
GAGGATAGTTTATATGAATGATTTTTTTTCTGCTTCTACAGCAACTTTTTTTTACTTCCTGGTGGCAGGATCAGCCATTGTGTATCTGATACTTAAATTTGACAAACAGAACCGTCAAAAACTAAATAAGGTATTAGCCCAGGCACAGGATGTACAACCGCTGTATAGGAGAAAAGCTGCCGAGTATAAATTGCACACACTTAAAATGGCCCGCACTAACGAAAAAGCAGCACGGAGCATTATTGAAAAGCAACTGGATGAGTTGGTTGCCGATTACGACAAAGGCCACATTTCCCTGCCCGATTATTGCAACAGGCTAAGCAACTTATTGGCCATGACAGCTTAATTGGTAATAGTAATTGCAGCCACTTAAAGTTTAGATCCCACCCTTAGCATTAAAATCTCCTATTAGAGCTTATATTTGACGTTTATCTTCAAACATGAGCACTGACGAACACACCAATCATTTGCAAATTGTTGCCACCGCCGATGGGTCAAACACCATTTATAACGCGCAGGTTGGCGAAAACTACCATTCGCGCCACGGGGCGTTGCAGGAAAGCCGGCATGTATTTGTTAAATCGGGATTGGAATATTTTTTAGAAAACAGCTCCAACAATAATACATCTGTTTCGATACTTGAAGTTGGCTTTGGCACCGGGCTTAACTTTTTGCTTAGCGCCGATTTTTGCACTCAACAACAAATAAACCTGCAATATACCGGCATTGAGGCTTATCCGCTAACGGATGAAATGATTGGACAAACAGCTTATGATCTGTATATATCTGATCCTATCTGGAAAAGTTTTTTACAGCATTACCCTGCTTCATTAGTTGCATCGGTTCAACTGAACAGTTATATTCAATTGCAAATAGCAGCAACCACACTTGCTAATTTTTCATCCCCGGTACAATATGATGTTATTTATTTTGATGCCTTCGCTGCTGTGCATCAGCCCGAAATGTGGAGTGACGAAGCCATTATCCATACCCTTAAGTTTTTAAAACCCGGCGGTGTGTTTGTAACTTATGCCATAACCGGCAACCTTAAACGCAGTATTAAAGCGTTAGGCCTAAAAGTACAGAAAGCACCCGGCGCACCGGGCAAAAGGGAAATGCTGAGAGCTGTTAGCAGTTTGTAGTGGGCAGTGGGCAGTGGGCAGTGGGCAGTGGGCAGTGGGCAGTGGGCAGTGGGCAGTGGGCGAAATTACAAATTGCGTAACGCAAGCTCCAATTGATAAATTACATAATTTAAACAGCAAACTGCAAACTAATAAAGCAAACTGAATACCTTTGCTTATCTAATTTAGCAATATGCCACTAACTGCCCCCATTACTGCATCTAACCCATCCGGAGCTTTTGAACGCCTGCTTACCATAATGGACGATTTGCGGATGAACTGCCCCTGGGATAAAAAACAAACGCTTGAAAGCCTTAGGCACCTTACCATCGAGGAAACGTATGAACTTTCTGACGCCATCTTAAGCGGGGATATGGATGAGATAAAAAAAGAGCTTGGCGATATTATGCTGCACCTGGTTTTTTATTCGCGTATTGCATCAGAAACCAATGATTTTAATATAACCGGTGTACTTAATGGCATTTGCGATAAACTAATAAACCGCCACACGCATATTTATAGCGATACGGAAGTAAGCAACGAGGACGATGTTAAGCGCAACTGGGAACAGATCAAACTAAAAGAAGGTAATAAATCTGTTTTAGGCGGTGTGCCTGCTTCGTTACCGGCATTGGTAAAAGCTTCCCGTATACAGGAAAAGGCACGTGGGGTTGGTTTTGACTGGGATAACAAAGACCAGGTATGGGCCAAAGTGGAAGAAGAACTGCAAGAGTTTAAAGATGAGTACAACGTTGCGGATGAGAGTGCTATTGACCATGACAAAGCCGAAGGAGAATTTGGCGACCTTTTGTTTTCATTAATTAACTATGCACGCTTTATTGGTATTAACCCCGAAGATGCACTTGAGAAAACTAATCGTAAATTTATTAAACGTTTTCAGTACCTGGAAAGTAAGGCGCAGGAGAATGGAAAACAGCTGCATGATATGAACCTGGCCGAAATGGACGTATTTTGGGAAGAGGCAAAAAAAGTTTAATAATTATAGCTTTATTGTAGCGTTTATAAATAATATACGTAACGTTAATGTAACACCAAATAATATGAAAAAATTTATTTATTTATTACCGGTATTAGTTGCATTAGTATCAGGCTGCTTTAACAATCAGAATAGCGTACCTGCGCCAGATCCATCGGGTACTTTTACAGGCGAATTCAGACGCATTTCAAAAGCAGCTGATCAATCTATCGATACCTTAAAGGCAACTATAAAGGTTGTGATACAACCGGGTACAGGTTACCATGTTTTGGGCGATACTACTACTGTACATGCAGGCAGCAAAGGGCATTATGGCATCAATGGCAACGGAATAATGTTTGTAGACAGCACATATTCTGCAACAAGCTCCTCTACAAAAACTCATCTGAACGGCGAATACCTTTTTATTTATAACGGGAGTGTTTTCCAGATGGTTAGAAACAGCGGCGATACTTTAAGCCTGCAATACGATCTGAAAAAAACCAATTAATATTGTTTAATACTTGCAAATATTCTTGGGGGATAGCGCAGCTAAAACTTTGGTTATTTGCTATTATAAAATATTTACTGCAACTGTAGCGTTTCCGGTTCTTGGTACGTACTTAATAAATCAGCTTAAGCAGTGTTAACAATAATTAATGCATTTACATCACCGCATTACTGAAGATGAAATAGTCAGTAAGTGTAAATCGGGCAGCATAAAACACCAGGAATTACTATATAAACAGTTTTATGGCTATGCTATGGGTGTAAGTATGCGTTACAGCCTTAACGAAGATGACGCGTTAGAGGTTGTTAATGATGCTTTTATAAAAATTTTTAATAATATAAATAACTATAACACCGATAAACCTTTTAGGGCCTGGCTACGCACAATTGTTGTAAATACTGCTATTGACAGGCGCCGTAAAGAATTAAAGCATCAGGCCAATACAGATATTGAAGATGCCTATGGTGTTGGCAGTAATGCAACTGCTATAGAAAGTTTAAATGCACAGGATATTTTAAAGCTAATGAAGCAATTGCCTCATATACAGCTTACAATTTTTAATATGTACGAAATAGATGGCTATAACCACGATGAGATTGCCAAAATATTAAATTTGCCGGCAAGTTCATCAAGGGTTTATTTAAGCAGGGCTAAAGATAAATTAAGACATCTGTTAACAACCGAAACACGAAACCATGGATGAGCAGTTTGATAATAAACTAACTAACCACATCAGGGAGGTGTTTGACAATTACGAGCACCCGGATGCCGAGCATGGTTGGGAGCAGCTAAGGAAGAGATTCCCGGCCGAAAAAAAGCACAACAAAGTTGCCTGGCTTTGGTGGAGTACTGCTGCGGCCATAGCCGTTGTATTTTTAGGCTTGGGTATATGGTACAATAACCAAGGCACAGGTACAGATAACCTGGTTGCTAAAAACCCTGTAAAACAACAACAGCAGCAACCTGCAACCAACCTTCCAAAGCAAGCTACAGATAGCGCCATAAAAAGTACACCCATACAGCCCGATAACGATCAACCTGTTATTGCGAAAAATAACACCCCGGCATTTAACAATACTATTGTTATACCTACATATACTGCGCCTGTTAGCAAAAAATCACCTGCAGATAATATAAATAAGCCAATTGATCAAAACACAAATGCTGTAGTTGGACATCCACAGCCAATTTTTAACAATGTACAACCAGCTATAATAGCGCAAACAAAACCGGTAATAACACCTTCTGTTGATAGCCAAAAAATGGGAAACAACTTGGCAAATCAGTCGCAAATGGCAAGCGTTAAACAACCGGATGCCGGCATAACACCCGCGGCTGCGGCAAACACAGCGCCTAATAGTATGGCAAGGCAAAAACCGGCAAAAACCATAGATGATATGTTTGCTGATGATAAGTTACGTGCCGTAGCAAAAAACAAAAAGACAGATGATCAGGAAGTTAAAAAGGTAAACTTTAGCGTTTACGCAGCCACCTATTTTAACTACGCCGAGGGTAGCACAAACCAAATAAACGCGGGTGCGGGTTTCACTTCAGATTTTAGATTGAGCAAAAAGTTAAAACTATCTACCGGTGTTGCATTGGCACAAAACACTTTAAGCTATAATTCAGCAGCCCCCAGCGCTGCAAATAGTATGATGGCTGCTGCACCCGCTTTAAAGCAAGAAGCTTTGTTTGCAACTACAGCGGTTTTACCTGTATTTAAAAATTATAGCGCCAATCTGGTAGGGCTTGATATACCCATCAATATAAAGTATGAATTTAACCCTCAAAAAAACGACACCTATATATCAGCAGGCTTAAGCTCGGGTACTTTTATCGATGAAAATTACACTTATAACTATACATATAGTAACGGTGCCGCATACACCTCTAATGCCCAGGATCAGCAAACCTCGCATAATAGTTTTAACAATTTTTATTTTGCCAAAATGCTTAACCTCTCATTTGGTGTAGGCTATCCTATAGGCGGCAACAAGCTTATTGTTGAACCATTTG
>NZ_JAQBOI010000279.1 GCF_028288105.1 Mucilaginibacter sp. | reverse complement strand
GTTAACCGCATCTATGCTGAGCAACCAAATGGGGCAGATAGAAAACGCCGGCATGAACGATTACATACTGAAACCCTTTGACCCAACCACCCTGTTCGAAAAACTAAGCAGGTATCAGAAGCAGTAGTTTGGTGAGTGGTAGTTAGTTGATTGGGCGAGTGGTTGCTTGGTGCTCAATTTGTTATTCTGAACGATAGTGAAGCATCCATCGCCTACATCTATCAAGCAAGCAAATCAAAATCTCTTAATCAGTAAAATCCGCTTAATCCTGGTTCTATTCCGCATAAGCTATCGTAGCTATACTTAATTTCAAACCGGGTACTTTTAATAATTCTATCCCGCAAGCCTCCAATGTTGAGCCGGTGGTTATAATATCATCTACAAGCAGTACATGTTTGTTTATTAAACTTTCGGGCCGGGCTACCGCGAACACTTCATGCATATTCTGGAACCTTGCAAACCGCGATTTATGGGTTTGCGTTTTGGTTGCAATGATCCTTATCAAATTGTCTATTTCTACAACGGCATTTAATTGCGCGGCCAATCCATCGGCAAAACAGGCGCTTTGGTTGTAGCCACGTGTTTTTAACCGCTTTTTATGCAGTGGTACCGGGATGATATAGTCTACCGTGTTAAATACAGGGCTTTGCAACAACTGTTTACCGGCAATATTACCCAGCAAATTACCAATACGTTGCATACCATTGTATTTAAACTCGTGCACCATGTTTTGCACTTTACCGCCTTTATTAAAATAGTACAGCGCATAGGCCGCTTCAATATTTAGTTTACCCCAAAACTGGCGGGCAACAATATTATCGGGCTGTTTATGAAAGTTGGTGTGGGGCAGGTTATAAAGGCAATCGGTACATAAAATATCCTCGTTGGCCATTAGGCTGGCACGGCATGCCGGGCAAAGCTGGGGGAATATAAGCGAAACAAAATCGGCAAGGTAGGTGCGTAACAATTGCATGGGTTTAAGGTAGGCATCTTAAAGCAAAATGTAAAATACCGCCCGGCTATTTACTCACCCCGACATCGCTTCGCTTGTCGACCCTCTCTGCGCAAGCGGAAAGAGGGTAAAAAAGAACCCCTCTTTGCGCAGCAGAGAGGGGGCAGGGGGTGAGTGAATCACCAATATTTTTAAAGTCCTCTCCTTTGGAGAGGATTTAGGTGAGGCTATCTTCTTTTTCTTTCTCGTTGATAGCTAATTGCCCACAGGCGGCATCAATATCTTTACCACGGCTGCGGCGCAGGTTGGTGTTAATGCCCTGGCTGCGCAGGTAATCGGCAAAGGCCTCTACCTTGTCTTCGCCTGCATTTATAAAGTTTGCCATTGATATTGGGTTATATTCAATAATATTAACCTTACAAGGCAGATGCTTGCAAAAACGGGCTAATTCAATAGCATCCTGTATATTATCATTTACGCCGTCAAAAATAATGTACTCGTAAGTTACCGCGTTTTTGGTTTTGGCGTAGTAATATTTCAATGCTTCTGCTAATGCCTGTAATGAGTTTTGCTCGTTAATAGGCATTATGGCGTTGCGTTTTTCGTCGTTAGCGGCGTGCAGTGAAAGGGCAAGATTAAATTTAACCTGATCATCACCCAGCTTACGAATCATTTTTGCAATACCCGCGGTAGATACCGTGATGCGTTTTGGCGACATGTTTAGGCCATCTTCGGCGGTAATCCGCTCTATCGACTTCATAACGTTGGCATAATTAAGCAAAGGTTCGCCCATGCCCATGTACACAATGTTTGATAAAGGTATGCCGTAGTGTTCGCGCGCTTGTTTATCTATTAATACTACCTGGTCGTAAATTTCATCGGGGTTTAGGTTGCGTTTTCTATCCATATATCCGGTAGCGCAAAACTTACAAGTAAGGCTACACCCTACCTGAGATGACACGCAAGCCGTCATTCGGTCGGTTGTTGGAATTAAAACACCCTCAATTAGGTGAGTATCATGTAATATAAAAGAATTTTTTATAGTTTTATCAGCACTAATCTGTGAAGTATTTATTTTAACATTGTTAATTATGAATTTTTCACCAAGTTTAGTACGAAGTTCTTTTGAAATATTGCTCATTTCATCAAAAGATATGCATGATTTTTCCCAAAGCCATTCATAAACTTGTTTAGCCCTAAAGCTTTTTTCATCTATACTGATGAAATGCTGCTGTAAGGCTTCAAGGCTTAGGCTGCGGATATCTATTTTATCTTTTTTGTTATTCACAATGCAAAAGTACTAAATTTAAAAAATCTGTTCTTTTTTTTTAAGTCATTCTTTTCTAACATTAAAAACAATAACTAAAAGTTAATTGTATTTTAGTAGATGGATTGGATTTAAAAAAAAACATTGCTGATGCTAAGTTATATTTAATGAAAAGTTTTAAAGCCGATTACGTTTTCCCCGTTTGTGCCGATCCGATAAAGAATGGAATTGTTACTGTGGATGATTTTGGAAAGATCATTTCAGTTACCGATGACAAGGCATTGCCATCTCCAGACATCCCTATTGAGCAAGTAAGTGGTATAATAGTCCCCGGATTTATAAACACCCATTGCCATACCGAACTTTCACACATGAAGGGTAAAATCGCTTCGGGCGGTGGATTGATCGACTTTATAAAAGATATATTATCATTCAGGGCGGGCGAAACCAGCGAGATACTGGCAGCGGCCGAAGCAGCAGATCAGGAAATGTATGATAATGGAATTGTAGCCGTGGGCGATATCTCAAACAATAGCCTTACCGCATCATTAAAAGCTAAAAGCAAATTATACTACCATACTTTTGTTGAGATATTGGGCTTTTTGCCCGAAAGTGCCGAAGAGCTTTTTAAGAAAGCGCTGGTAACCGCCGAAGAATTTAAACCGCAATCAACCTCAATAACCGCGCATGCGCCCTATTCGGTTTCAAAAGAATTATTTAAACTCATAAAAAAATATAGCGATGCAGGCACAAACCTGCTCAGCATACATAACCAGGAGTGCGAAGATGAGAATAAATTTTATCGCTATAAGTTAGGCGGCTTTATTGATCTGTATAAACACCTGGATGTTGATATAGCATACTTCCGCCCGCAGGCGCGTAATTCCCTGCAATCCATTATTCCGCTTTTAACAAACAGGCAAAAAATATTATTGGTGCATAATACCTGTACCAATTTAAAGGATATCTATTTTATTAAACGTTTTGACCGTAAGATAAACTGGTGTTTTTGCCCCAATGCAAATATTTACATCGAAAAACGCTTGCCAAAGATAGATCTGTTTGTAAACCAGGGATTGAATATTACTTTAGGTACCGATAGCCTTGCATCAAATAGTAAACTGTGCATTTTAAGCGAAATGCGCACGCTTCAACAAAACTTCTCAAGCCTAAGCTTTGATACCTTGTTAAAATGGGCAACCATTAACGGAGCCCAATTCCTGGGCATTGATGAGGAAAAGGGAACCATTGAAATTGATAAAACCCCTGGCCTAAACCTGCTAACCGGGATGGACGGCTTTAAACTAACTGCCGATACAAAAGTGAAAAAGTTGATTTAATAATTGATTAGGTTGATTGCATTGGATTAAGTTATTTTGCATCCAATAAAATACAATGTGTTTGCGTTTTTAAACCATTCACTAATAAACATGATCAACCATTCACCAGCAGATGAAACATCTTGATATAACGGTAAAAGGCAAAGTGCAGGGCGTATCTTTCAGGGCGGGGGCAAAAGCCGTTGCCGATCAGTTGGGTGTGCGTGGCTTTGTTAAGAACGAACCAAATGGCGATGTATTCATAGCCGCCGAAGCTGATGAAATGATGCTGGAAATGTTTCTGGAATGGTGCCATGAAGGTGCCGAGCATGCCGTGGTAACCGGCGTGGAAACCCATGAAGGCGAATTAAAAAACTATCGTAATTTTGAGGTTGTAAAAAAGAGTTTATAAACCCTTATACTTTCCTAATTGTCAACTGCTAAAAAATTTGCCGGGCAAACTGCCATTTATGGTATAAGTACCATCGTATCCAGACTTATTGGTTTTATTCTTACCCCTTTTTATGCGCGTGCGCTGCCTGTAGCTGGTAATGGTGTGCTTACTGCCATGTATAGCTATGCTGGGGTAATTAATGCTGTACTGGCATTTGGCATGGAAACCACCTTTTTTAGGTATCTTAATAAACATGAGAATAATAAGCAGCAGGTTTATAATAATGCATTTGGGGCAATTATTGCACTTTGTATTGTATTCCTGGTATTCTCGCTGCTTTTTTTAGATAGCATCATCAATTTTTTACTGGCCGGGGTGGCGCAAGACCATGCAGACTATTCTTTTTATGTAAAATGTTTCTTGTTTATATTAGTAACAGATGCCTTTTGCGTAATACCATTCGCTAAGATCCGTGCCGATGGAAGGCCTATGCGTTTCGGTATCATCAAGTGCCTTAACATACTTTTGGTGTTGTTTTTAAACTTGTTCTTCCTGTTTGCTATACCTTATATTATTAAGCATCAGTTGCTAAATTACCAGTGGTTTATGAGCTGGTACCGGCCACGATGGGTGGGCTATGTGTTTTTATCAAACTCAATAGCCAGTATTATAACCATTTTTTTATTGCTTCCCGAAATATTAAAGCTCAAGTTGAAATTTAGCGGGGGAATGTTTAAAGAGATGTTTATTTACAGTTGGCCGGTGCTTATTGCAAATATCTCCTTCCTCATCAACGAGTCTATTGACAAGGCCATGCTGAAACAAATGCTGCCTGCAAATATCAGCGACCATGAGGTGGGTATTTATGGTATGTGCGCCAAAATAGCCATCTTCCTTAGCATATTTGTGAACGCATTTAGGCTTGGGGCCGAACCTTTCTTTTTTAGCCATGCTAAAAATAAAAATGCCGGAGAAACTTACGCCCGTATCATGAATTATTTTGTAATTATGATAGCCGTAATTTGCGTGGCATTAGTAGCCAACATAAATATATTAGGCTACATAATTGTTGGTAAACATACCCCGGGCAATATCTACTGGTCTGGCATTGGGGTAGTACCACCCTTGCTTTTTGGATACTTAAGCCTGGGTATTTACATGAACCTTTCTATTTGGTACAAACTATCCGATCAAACAAAATATGGCCTTTATATATCAGGGATAGGTGCTATCCTAACCATTGCATTAAACTGGATCTTTATCCCCAAATACAGCTATATGGCATCGGCATGGATCTCATTTGCCGCCTACGCCAGCATGATGATATTGTCGTACATATGGGGGCAAAAAAATTATCCTATCCCCTATAATTTAAAAAAGAACCTTACTTATATTATTATATCGGGGGTACTCGTTTATTTATCATTCAGCGTGTTTAAGCGGAATATATTTATAGGCAACGGGTTGTTAATTTTATTTGGATTAGGGGCAATATATGCCGAGCGAAAAGAACTAAAAGTTATATTTAGCAGATGAACATAAAAATTATAAACCGATCAAAAAATACCTTGCCGGCTTATGAAACCTTGCATGCCGCAGGTATGGACATGCGTGCCGACCTGGAAGCGCCCGTAACTCTTAAACCGCTTGAACGTAAGCTGATACCAACCGGTCTTTCTATTGAATTGCCCGAAGGTTACGAAGCGCAGATCCGCCCGCGAAGCGGGTTGGCATTTAAACATGGTATTGGCATAGTGAACTCGCCGGGTACTATTGATGCCGATTATCGCGGAGAAATAAAAGTATTATTGGTTAATTTATCTGCCGATGATTTTGAAGTAAATACCGGCGACAGGATAGCCCAAATGGTTGTAGCTAAACACGAGCAGGTGCAATGGCAGCAAGTTGAAGTATTAGGCGAAACAACGCGCGGTGCCGGTGGTTATGGACATACAGGGGTAGGATAGCATTCACATGAAATTAGCGGCAGTATTAATATTATTTACAGGCGTATGGGCTATTGGTTTTGCACAGAACAAGACAGGGAAGAATAATGCCGCTATAATAATTGCCGCGAAACCTATGACAGCCGCCGATAGTGGCATGGTAAAACAACTTTTCTTTTCGGCCCTGCGCGAAAAAACTATCGAGAACACTAAACTGGCCGCCGAGCTTTTTAACCGGGTACTGCAGATAGACCCCACCAATGATGCCAGTATGTTTGAGCTGGCCGGCCTGGAAAAGGCACGAAACAACTACCCTGTTGTACAATCATTACTGGAGCGTGCGGTAACCGTAAACCCTAATAACGAATGGTATTGGATAGCCCTTGCGGGCAGCTACGAAAAAAACAATGACCTTAGCAAGTTGGAAAATGTTTTTAACGAACTTATTCGCCTTAACCCAACCAAACCCGATTACTATTACGACAAAGCGAATGCCTTAGCTATTCAAAAAAGGTATGACGAAGCTTTAAAACTGTATGATAAGGTGGAAGAGCTGGCCGGCCCAAGCGAGGACTTGCTGATAAACCGCCAAAAAATTTATATCAGGCAGGGCGATGTTAAAAAGGCAATATCTGCTTTGGATGAACTGATAACAGCCAACCCAACGCAGGTAAAGTATTACATGATGCAGGCCGAGATCTATAACTCCAATAATTTAAATGATAAGGCGCTGGAGGTGCTCCTGAAAGCGAAAAACATCGACCCGCAAAATGGAATAGTTCATTTGGCTCTTGCAGATATTTACCGCGAACGGAAGAATACCGAAGCCAGTTACGATGAACTGGAAATAGCCTTTGCTAACCCAAACGTAGATCTTGACCAGAAACTCAGGATAATTTTAGGTTATGTACCACAATTCCCCGAGCCAAACGCCAGGGCAAGCGCACTGGAACTTAGTCGTTTATTAACTATTGCACACCCGGCCAATAGCAAGGCATTTGCCATATACGGCGATATGCTGCTGCAAAGCGAAAAAGCACCGGAGGCTAAAACCGCTTACAAAAAAGCTATCAGTTTAGATAACCAGGCTTATAATGTTTGGGAGCAGTTGGTAAGGATAGATCTGAGCGAAAACGATGTGGATGCTGCCATTAAAGATGGCGAAACGGCATTGTCGTTTTTTCCCAACCAATCATGGATGAATTATATGGTAGGGGTGGCATGGCAACAAAAAAACGATTGTAAAAAAGCTATAAGTTATTTAAAAAACGCGGTGTCGTTAGAAACACAGGATAAAGACCTGCTAACACAAAGCTATTCGGCCCTGGGCGATTGCTACCATTCAATTGGCGATATCAAAAATTCTGATGGATCTTACGAAAAAGCCCTTGCTATAAATCCGGATAATGCTTTTACGCTGAACAATTATGCCTACTATTTGTCGTTAAGGAATGAGCAATTAGACAAGGCGGCGCAAATGTCTAAGCATAGTAACGACTTGCAAGCCAACACGGCATCGTTTGAAGATACCTACGCCTGGATCTTGTTTAAGCAAAAAAAATATACCGAGGCTAAACTATGGATCGAAAAATCGCTCTTACATGATAAAGGGAACAGCCCTGTAAAAACAGAACACTACGGCGATATCCTATTTTTTTTAGGGGATACCGATGCTGCCGTGCAAAATTGGACAAAGGCAAAAGCACAGGGAAGCAAATCGCCGGTTTTAGAACGTAAGATAAATGAAAAGAAATATTTTGAATAAAATAGCTATCATTTTTTGCCTTTTGGCTTTAGTAGCCTGTAAGTCTAAAAAATTGGTTGTTGTTAATCGCCCCACCAACACTGTAGATTCTGCAGCTATTAAGGAAAACAGCATACGTGCCAAACTGGATGCTATCAGATCAAAGCAGGTTACTTTTAATACCTTCTCTGGTAAAGCAAAAACCAAGCTGGATATCAATGGCAACAGTAATGATGTTACGCTAAACATCCGCGTTGCGCGCGATCAAAAAATTTGGATCTCTGTAACCGCCATAATTGGAATAGAGATTGCCCGCGCTCAAATAACACCCGATAGTATTATAGTGGTAAACCGGCTGCAAAGCGTTTACCTTAAAAAGCCATTTAGTTATGTATATACCTACGCAAGCAGGCAAATTAATTTTAAAACACTGCAGGCATTGCTGATAGGTAACGCCATCCCAGAATTGCTGAATCCCAATACTAACTTTGAAGCACAGGGAAATAATACCGCGCTTAGCGGCAATTTGCAGGATCTGATATACAAGCTTTTGTTGGGCCCGGATATGAAGGTTACACAAACAAACCTGTCTAACCAGTTTGGGGGCAAATCATTACAGGTTGCCAATAACGTTTTTATACAGGCAAGTAACAGGGTTATTCCCTCGCAGGTAGATATTTCTTCAACCGCGGGCGATAAAAAGATACAGCTTAATCTGCGTTACACACAGGCAGAATTTGATAAGCCGCTTGAATATCCTTTTAGTATCCCAAAAAGTTACGAAGCTGCCAATTAAATTATATTTTTGATGGATGAAATTTTTTAGAGCAGCACTATTTCTTTTTTTTGTATTTGCAGCTTCGGGTGTTTTTGCACAAAGCAGTGCCGAGCTTAAACGCAGGCGAGATAAATTAACAGAAGAACTGGAACAGCTAAACCGCGAATACCAGGAAACAGCGAGCAATAAAAAGGTATCGTTAAAACAACTTAATATTCTTAAAGCACAGATAAACCTGCGCGAAGAGAAGATAACCAATATCAACTCCGAAGTAAGAAATTTGAGTAATCAAATCTCTGAGAGCAATAATACCGTACATAGTTTACAGAATCAGTTAGACCAGCTTAAAAAAGAATATGCCGGCATGGTGCTTTTTGCTTATCGTAATCAAAGTGCCTATAATAAACTGATGTTTATTTTTGCATCTAAAGACTTTAACCAGGCATACAGGCGTTTAAAGTATTTACAGCAGTTTGGTACTTATCGCGAGCGGCAGGCCGGTTACATACAGGGAACACAAAAAGACCTGCATGTTAAGATAGTTGAGCTGGATAAGGATAAGAAGCAAAAGAATGACCTGTTACAAAGCCAGGAGAAAGAAAAAGAAGAGTTAGGCAAGGCTAAAAACAACCAGGTAAAAGTAATTGTCGACCTGTCTAAACACCAGGGAGAGTTAAAACAACAACAGCGTGACGTTCAAAAAAGGATAGCACGTAATAATAAAGAAATTGTTAATACAATTAAACGCGAGATAGAAGAAGCAAGGCGCAAGGCCGAAGCAGAAGCCAGGGAAGCGGCAAGGATAGCAGCAGCCAAGGCAAAGGCAGAGAACCGCGAGGTAGTTGCCCCAACTAAAAAAGCGATAACCAAAAGCTCTACCAATAGCGAGATCTTAAACTCAACCCCCGAAGCAGCTAAATTGTCTAATAGCTTTTTAGGAAATAAGGGGCGTTTGCCATGGCCGGTAGCAACAGGCCAGCTGGTACACGGTTTTGGAACTTATAATGATGCTGATGGTATCCGTAATGATAATGCCGGGTATGAAATACGTACCAGTACAGGTGCACCGGTACGATCGGTATTTGATGGCACAGTAAGCAGGGTGCAGGATATTGCCGGGGCTTATCTGGTTATTATTTCGCATGGCGAGTATTTTACGGCTTATCAAAATCTTAAGTCAGTAAATGTAGCTGTTGGGCAAAAAGTGGCTACCAAGCAAACAATTGGTACCGTAGCGCTCGATCCATCAACCGGCGATGCCACTACAATTTTTACCTTATCAAAAGGCACAACATTTGTTGATCCAAGATTATGGTTGGCACCAAATTGATTTTAAGCCTTATATGTTGTAAATGTTTATATTTGTAACCTTAATTTAATGCAGATGTTAAGTTCAGTCTTTTTATTTTTGAATATAGGTAGCGGCGAAATGGTGCTGATACTGTTTGCGGCGTTAATGCTTTTTGGCGGAAATAAGCTGCCAGAGCTTGCACGTGGGTTGGGAAAAGGTATCCGCGATTTTAAAGATGCATCTGAAGATGTTAAGCGCGAGATAAACAACCAGATAAATAATTACGAGGATAAGAAAGCCGAAAAGGAGGTTGAGGCCGAAGCTAAACCAGCGCTTGAGCATACTTATGAGCCGGTAGCAGGTACAGTGCCTGCATTTGAAGGGCACCCTGTTGCTACAGATGCTATTGAAGAGCCGGAAGTTGTGCCAGCCGATGTTACAGCCGAAGATCTTACTTTTGAGCATCAGCCGGAAGAATTGAAACACCCGGTAGCAGATAGTAATGCAGGCGGTGGCATCAATTTAACCAAAGCCGAAGAGCCGGTTAAAAAAACAACAGAAGAACAATATAAATAATAACAACAACAAAAATATTTAACATAACATAAAACTTAAAAATCATGGGTGGATTAGGCGCACCAGAAATTATTCTGATCATCGTTGCAATATTAATTATGTTCGGCGGTAAAAAAATCCCTGAACTAATGAAAGGTTTGGGCAGGGGCGTTAAAGAATTTAAAGACGCGCAGAACGGCGAAACCAATACTGCAAATACTACATCTACAGAAGATAAAACTAAGGTTTAATTTTCTGCCTTTTATTGGTACAGCTAAGCTTAGCTGTTTAAACGTATAACTTATCTGTTGAAATATTTATGCTTCAACGGATAAGTTTTTTATTTTAGGCCCATGGCTAAAAACTATTCCTCTTATATAGAAATTAAGAGCGGGTTGACGAGTGGGGAGATCACGGCTGAAGGCCTGGTAAAAGGTTACCTTCAGCAGATAAAAGCAAACGCACATCTAAACGTTTTTAACGAGGTTTTTGAAACTGAGGCGCTAGCCTCTGCAAAAGACATTGACGCTCGTATAAGTAATGGCACCGCCGGTAAACTTGCCGGTAAACTTGCCGGTATGGTTATAGCCATTAAAGATAATATATGCTACAAAGGGCATAAGGTTTCTGCTTCATCCAAAATTTTAGAAAATTTTACTTCTATATATTCATCAACCGTAGTTGAAAGACTACTGGCCGAAGATGCTATTATAATAGGCCGTTGCAATTGCGATGAATTTGCCATGGGCGCCGCTAACGAAAATTCGTTTTTTGGCCCGGTAAAAAACCATGCCGACGAAACCCGGGTATCGGGTGGTTCATCGGGTGGTTCGGCAGTTGCTGTGCAGGCAGGTATGTGCCATGCGGCTATCGGTACAGATACCGGTGGTTCGGTAAGGCAACCCGCAGCCTTTTGCGGGGTTATTGGCTTAAAACCAACTTATGGCCGTATCTCGCGCCATGGGGTTATATCTTACGCCTCGTCGTTCGATCAGGTAGGCCCATTAACAAAATCAGTTTCTGATGCTTCTCTGTTGCTCGAAATTTTGGCCGGTACAGATGAGTACGATAGCACACTATCGCAAAAACCTGTTCCGCAGCACCAGGATTTCAAAAAAGATACCGGCAAAAAAAATATCGCTTATCTGCAGGAGGCCTTATCAAGCCCGGGTGTTGATGCCGATGTTAAAGCCACGCTTACCACTTATATAGAAAAACTGCGTGCCGATGGCCACACAGTAAAGCCCATATCATTTGAGTATTTAGAATACCTGGTGCCAACGTATTACATATTGGCAATGGCCGAGGCATCATCCAACCTTGCCCGTTACGATGGTGTGCATTATGGTTACCGCAGCCCTAACGCAACTGATCTGGAATCTACCTATAAACTGTCACGATCTGAAGGTTTTGGTAAGGAAGTAAAGCGCCGCATTATGCTGGGTACATTTGTACTAAGCGCCGGTTATTATGATGCTTATTACGCCAAGGCCCAAAAAGTACGCAGGCTTATTCAAAATAAAACCAATGAAATTTTAGAGAATTTTGATTTTATATTGACCCCAACCGCTCCGGAGCCCGCATTCCCATTGGGAGTAAAGGAAAAAGACCCGGTGGTAACCTATCTGCATGATATTTTTACGGTGCAGGCATCGTTGGCAGGTATGCCCGCCATCTCGCTTCCCGCAGGCAATAATAGCAAGGGATTGCCGTTAGGATTACAATTATTAGCCAAAAGCTTTGCCGAGCAAGAATTATTAAATTTCTCTGAATATTTCCTACAGCTATAAAATTTAATATATTAGTAAATAATTGTCAGAGCTTTTTTGAGAGTTAACCCTAAGATATGAAGAAACTGTGCAGTTTTATTATTTGTGCGTTGTTGTTACAAATAGTTAAAGCAGATATTAAGGCCGAATTAACTATGCCTTCGGCAGAGGTGGTTCAACAAGATACCAATGTGCTTTTACCGGTTATACAGGCCCCGGTATCTATTTACCAGAACAATATTTTTAAACGCCGGCTGGATAGCATTCAAAAGGAAGTCCCTTTAGATTATAATGGATACGTGCAGGCCTATATTGATAACTACACCCGCCGTAAAGACGAGATGGGCCGCATGCTGGGCTTATCAAAATACTACTTCCCAATTTATGAGAAAGCTTTCCAGGAAGCCGGTATCCCCGAAGAAATAAAATACCTTTCAATAGTTGAATCGGCACTTAACCCAAATGCCATTTCAAGAGTAGGCGCTGCTGGTCCGTGGCAATTCATGTCAGAAACAGCAAAGATCTACGGCCTAAGCATGACAGATTATGTTGATGACCGCCGCGACCCTGTACAGGCAAGTAATGCCGCCGCCGCATATTTAAAAGATGCCTACCAGCAATTTGGCGACTGGCTGCTGGCCATTGCATCATACAATTGCGGTAAAAGCAATGTAGAGCATGCGCTGGAAAAAACGGGCGCGCACGATTATTGGTCGATACGCGAACTGCTGCCTGCCGAAACACGTGGGTATGTGCCGGCATTTATTGCTATTAATTATGTGATGAAATATCACAAAAACCACTACATAACCCCGCAAACCGGCGACCTGGCCATTGCTACAGATACCATAATGGTAAACAAATTTGTATCGCTTAGCCGGATATCGCAGGCTTTGGGTATGACGCTTAGAGACATTTGCGTTTTAAACCCATCATACAGGCAGCAGGTAGTTAACGGTACCGCGGCTGTTCCGCGTAAAATTGTTATACCATTGGTGAACGCGGAAAGGCAATCTATTCTACGCGATGCCATAACCGACTTAAACGCGCCAATACGCAACCTTAAACCGGTACAATATGTTGCCATTGCGCCGCCGGTACAGGCAAATGTTCAACAGGGTGCCGGGGCAGGAAGCAGTGCGGTTATGCCAGCCACTCATATCACCCAAAAGGGAGAAACCCTGGCCGCTATTGCTGCTAAGTATAATGTTAAAATAGTTGATCTGCTGCAATGGAACAAAGCATTAGGTACCAATACAACCTTGCCGTTATTACCGGGACTAACCGTTAATATAGGCAGGGGATAAATAATTTTTTTGAAAAGCCCGGTTTTGATGTATTTCGAAACCGGGCTTTTTTTATTAGCCAGTTCAGGAAAAGTAATTGTAATTTTGAACGCTTGAATTTTTGAGAACCATGAATAAACCCAATCGTAAACAGGAAGCCTTAAATTATCACTCAAAAGGGCGCCCGGGTAAAATACAGGTAGTACCAACAAAACCTACCAATTCCCAGCGCGACCTTACTTTAGCATACTCGCCGGGCGTTGCAGAGCCATGCCTGCGTATTGCTGATAATGTTGAGGATGTATATAAATATACCGCGAAGGGTAACCTGGTGGCTGTTATAAGTAACGGTACCGCAGTGCTTGGCCTGGGCAATATTGGCCCCGAAGCAAGTAAGCCAGTTATGGAGGGTAAAGGCCTTCTATTTAAGATCTATGCTGATATTGATGTATTTGACCTGGAGATAAACGCCAAAACGGTTGATGAATTTGTAAACATAGTTAAAGCGCTTGAGCCAACCTTTGGTGGTATCAACCTGGAAGATATATCGGCACCAACCTGTTTCGAAATAGAGACCAGGCTAAAGGCCGAAATGAAGATCCCTGTAATGCACGATGACCAGCACGGCACGGCCATCATATCTGGCGCGGCATTAATGAATGCCTGCGAGATACAGGGGAAAAAACTTGATAAAATTAAAATGGTGGTGAATGGCGCCGGTGCGGCTGCCGTTTCCTGTACAAAAATGTACCTGTCGCTGGGGGTTAAAAAAGAGAACCTGGTAATGTTCGACATTAACGGTTTATTGACCCCAGAACGTACCGATTTGGACGAAATGCGCCTGCAGTTCGCCACAAACCGCAAAGATATTACCACCCTTGCCGATGCCATGAAAAACGCTGATGTGTTTGTTGGTTTATCTGCAGGTAATGTGGTTACCCCGGCAATGCTGGTGAGCATGGCCAAAAATCCGGTTGTGTTTGCAATGGCTAATCCCGAGCCCGAAATATCTTACGACCTGGCAATTGCCGCCCGTAAGGATATCATTATGGCAACAGGGAGGTCTGATTTTCCTAACCAGGTGAATAACGTATTGGGCTTCCCGTATATATTCCGTGGCGCATTGGATGTAAGGGCTACCGCCATTAACGAAGAAATGAAGATCGCGGCAGTAAAAGCAATTGCCGAAATGGCTAAAAAGCCGGTACCCGAGGCGGTGAACTTAGCATATGGTATTACCAACCTAAAGTTTGGCCGCGATTACATCATCCCAAAACCAATGGATCAGCGACTGATCACCGAAGTATCTTCGGCGGTTGCAAAGGCGGCTATTGATTCTGGTGTGGCACGTAAAACCATTGCCGATTGGAATGCCTACCACGAAGAATTGCTATCGCGACTGGGTAATAACAATAAAATACTGCGCGATGTTACCAACAAGGCAAAGCAAGACCCTAAACGTGTGGTATTTGCCGAAGCTGATACTTATAAGATCCTTCGTGCTGCCCAAATAGTTAAAGACGAGGGTATTGCCATCCCGATACTTTTGGGTAACGCCGAAAGGATCAAAGAGATCATTCGCGAGAATGAGCTTGACCTGGAGGATATAAAGATCATTGATCCTAAAAAAGAAACCGAACGCTCGCTGGAGTTTGCACAGTTTCTGTTCCAGAAGCGCCAACGCAAAGGGGTTACCTTGTTCGAGGCGCAAAAAATGATGATAGACCGTAACTATTACGGTGCATGCATGGTTCATTTTGGCGAAGCCGATGCTTTAATATCCGGCTTAACCAAAGATTATGCAACTACTATTAAACCCGCCCTGCAAATTATTGGTACCGAGGAAGGCGTAAACCGCGTTGCGGGTATGTATCTGATGATAACCGAAAAGGGCCCTGTTTTCTTTGGTGATACTACAGTAAACATAAACCCTACCGCGCAAGAGCTGGTAGATATTACCGTGCTGATGGAACGCTCTGTTGCGCAGTTCAACATTAAGCCGCGTATTGCTGTATTATCTTACTCTAACTTTGGATCAAACGAAGGCGATATCCCTGAAAAGACGAGGGAGACAGTACGCATACTTCATGAAAAGTACCCCCATATAGTTGTTGACGGCGAGATGCAGGCCAACTTTGCATTAAACTCCGAGCTATTGGCCGATAATTTTGAGTTTTCGGTGTTAAATGGCAAACCGGCTAATACACTTATTTTCCCGGGATTGGCATCAGGTAACATAGCCTACAAGCTGTTGCAGGAAATTGGCGGGGCCGAGGCTGTTGGTCCTATTTTGCTGGGAATGAAAAAACCGGTGCACGTATTGCAATTAGGAAGCTCGGTTCGCGAAATTGTGAACATGGTTACTATAGCGGTAATTGACGCCCAGGTAAAATGTGCCGAAGCCAATGCCAAACCAAAAAATCGTAAAGCTAAATAAGTATGTACGATTATATTGATGGCAAATTAGCTTTTAAAGGCGCGGCACATGTTGTTATTGATGCCGGCGGTGTTGGTTACCACATCAATATCTCATTAAATACCTATTCGCAGATCCCGGAAGGGGAACGCTGCAAACTGTTTGTGTGGCTGCATGTAAAAGAAGATGCCCACACTTTATACGGTTTCGCTACCGAAGGCGAACGCAGACTGTTTATGCACCTGATATCCATATCAGGTATTGGGCCAAATACGGGCCGTATGATGTTATCTTCTATAACACCTGCCGAGATCCAGGCAGCTATTGTGCAGGGCAATGTGGCGGTAATACAGCGCATAAAAGGCATAGGCCCAAAATCAGCCCAGCGGGTAATTTTAGAATTGCAAGACAAGCTACGAAAAGAAGGACCAGACACATTAACTGTTATGCCAGGGTTAAAAACGGCAAAAGATGAAGCTCTTTCTGCCCTTGTAATGCTTGGATTTGTTCGTAACGTTGCAGAAAAAGTTTTGGAACAAGAAATAAGCAAAAATAGTGGAGTTTTAACTGTTGAACAATTAATTAAATCTGCTCTAAAAAGCTTATAATTACTCTGCAATAATTTAACACTTGATTAGAATTTTTACTACTAAGCTTTTTGTAGTTATACTCTTTGTATCTGCTTTTGGCGGGGTGGGAAAGATATTTGCACAACAAACTCCAATACAAAAACCTGTACAGCCGCAATCTGCACCGCAACAGTCTGGGCAACAGCGACAAACAAATCCAAATCAGCAACAAACACAACAGCAGCAACAAATTCCGGGTCAACAGACTCCTCCGCGCCAGCCTGCACAACAATTACCACAAACCGCTACGCCTGTTGCAAGGGTAGATACAAGCATAAAGCTTGGGCCTATAAATTTAAAGGAAGCGAGTACAAAAAGGCAGCGCTCGGGCATATTTTTTACAGATCCTCCGGGGCTGGTACGCACTATTGAATATGACGCGGCTACCAACAAGTATATTTTATATGAACGTGTAGGTAACTTGCTTTACCGCGCGCCTCAATACCTAACTTTTGGCGAATACCTGCTGTTACAGCAAAGGGGCGTAAAACGCGAATACTTTACGCAGCTGGCAGATAACTATGCCTACGAATCGCAGCAGCCGGGCTTTATCCCGCAGATGAAAATCAGGAGTAAAACTTTTGAACAGATCTTTGGAAGTTCAAACATCAACATAAGGCCGCAAGGTTCGGCAGAGGTGATATTGGCCGGGCAGATAAATAAAAACGAAAACCCGCTGTTTAACACCCGCCAGCGCAACCAGTTCAACTTTAATTTCGACCAGCGGATCCAATTGAACGTTACCGGCGAAATAGGCGATAAGTTAAAGATCACCACAAATTATAATACCGAAGCGCAGTTCCAGTTTGAGAATCAGATAAAACTGGATTACACCGGCCACCCGGACGAAATTATCCAAAAAATAGAGGCCGGTACGGTAAGCATGCCTTTAAATACAACGCTGATATCGGGCAGCCAGGCATTGTTTGGTGTGAAAACCAAACTGAAGTTTGGTAAACTGGATGTAACCAGTATTTTTTCGCAACAGCGCTCGCAGGCAAAAAACATAACCATTACCAACGGTGCGCAACAGCAAACCATAAACATAACCGCTGCGGACTACGAGAGTAATAAGCACTTCTTTTTATCGCAATACTTCCGTAATAACTACAATAGGGCGCTGGCTAATATCCCCATCATCAGCTCTAACGTAAACATTACAAAAATTGAGGTTTGGACAACCAACCGTACCAATGTAACAACCGATTCGCGCGACATATTAGCTTTTATAGATCTGGGAGAGAACAGACCTTTTAATACTGCATTAGTACAGGGAGGGCCGGGCTTTAGTGGTTTACCGGCAGGTTTTAAAGGCCCGGGTTTTACCCAGCAATCCAACTCGTTGTTAAATAATTTACCGTCAACCGCGCGTATTACCAACTCAAACGATGTTGCCAATTATTTTAGGGCAACCGGGGCTACAGATAACTATGCGAAGCTAACTTACGCCCGTAAACTAACCGACAAGGAGTTTACCCTGCACCCGCAATTGGGTTATATATCGCTTAACTATCCTTTAAATAACGATGAGGTTTTAGCGGTTGCCTATCAATATTCAGTTAATGGCGTGCAGTACCAGGTGGGTGAGTTTTCCAGCGATAGGGCAGTAGACCCTAATACGCCAACCGTTTTATTCACTAAACTGTTAAAGAACGAACTGCTTAAAACCAACCTGCCAACCTGGGACCTGATGATGAAAAACATCTATTCCTTAGGTGCATATCAGATCAGCTCCTCCAACTTTAAACTGAATATTTCCCGTTTGGATGATAAATCGGGTATCGAGAAAACCATAATGGACGAGGGGCAAAACACCAAAAGTAAACGCTGGATGCAAATTACAGGTGTAGATAACCTTGACCAGCAAAATGATAAACGCCCCGATGGTTACTTCGACTTTTTGGAAGGTGTTACTATCGATTCGCAAAATGGGCGCATTATGTTCCCGGTGCTGGAACCATTCGGCAGTGATCTGGCTAAACAATTTACCGTAAGCGAGCCCGATCTGGTAAGCCGGTATGTTTACCAACCCTTGTATGATTCTACAAAAACCATAGCGCAGCAATTTTTCCCTAAACTAAACAGGTATTTAATAAAGGGTACCTACACCTCGCAAAGCGGGTCAGAGTATCAGTTGAATGCCGTTAATATTCCGCAGGGTTCTGTTGTAGTTACCGCGGGTTCAGTGAAATTACAGGAGGGTTCAGATTATACAATAGATTACAGCGCCGGCCGTATCCGTGTGCTTAACCAGGCTTTGTTAGCATCGGGCCAAACCATTAATGTTAAATTAGAGAATAACGAACTTTTTGGGGTGCAACAGAAATCATTATTCGGGTCAAGGTTAGATTATCATTTGAGCGATAAGCTGGCATTGGGCGCCACCATAATGCACCTAACCGAGCAGCCCATTACCCAAAATGAAATTGTAGGCGAAGAATCTATCTCCAACACTATTTGGGGTTTCGATGCCAACTATAGCTCGCCATCGCGGTTTTTAACCCGGTTGGTTGATAAGATTCCTTTCATTAATACCAAAGCGCCATCAACCATAAACTTTAGCGGTGAGTTTGCCCAATTAAGGCCGGGCAGCCCGGGCGCTCTTAACTTCGCGGGCTCTAAAAACGGAACTTCATACCTGGACGATTTTGAGAACAGCCGCTCGGTTATCGATATAAAAAGCGCTATTAACTGGCAAATATCGGGCACCCCACAAATGTTCCCTGAATTTGACCGGTTTGATGACCTGAGCTATGGTTATAACCGTGCCCGCCTGGCGTTTTATAATATCGACCCCATATTTTACACCAACTCGGGCACCGCATCGGTGTCGCGTACCGAGCTTTCCAACCATTATGTAAGGCAGGTTATTGAGCAGGAAGTTTTCCCTTACAAGCAATCAACCACTGGGCAGCCCTTAAGCCTGGCTACCCTAAATATGGTATTTTATCCAAACGTGCGCGGGCCATATAACTATACCACCACCGGCATTAATAATGATGGTACGCTGCAAAGCCCAAGAAACAGGTGGGGCGGTATTTTTCGCAAGCTGGAAACCAATGATTTTGAAGCATTAAATGTTGGATACATTGAGTTTTGGATGATGGACCCATTCATCTATAAGCCAAACTCGGCAGGTGGCGATTTGTATTTTAACCTGGGCAGTGTATCTGAAGATATTTTAAAGGATGGCCGCAAGAGCCTGGAAAACGGCTTGCCGGTTGATGCCGCAGGTGCCGATAAGGTAGACGAAACCAACTGGGGCAGGGTATCAAAACTGCAACCGGTTATTAATGCTTTTGATAATGATCCGGCTTCGCGTAAACTGCAGGATATTGGTCTGGATGGATTGAACGATGTTGACGAGAAAGCAAAATTTGCCCCTATTGTACAGCAGGTACAAGGGCAGTTAAATCCGCAGGCAGCCACCGCGTTTTCAAGTGACCCCTCATCTGATGATTACCAGTACTACCAGGGCCCGGCGCTTGACCAGGCAAATGCGGGCATATTAGACCGCTACAGCAAATACAACGGCACCGAGGGTAACTCTAAAACCGCCGAGCAATCGCAAGCCGAACTGGGTATCCAAACATCAGCATCAACATCATTGCCGGATGGCGAGGATATTAACCGTGACAACAACATGAGCCAAACGGACGAGTACTTCCAGTACAGGGTCTCCATAAGGCCGCAGGACATGGTTATTGGCCAAAACTATATCAACGATAAAATTACATCGAATGTAAAACTGCCAAACGGAACAACACAGGCAGTTACCTGGTACCAGTTTAGAGTGCCTATAACAGATTACCAGAGCAAGGTTGGTAACATACAAGATTTTAAGGCCATCCGCTTTATGCGGATGTTTATGACAAACTTTGCCGATACTTCTATATTGCGTTTTGCTACCCTGCAATTGGCAAGGAGCGAATGGCGTACCTTTAATAACGAGAACAACCCGTTAAACGTTATTGCCGACCCTGCCATCACCAACCCGGTTGTAGATGGTTCTACCCTTGATGTGCAGGCCGTAAATATTGAAGAGAACGGTAACCGTTCGCCGATACCTTATGTGGTGCCACCGGGTATTAACCGCCAGCGTAATTACAATAACCTGCAAACAGATACCAAGCTGAACGAGCAATCGCTATCGTTAAACGTAGCCAACCTGCGCGATGGTTATTCGAGGGCGGCGTTCCGTACTTTCTTTAATGATCTGCGATCGTACAAACGTGTACAGATGTTCATCCACGCAGAAGGAGAGCAGCTAAAAGATAAAGACCTGAGTGGTTTTGTGCGTTTGGGTGTTGATTACCAGGACAACTACTATGAGTACGAAGTGCCTTTGGCTGTTACCCAGCCCGGCACCCGCGACCCCGGCGCTATATGGCCGGCAAATAACGAGCTTGACCTGCAGCTTTCTATATTGATCGATGCTAAACTTGCCCGTAACAATGCCAAATTAAACGGGCTGCCATGGCCGTTCACTATTCCGTTTGTTTATACCGATGGACTCAATAAGGTAACCATTAAGGGCCAGCCGGATTTGAGCCGCCTGCGGACTATAATGCTGGGGGTGCGTAACCCTTATAGAGGCAGTTCGCCTGGTGGTGACGACGGATTGAATAAAACCGGAACGGTTTGGTTTGATGAGTTGCGCCTTACAGATTTTGACCAGCGTGGCGGTTGGGCCGCTACCGCAAGGGTAGATGCTGCATTGGCCGATTTTGCCAACATCACCGTAGCGGGCAGTAAAAGTACCATTGGCTTTGGTACACTGGATTCGAGGGTGAGCGACCGTAACCGGAGCGATAACCAGTCTATTGATGCATCGGCAAGTATTGAGCTGGGCAAGTTTTTCCCTGAGAAAAGCGGGATCCGGATCCCGGCTTACGTAAATATATCAACGCAGGTAAGCACCCCACAATATGACCCCGGATCGCCGGATGTGGAGCTGAAAAAATCGCTTGCGGCGGCACCAACAAGCCAGGCGCGCGATTCGATAAAAAACGTAACCCAGGATTTTACAACACGCAAAAGCATCAACTTTACCAATGTGCACAAAGAACGGATGAACGCGTCGGCCCCTGTACACGTTTGGGATATTGAGAACTTTGCCGCCACCTATGCTTATACCGAATACCAGCATCACGACTTTATAGTAGAGAATGATTTCGCGAAAACCTATCGTGTGGCGCTGACCTATAATTATAATAAAGAACCTAAATATTACGCGCCTTTTGAAAAAGTAATAAAGAGTAACCTACTTGCGCTGGCACGCGATTTCAATTTTAGCATACTACCATCAAGATTAAATTTCAGTATTAACTTTGACCGCTATTACTCAGAAAATACCCTGCGTAATAACGACCCTAATAACTTTATACCTATCCCTACATCGTTTAACAAAAGCTTTAATATTACCCGGGTTTATGGTATAGGCTGGAACTTATCCAAATCTTTAACAATGGATATTGATGCCACCAACCTATCGGTAGTGGATGAACCTGCCGGGCGTATCAATGGTTTAAAACGCGACACCCTTTGGGAAAACCTTTGGAAACTGGGCCGTACCACAAACTACAACCACACCATTAATTTTAACTATACCGCGCCCATAAATAAAATACCGGGACTGGACTGGACAGCCTTAACCGTACGTTACAGCACCAACTTTAACTGGCAATCGCAACCGGAATTTGCCATTAACAACCCAAGCTACGATGTGGGTAACAGCATACAAAACGCGCGCACCATACAGTTGAACCCAACACTGAATTTTTCAAACTTTTATAATAAGTTTAGCGCCCTGCGTAAAGGTAAAGATGAGAAAACCGGAGCTGCCAAATTCTTTCTGGGGATTTTAACCGGTATTAAAAATATCAGCGGTACTTATACACGTACCGAGGGTACTTTCCTGCCGGGATACTTGCCGCAATCTAACTTCTTTGGGCAGGATGTAAATTATAATGCACCAGGTATCGGCTTCTTATTAGGCAGCCAGGCCGACCTGCGCGACAAGGCGATAGCCAACGGGTGGATAACAACTGATACACTGCAGAACCAGCTATATATAAAATCGTTTAACGAGGATATCCGCCTGCGCAGCATTATCGAGCCCATATCTGATCTGCGTATCGAGTTAATAGCTTTTAAAACGCAAGACCGTAATTATCAAACTAACTTTAAATTCCTGGCCGAAACCAATAGTATTGAGAATTTAAGTCCTGTAACATCGGGTACGTATAGCATTTCGTACATGTCGCTGGCTACTGCTTTTACCAAGTCGGGCAGCGCTAATAGCACTTCGGCTACGTATCAGAAATTCTTAGATAACCGCTCCATAATTTCACAGAAATTGGGTAGTGCTAATCCAAATTCGGGTGGTGCTACAGGTGGCTTTGCAGATGGTTATGGGCCTAATGCGCAAAATGTACTGGTTCCTGCATTTCTGGCCGCATTTTCCGGTAAAGACGCTGGCTCATCAAGTACAAGCCAGTTCCCTAAAATTCCAATTCCTAACTGGCAAATATCATATGCTGGTTTGGGCAAGATGCCGTTCTTCGCAGATCTTTTTGATTCCTTCGATCTTAAACATGGCTACCGTTCTTCCTATAATGTAAGCAGCTATACCACATTGCTGCAATACCAGGAAAACAGCGCCGGGGTAACTTCAAGAGATTTTAATAATGATTTCCTGCCCTTTTACCAGTTCTCGCAGGTGGCCATATTTGAACAGTTTGTGCCATTATTAGGTGCCGATGTACGTTTCAAAAACAGTATGACGGCCAATTTTGAATATCGTAAAACCCGTTCGTTAAACTTAAGTTTGCTCAACAGCCAGTTGGCACAACAGGACGAAAATATCCTTGTATTTGGGTTTGGTTATCGCCCAAAAAACTTCAGAATGCCATGGGGCTTGTTCGGCACCGGTAATAAGGATAATAACGATATTAACTTTAAGCTTGATGTAGCTGTGCGTGATAATAAAACACTTATCTACCGGGCAGATGTACCTGCTGCCGAAGTATCATCGGGCGCGCAAAATATTACCCTGCGCCCATCTATTGATTATGTGATAAACCAGCGCTTTAATCTGAACCTGTTTTACGATAGCAACATCACCAAACCTTACACCTCACAGGCATTTAATACTTCGTTCACTAACTTTGGTATTAACTTGAAGTTGCTGTTGCAGTAATAAGCATTTGTCATGCTGAATATAGTGAAGCATCTATTCGTCGCGTGCAGCGTGACCGCTATATTATTTGCATTTCGTCTATGCCGGATTTGGATTTAATGGTGACGTTGTTTTGTCAGTACCTTATTTTTAAATTCTTTATTAACAGTTGTTTATGTGTTCATAACGGTGTTCACGGCCATGAACGTGAACACTTTTTATTTAACTCTTCTTCCCCTCGGCCTTCTCCTTCACTTTTTCTTTAAACTTCTTATCCTCTTTCTCTTTTTCCTTTACGGCCTTTTTGATGATCTTTTCCTGCTCTTTTTTGTCGTTTGAATCCGTTTG
>NZ_JAQBOI010000291.1 GCF_028288105.1 Mucilaginibacter sp. | reverse complement strand
AGATTTATAAATCTGGGTTGATATTGGTTATAATGTTTACGAAAAGTTAAAATAAAAGTTGCAAGCTTTATTTTCCTTTAACCTATAATCTACATTTTATCTATTTATCTGTAAAAATGAAACAGTTATGAGTAGAGAACACCTATTTAGCAGTAGGTAAGCCGTATTAACAGCAATTGACCTAATAAAAACAGCGATGAGTTTTTCCACCGCTGTTTTTATTTGAGCACAATTAAAATGACGGTTACACAAATAAATACGGGCTTGCAGCACAACATTATTCCCCCATGAATGCCATTTTACGGTAGATGTACGCCTTAAAAGAAAGTACCGTGTGTACAATTGCCCCCGGGAGGGTTATACTTAAACCATCCTGTATAGATCATATTCACCCTTTGGTAAGGGCGGGTATGGCTTTAGGAAGAAGACTTATGTATCTCCTACCAGCAGCGACCAGGGCCTGGCTAAGCGTGCCGTCGTTAAAAATGGGGCCTGGCGACTCTGCCCGGTCACACACGGCCAATGAATATATTCTTGTAAACGAAATAAACGAAGGCATCAACATATACATTAACCTGCTAAAAAGCATGATGTATTGCCTGATACATAACCCGGATATCGGGGAAACGAAATAATGCTCAAAATCCGGACTTTGGCTAAAGCCTTATAAGTTTTGTTTGTGATCCGTTGGCTAAAGCCAACGGCAATGATAAGTACAAGTGATTCTATAATTTCCCATTCATTGCCGTCCCATTTATGGGACGGATAGAGAAATCAGAAAATGGGCTTTAGCCAAACACTAATCTTCTGAACACCTATGGTGAGGACACAAGCACGGAAATTGAAATCACCTCATTTGAGAAAGCATTTACTTTCGATTTGATGCTGTTGTATCGATGATTTCCTTCAAAACTTTTATATCGATATCCGCCAGCTTATTTAGGTAGACGCAACCAGAACCGGTTTTATGCTTGCCAAGCTTTGTAAGAGCTTCCTCATGGATCTTAAGATCCATAAAGTACAATGATAAATTCGCTTTACGGGGAGCGAAACCTAACCGAAACCAATCCCCTTCCCTGCCAGTAGCAGGGCTTTTATACCTTACCTTACCAAAACCGATGATTGAACTGCCCCAAATTATCGGCTCTTCCCCGGTTGCTTTTTTCATCATTTCCAAAATCACAAAACTGTCCTTGCGTTTTTGTTCGTTAGCTACATTGTTGATAAGATCCTCCACACTTGCAGAAGTTGGTTTTGTTTTTACTTCAGCCATTTGATATTATTGTTTGTTTGACATCGGTTGCGCATAACATATACAAGAACTTTCTACCCTGAGGCCACAACCCGAGGCGTTATACATTAAAGTTTGATCGATTTATTTTCTCATCGAATGTACTAATCATTTAATCCCTTTCCACCGAGAATCTGCGGCATATATTTTTCAACCCTCGCCTCCCGGGTCTTGGATTGTTTGGGCGCAGAAAAATGCAGCAGGTAAGCCCTCTGTCGTCCCGGTGTCAAGGCTTCAAAAGCAGTTTTCAGGGCGGGGATGCGATCTAATTTATATTGAAATTCTTCGGCGATGGTAAATTCCGTAGTCTTTTTTAAATCCACTTTCAAACCAGCTTTTTCCACTTCAATGGCTTCAAAAATATGGGCTTTCAGGATGGGTTTCATCTCAACTATTTCCAAAACGTTGGTGAAGCGAATTTGACGGGCCACCTGCACATTCTCCGTTTGTTGGATCAGAATACCATTGGTATCGTTTAACAAAGCACCTTTAAAAAACAGCAGTGCGCAGTACTCTTTAAAATCATGTATTAAAACTATGTTGCTTTCCTGAAACGTGTAACACGGGCAGCCCCACTTCAATTCTTCGGTGAGCCCACAGTCAAGAACTATCATTCTCAATTGTTCCAATTCTTGCTGCCACTTTTTGGCTTTGTTAAAATAAAAATCAACCTTCGGATTAGTCATGCTCTCTGTTTTAGTTATTAGCTACCGGGCAAAATTCAAACCTTAAGCGAGCCGCGGAAACCCCTGGCGGCGTAGTAAGATTCTGCCCCGTTATGATAAGTAAAGACAGTATCGTAGCGGCGATCACAAAAAATAGCCCCGCCAAGTTTCCTGATATCGGCAGGTGTTTTTACCCAGCTCGATGTTTTCAGATCAAATTTTCCAAGTTGCTGCAGTTCCCGGTATTGTTCTTCTGTTAAAAGCTCAATACCCATGGCAGCTGCCATATCAATAGCGGTATTCTCCGGTTTATATTCTTTTCGTGCCTCCAGCGCTTCCCGGTCATAACAAACACTTCTGCGCCCTTTAGGGCTTTCTGCCGAACAATCATAAAATATGTATTCGCCGGTCTTTTCATCATAACCAACTACATCAGGTTCGCCCCCGGTTATTTCCATTTCATCAAGCGACCACAGTTTATCACTATTGGCTTCCAGTCTTGCCTGTACTTTAGACCATTCAACACCTGTATGGCGGTTCATGTTTTTTTCGAAGCGGGTTTTCAAAGCCTTGAATAGTCCCTCACGTTCGTCAGATGATAACTCCCTTTTATTGCTATTGATGTT
>NZ_JAQBOI010000272.1 GCF_028288105.1 Mucilaginibacter sp. | reverse complement strand
AATTAGTGTTTAAAGTGACGCACACCTGTAGTAACCATGGCAATGCCTTTTTGATTACACATATTAATAGAATCCTGGTCTTTTATTGACCCGCCTGGTTGTAAAACTGCTGTAATACCTGCATCTGCAGCTATCTCTACACAATCAGGGAAGGGGAAGAAAGCATCTGATGCCATAACCGCGCCCTTCAGATCAAAACCAAAGCTGTTTGCTTTAATAATAGCCTGTTTCAAAGAATCAACCCTTGAAGTTTGGCCAACGCCACTTGCCATTAACTGGTTGTTTTTAGCAAAAACAATAGTGTTTGATTTTGTATGCTTAACCACTTTGTTAGCAAAGTACAGGTCTCTCAGTTCGTGCTCGGTTGCTTTTTTATCTGTAACCGAATTCATTTGTGCCGGGCCTTCAACGGTCAAATCTTTATCTTGCTCAATAACACCGTTCAGCAAGGTTTTAAACTGCTTAACTGGCAGCTCAACCGGCTGGCGGATAAGCACTATACGGTTCTTTTTAGCCGATAATATTTTGATCGCCTCATCTGTAAAAGCGGGTGCGATCAGTACTTCGTAAAATATCTTATCAATTTCTGTAGCGGTAGCTGCATCAATTTCATCATTAGCGATAATAACACCACCAAAAGCAGAAACCGGGTCGCAAGCCAAAGCATCTATCCAGGCCTCTTTAATGAACGACCTGCTTGCAATACCGCAAGCGTTGGTATGTTTTAAAATAGCGATGGTAGGCTCGGTAAATTCATCAATTAAAGCTACCGCGGCGTCAACATCAACCAGGTTGTTGTATGATAGCTCTTTACCGTTCAGCTTGTTAAACATGGCATCAAGGTTACCGTAGAAAATCCCTTTCTGATGTGGGTTTTCGCCGTAACGTAAAACCTGGCTTGTTTGGATGCTTTGTTTAAAAACAGGCATCGGCTCGCTTTGGTCAAAGTATTGGAAAATATGGGTATCGTAGTTTGATGATATATTGAATGCTTTTTGAGCGAACCGGCGGCGCTGGTCAATAGTAGTTGCGCCTTCCTGCGCCTTTAATATTTCTTCAAGTTCGGTATAATCGTTTTTAGATGCCACGATAACCACATCCTTAAAGTTTTTAGCCGCTGCGCGGATAAGTGAGATACCGCCAATGTCAATCTTCTCGATGATATCTTCTTGTCCGGCACCAGAGTTAACTGTTTCCTCGAAGGGATAAAGGTCAACAATTACCAGGTCAATTTCGGGTATTTCGTACTGAGCTAACTGCTGCTCATCGCTGTCAAAACTTCTTCGGGCCAAAATACCGCCAAACACCTTTGGGTGCAGGGTTTTTACACGGCCGCCCAATATAGATGGGTATGATGTAAGGTCCTCAACGGCAATAACATCAACACCCAGGTCGCGTATAAAAGTTTCGGTACCACCGGTAGAATAGATCTTTACACCAAGTCGGTTCAACTCATGAATTATAGGCTCAAGGTTATCTTTGTAATAAACAGAAATAAGTGCGTTTTTTATTTGAACAGAATGACTCATTACAACAGGGAATTTTTGAGCCGCAAAGGTATGAATTTGAGATTAGTTAATGTAGATTAATTGCATTATTTTTAATGACTTGCATTGTTATATTAAAATATAACAGCAGATATTATGGCTGAATACGTTAATACCAATGAAACTTTAAAAATACCGCTGAGCAAAGGCAAACTTATGCTGTTATTTGCAGGCGCGTTGCTGTTTGTAATATTGGGTTTGTGGTTTATAAAAGAACCGGAAACTTTTAGAAAAGGCGTGGTACTGATTATTACTATTGGCTACGCGGCAGTAATTTTTTTTGGCATTTGCGCGATATTTATTTTCAGAAAGCTTTTTGACACAAAAGCAGGAATAATAATAGACAACAAAGGTATCCATGATAATTCCAGCGGAGTATCGGCCGGCTTTATCCCCTGGGGGGATATAAGCAATATCAGCACCATTGAAGTTAGCAGGCAGAAACTAATCATGATAGAGGTTAACAACCCGGATGATTATATTAATCGGCAAACCAATTTTATAGCCAAAAAAGCGGCGGCTATAAACCATAAAATGTATGGATCGCCCATTAGCATAACAGCAACTTCTTTAAAATACGGCTTTGATGATCTGTATTATACTTTAAGAAAGAGATGGCAGCAAAATATCAGCGCGTCTGAACTATAAAACTACGAACGCATTTTTTTCAAAAGGTTCTCTATCACCTTCGGGAAATGCTGGTGTTCTAATTGCTGGCCTTTAAATTTCACCATCTCCAGGTTATCGCCCGGCTCAATTTTAAAGCGCGACTGGTGGATAATCTCGCCTTCATCAAACTGGGTGTTAACGAAGTGTATGGTAATGCCCGATTCCTCTTCACCTGCTTCCAATATGGCTTTGTGAACGTTATCACCATACATACCCTTTCCGCCAAATTTTGGCAATAACGCGGGGTGCAGGTTTATGATCTTGTTGGGGAACGCATTTAACAGGCTTGGTGGTACCAGCCATAAAAAGCCTGCAAGTACTATAATATCCACCTGCAGGTTTTTCAACAGGCTTATTACATCATCGGTATCATAAAACTCGTGGCGGGTAAATACGTGCGACGGGATCTCAAAATTATCGGCACGCTGCAAAACGTAGGCCTGTGGGTTATTGGTAAGTATCAATACAACTTCGGCATCGGCATTACGCTTAAAATGCTCCATTATTTTTTGAGCGTTTGACCCAGAACCCGAAGCAAAAATGGCAATTCTCTTTTTCAAAATAGTTGGTAGCTTTTGTTATGCAAAATATAAATTTTTATCCTATTATTTAGTAACTACCGGCTTTATCCTTGTAAACCCATATCTTCTTATTGTTCTTTCATCATTAGCATTGTAAAAAGGTTGAATATCGCCTGTTTCGAATACCATAGAAAACTCCCCAAGGTTTATGAGATGCGCGTTAATAAACGGCTGGGTGGTGCCTGCCGTGGTACCTGCCGGGTAGGTTATATCTGCAAATAAATAAAGCTGGGTATCTGATAATGACCATTTACCTGCTACGGTGCCGTCCTTACAATCAAAATTTGAATAAGTACAGGTCATGTCAGTATTAAAGGTAAAAATTTGCGTGGTATCGCATCTTATCGTATCAACCGACAATTGCGAATCTCCAAGATAATGATATTGCATTATCGAACCTAATTGCCACACGCCTGTGGTAAATAAACTTGGCACGCTGGTTTGTTTATCTTTTTTACACGAGTTGATAAAAAGGCTTAAACCCAGTAAACCGGTCAGTAAAAAAAATACTTTTTTGTTCTTCATTAAGTTACAAAGATAGTTTAGTTAAGCAATTTCAAAACTGCTTTATTATAACTGTTTATATCGTTAAATATTTTCGGGGCTATATATTTATAAGCACCGCTTAAGCCGCTATATTTGTGCTATGCGTATACCTTACCAGCAGCTTAAAGCCGAATTTAAACGGGTGCTTACCAGTCTTGATATAAAAGATAGCATTGCCGATGCCTGCGCAACTATTTTTGCCGATAACAGTCGCGATGGCGTATACAGCCATGGCTTAAATCGTTTCCCTACATTTGTAGAATATATAAAGGAGGGCCTGGTGTATCCTGATGCCCAACCTGCTAAGGTAAATGCCTTTGGGGCGATAGAACAATGGGATGGCAACCTTGCCCCCGGTATGCTGAATGCTCAGTTTTGCATGGATAGGGCCATTAACCTTGCAAATGATAACGGCATTGGCTGTGTTGCCATAAAAAACACAAACCACTGGATGCGTGGCGGCACCTACGGCCTGCAGGCTGCCGAAGCGGGTTATATAGGTATCTGCTTTACCAATACTATTGCCAACCTGCCCCCATGGGGCGGCACCGAACCGCGTTTAGGAAACAATCCGCTTATTATTGCCGTGCCCCGACAGGGTGGGAATGTGGTATTAGATATGGCTATCTCCCAATATTCGTTCGGTAAGCTTTGGCAGTACGAGGCGCAGCATAAAGAGCTGCCTGTACCCGGTGGGTATGACAAGGAGGGCAATTTAAGCACTGATGCTGCCGCGATACTGGCAACCAAACGCGCACTGCCCATAGGGTTTTGGAAAGGTTCGGGGTTATCATTGGTATTGGATCTGTTGGCCACTTTGCTGAGTGGTGGCGATTCTACTTCGGTAATTACACAATCGGGCAGGAAAGAAACCGGAGTATCGCAGGTTTTTATTTGTATAAAAACAGATAATGATAAAAACGCCGCCTTGATTGATGAGATAATTAGTTACACCAAAACCGGGAACGGCGAAAGCGATAACGAGATTCTCTATCCCGGTGAAAATATGCTGCGCACAAGGGAGCAAAGTTTAAAAGAAGGGGTTTGGGTTGATGAAAAGGCCTGGGAGAAAGTGAAAGCGTTGTAACAATCAGTTCCCCGCCGCGGGAAGGAGTAATGCTGGCTGCTGGTATCTTGTCAAAGACGCGAAGTATCGCGTCTCTACGGGATATGATAATGTAGAGACGTGATACTTCGCGTCTCCCACCACGCTGCCCCTGCGTTAGTGATTGAAGCGGATACCGGCCTGTGACTAAGGCCTGTGCGCGTATGAGCGAAAAGCCCGGGCCGCAGGCAACGCCATTATAAAAACTATTCTATCAACCCTTCAAACTTTTCCCAGAAACCATCTTTTGGTAGCGGTGCTACAATTAGTATAGGTTCGTTTTTTACGGGGTGGATAAATTGCAGTCGGCGGGCATGCAGGCAAATACTTTTGCGCAGGCTACCGCGTGGATAACCGTATTTATTATCGCCAACTATTGGGGAACCTAAGGTAGATAGCTGTACCCTTATCTGATGCGGGCGGCCTGTTATTGGGTCCACCTCTATTACATAATAACCATCCCGCTCCCCTACCAGTTTGTAGTTAAGCTCGGACCGTTGGCTCCCTTGTACTTCTTTATCATGGGCTTTGGTAACGTTTTTCTGCGGATTTTTTATCAGGTAATGCACCAGGTTACCTGCTTCCGGCTGTGGGCGCTGGCGCACAATGGCATAATAGGTTTTATGCATTTCGCGGCCTTTAAACATTTTGTTAATGCGCTCTAAAGCCTTGCTGGTTTTTGCAAACAGGATAACACCGCTAACGGGCCTATCCAAACGGTGTACAACCCCCAGGAACGCGCCATTTGGCTTGCTGTATTTTTGGGCTATATACTTTTTAACCTTCTCATCCAACGATTCATCGCCGGTATCATCTACCTGCACAATATCCCCTGCACGCTTGTTCACCGCTATAAGGTGATTGTCTTCGTACAGTATATCAGCGTCGGTAATATCTTTACTTATATAATTAAACTCTGGTCGCGCCATTTGTTAGTTCATGGTTCATGGTTCATAGTTCATGGTATAATTGCGGCTTAAAACTATTCACCATCAACTATGAACCATGAACCCGCATAGCGGTTAATATTCTTCCTTCTCGTTGGGGAAGGTTTTTGCTTTTACATCGCCAACATAGTTGGTGATAGCGTCGTTCATTACATCAAACAGGTTAGCATATTGGCGTAAAAAGCGGGGTTTAAAGCCTTTGTTAATACCCAACATATCGTGTATCACCAAAACTTGTCCATCGCAATGCTGACCGGCGCCTATACCTATTGTTGGGATATGTATTGATTTGCTTACTTCTGTAGCTAATTTGGCAGGTATTTTTTCCAGCACTATGGCAAAGCAACCCAGTTCCTGTAGCTTTAAAGCATCTTCTTTTAGCTTTTCGGCTTCGGCTTCCTCTTTAGCCCTAACCGTATAGGTGCCAAATTTATATATGGATTGCGGGGTTAAACCCAGGTGGCCCATTACAGGTATGCCTGCGGTTAAGATCCTGCTTACCGATTCTGCAATTTCTACACCACCCTCTAATTTAACACCGTGCGCGCCAGCCTCTTTCATGATGCGGATGGCCGAAGCTAAGGCCTCTTTTGAATTACCCTGGTATGAACCAAAAGGCAGGTCGACAATTACCAGTGCGCGTTTTGCTGCACGTACTACTGATGATGCATGGTAGATCATCTGATCTAAGGTTATCGGCAGCGTGGTTTCGTGCCCGGCCATTACGTTGGAGGCCGAATCACCTACCAGGATAATATCCGTACCGGCATTATCTACAATAGTGGCCATCGAAAAATCGTAGGCTGTAAGCATGGCTATTTTTTCGCCACGGTTCTTCATTTCCTGCAGAATATGCGTGGTAATGCGTTTAACTTCCTTGTTTACCGACATGGTGTCTTATTAGTTTTATATGGCAAAGGTAGTTTTTGTATTTCGGATTTTAGTTTTACGATTTTAGATTTACCGCTCAACCGTCAATTAGATAATAAGTTAATGCGTCAATTCCTGGCAATATTCTAAAAAACTAAAATCGTAAAACTAAAATCGTAATTTTTTTTATACCTTTGCGCCGTGAATAAAGAGGTATTTTACTTCAGCCATCCGGTTTGTTTTCACGGAGCTTCGTGCCAGAATATCCGAATTTATAACCCTTTCAATTTTTTTGCTAAATGAATCATTTCACCAAATTGCCTGCTGTTTTATTATTAGCCGACGGAACCGTATTTTACGGCAAAGCCGCGGGCAAAATAGGCACCACTACAGGCGAAATTTGCTTTAATACCGGCATGACCGGCTACCAGGAAATATTTACCGACCCATCTTACTATGGTCAGATTATGGTGGCCACCAATGCGCATATTGGCAACTACGGTATCAATACTGATGAAGTTGAATCGGGACAGATCCAGATTGCCGGTTTGGTTTGTAAAAATTACAACATTGCTTACAGCCGCAAACAGGCCAACGAATCTATACAGGATTACTTTCAGGAGCAAAACATAGTAGGTATATCTGATATTGATACCCGCCAGCTGGTTCGCCACATACGCGATAAAGGCGCCATGAACGCTATTATCTCATCAGAAATAACCGACATTGCCGAACTAAAAGCCAAGCTTGATCAGGTGCCATCAATGGATGGGCTGGAGCTTTCATCGCAGGTATCAACCAAAGAAACTTACACTTTTGGTAACGAAGATGCTACTTACCGTGTAGCTGTACTTGACCTTGGTGTTAAGAAAAACATACTGCGCAATTTTGACGACAGGGACGTTTATGCCAAAGTTTACCCGGCTAAAACCACTTTCGAAGAAATGGAAAAGGATTTTTCTCCTTCGGGATATTTTATATCAAATGGCCCCGGCGATCCATCTGCAATGCCTTACGCTATTGATACGGTTAAAAGTATTTTAAACTCGGATAAACCCATGTTTGGTATTTGCCTTGGCCACCAGCTGCTGGCTTTGGCTAATGATATCCCTACCGAAAAAATGTTTAACGGCCACCGCGGACTAAACCACCCGGTTAAGAACGTTATCATTAACCATTGCGAAGTAACATCGCAAAACCATGGTTTTGGTGTGGTGCAAGATGCTGTAAGAGCATCTGATAAAGTAGAAATTACCCACGTAAACCTTAACGATCAATCGATAGAGGGTATACGCATGAAGGGTAAAAAAGCATTCTCGGTACAATATCACCCCGAGTCATCTCCCGGCCCGCACGACAGCCGCTATTTGTTTGATGATTTTATTAGGTTGATGAAGAAATAAATATTAAATGTGCAGATAATTAAAAGCCTTTCAAGTTTAGCTTGAAAGGCTTTTTGTTTAGATAAAGATTAAAATACTTGCGCTCGTCTGCAACGAGTGTTTAAAATGGATTTGCGATTGCATCGCAATTTTCACAATCTCTTTTATACATTAGCCCTAATGAAATTGAACGGCACATTACGCGTAATAATCATATTATTTATACTTGCTTTAAACATAGGCTGCGACCAGGCTACCAAATCAATGATGCGCGCGCATATAAATTATTATGACCACTACAGCTTTTTTAATGATCATGTTACCCTTTTAAGAGTTGAAAACACCGGTGCGTTTTTAAGTCTTGGTGCTAAACTTGTTCAACCGTTCCGCTTTATATTATTAACGTTACTGCCTATACTGGCCTTGTTAGGTGCGTTAGCTTATATTATCATTAAAAAGAATCTGAACACCCTTATGGTGACGGGTATTATCTTCTGTATTGGTGGCGGTATAGGCAACCTTTACGACCGGATAGTGTATGGTTCGGTTACGGATTTTATGCATATCAAATTCGGAGCGCTGCAAACAGGTGTATTTAATGCTGCCGATGTTTCTATTATGATAGGCCTTGGGTTAATATTGCTGGATAGTTGGTTGAATAGGAATGAAGTCAAGCCGGAAGTGATTGAGGAAAGCACTTCTGAATAACACTCGTGTCATTTCGAACGAGGTACGAGGAGAAATCTTCTACACCATGCTTCCCAACCCGTCATTGCGAGGTACGAAGCAATGACGCGCGGGAAGGAGCGCCGCTGGTATGTTGTCAAAGACGCGAAGTATCGCGTCTCTACGGATATGATAATGTAGAGACACGATACTTTGCGTCTCCCGCCACGCCGCCCCTGCGTTAGATTGAAGCGGATACCGGCCTTGTGGTTAAGGCCTGTGCAGTATGAGCGGAAAGCCCGGCCGAAGGCAACGCCATAGTTGGTATATGGTTGATTGAGTTAATTGGTGAATGGTTCTCGCATATTGCTTGGCCGATCCAACCACTCACTACTTAACCACTCCCTACTCACCAACATGTCACTATTTCATCACATTACGCCCCTTTGTACTACTTGCATATAAAAAACGTATCTTTGCGGATAATTACCCGTTGATTTACGGTTTTGATCATTAGACACTCTTCAGATCCGCTTAATGCTTCGCGTTAGCACATATACATTACAAACAATACATGTCATTCGAAAACTTAAATTTAATTGAGCCTATTTTAAAGGCTTTAAAAACAGAGGGTTATACAATACCCACCCCAATACAAGAACAAGCAATCCCTTATATATTACAACACCGCGACCTGCTTGGCTGCGCCCAAACCGGTACCGGTAAAACGGCTGCTTTTGCTATCCCTATTTTGCAATTATTGTTTTTAGATAAGCAAAAACACAAAGAGCAAAAACAGATAAAGGCCCTTATATTAACCCCAACCCGCGAATTAGCCATCCAGATTAGCGAAAGCTTTACGGCTTATGGCAAACACACAGGCCTAAAAAACCTGGTTATTTTTGGTGGTGTATCGCAAAACCCACAGGTTGATGCTTTGCGCCGTGGTGTTGATATCCTGATAGCTACCCCGGGCCGTTTATTAGACCTGATGAACCAGCGCTACGTACACATCGATCAGATAAAAATGCTGATACTGGACGAAGCCGACCGTATGCTGGATATGGGTTTTGTAAACGATGTTAAAAAGATAATTGCTAAAGTACCTGCCAACAGGCAAACGCTTTTCTTTAGCGCTACCATGCCTAACGAGATACAGCACCTGGCAGATTCTATATTGCAGAAGCCTGCAAAGGTTGAGGTTGCACCGGTATCGTCAACTGCCGATACTATACAGCAATCGTTATTTTACGTGGATAAAGGCGATAAAAGATTATTGCTAAGCCATATATTAAAAGATAAAGAAATTAAAACCGCGTTGGTATTTACCCGTACCAAACACGGTGCAGATAAGGTGGTTAAAGACCTTATCCGCGTTGGCATAACAGCCGAAGCTATACACGGTAACAAATCGCAAAATGCGCGTCAGCGTGCGTTAACTAACTTTAAGAACCGTACTACACGTGTACTTATTGCTACCGATATTGCCGCGCGTGGTATTGATATTGACGAGCTTACGCACGTTATAAATTACGAATTGCCAAACGTACCGGAAACTTACGTTCACCGTATTGGCCGTACCGGCCGTGCAGGTGCAAGTGGTATAGCTTTCTCTTTTTGCGATGGCGAGGAAGAAATAGATTACCTAAAGGATATTCATAAGCTGATAGCTAAAGAGATCCCTGTTGAACAGGGCCATCCTTACCCGTTAAGCTATGAGAACATGACGGCTAAAATGATGAGTAAAGCCAAAAACGGCACGCCTAAAAGTGCAGGTTCTGCCGGTGGCAGGCATGGTGGCGGTAATAAAAGGCCTGGTGCAGGCGGCCGGCCGGCAGGTCACCGTGGTAGCGGCGGCGCAAGCAACAGCCGTGGCGGTGCCAGCGGCATGAGTGGTGCAAGCAGGTCATCGGGCAGAAGGTAATCAATACACAACATAACAAAGAGGTCAGCTTAATTTAAAAGGCTGACCTCTTTTTGTTTACGCCTTTTGTACCCCGCGAAAATTTGATGTTAACATGTTAATAATGATATTTGCACTCATCAAAGAAAATAAATAGCTTTAAAGTGAAAATACAACCCACACAAATGAAACGCCTTATTGACCTTATCAAGAATAAATTCTTCCTGGTTACGCTGGCTTTTGTGATATGGATGATATTTTTTGATAAGAACGATCTGTTTTCGCAATATGAATATCACCAGCAGCTGAATAAATTAAAGGAAGAACAGGTTTTCTACCAAACCGAAACTGCCAAAGTAACTAAAGATCTGGACGAACTTACCTCAGACAAGGCTAAACTCGAAAAATTTGCCCGCGAAAAATACCTCATGAAAAAAGATAACGAAGACATTTTTGTTATTGTGCATGAGAAGAAGAAGTAATTGAGATCGTTGCTTTAACAAACTTCCGAATTAGTCTGATGAGTCTGTAGCAGAGGTTAGTCGCCACTTGCCGCTCCCATACGTGAAATCAAAACTCATTAAAATCCCGGTATCCTCAACCGTATACTCAATTGTAACACTATTTTTATTTGATTGTGCTTTTTTATAAATATCCTCTTTGTTATTTGTAAGCCTTACATAATGCCATTTATTTTTCTTGATATAAGTGACTGAATCCCTCTCATCTTCCGTTACAGTTATTTTAATGGGGAAATTTATATGTTCTTTCTGATAAACCGAATCACTTTTAAATTTCTTAAAAAAGGAATCGAAATCGGCCGGTTCTAACACAGCTGCTTTTTTTAAAGTGCTGGCCTTTTTTTCAACGGCTGTCTTAGGATTATCAGAACATCCTAAAAGAGTGCCGATAATTAACGTTGTTAATAGTATTAGTTTTTTCATATCACGGTAATGCTTTTAATATAAACAGCGGTGTAAGTACAACATTCAACACAATCATCAGTACGCCTAAATACTTGTTGAATTTACCTCCTGCTTTCATCAACATAGCTCCAATTACTATTCCCCCTATCAATAACATCGCCGCATCAAAATAAAGCAGGTAATCTGTAGTGGGTGGCTCTATATCCATTTTAAACAGGTCGAAAACGTCCGGCAGGTAGAGGTAGATATCATACAGGCAAAGGATATATAGGATGATCTTCTTAACCATTATATACCTTCGGCCAGTTGTTTTACCGCGTACAATGCGGTATCCCATCCTTGCACGGCTTCTTTGTAATCTTCTTCATCAATGCTTTGAGATAGCTCTTCCCGTGCAAACAAAGTAGTTATTCCATTATTCTCCTCAAACTTGTAAGTGATCTCAGATGCTATCAAAGATTTATCCTGCCTGTTAAAGAGCTTATGTTTTAAAAGTTTTCCTGCTTCTATTTCCATTATCTCGCCATATGTATACTGCCTGCCATTTACGCCTTTCCAACCAAACGGACTTCCAACTTTCCAATCAGATACATATTCACCACCCATTTGCCGGGTAATTGCAGCATCGGTAAACACACGCCAAACTTTATCCGGCGAGGCGTTTATTTCAATTGACCTTTCAATTAAGTTTGTGTTCATGATCAATGGATGTAAACACAAAATTATTAATTCTTATCCACAAAAAAGCCCCGATCAAGTAATCGGGGCTTTCCTATAATTCAAGATCCTTAGATCTTTTTATCTACATGAATAGTGTGCACACTCATTGATTGTACTTTCTCCTGTTTTTGGATGAACTTGCTGTTGTTATCTACACTGTTTAAGTGAGGTGCAATAACTAACGATACAATAGACATCAGCTTGATCAAAATATTCATTGACGGGCCTGAAGTATCTTTAAACGGATCCCCTACGGTATCACCTGTTACTGATGCTTTATGCGGTTCAGATTTTTTGTAATAGATCTCGCCGTTTATCTCCACACCTTTCTCGAATGATTTTTTAGCATTGTCCCATGCACCGCCTGCGTTACTCTGGAAGAGCCCCATCAACACACCTGATACAGTAACACCTGCCAGCAAGCCACCCAATACTTCGGGGCCGAATGCAAAACCGATGATAATAGGTGTAATTAAAGCGATCAATCCCGGTGCAACCATCTCACGGATAGAAGCCTTGGTGGAGATCTCCACGCATTTTTCATATTCAGGGCGTGCCTTGTACTCCATAATACCCGGTATCTCGCGGAACTGGCGGCGAACTTCTTCTACCATCGCCATTGCTGCACGGCCTACTGCCGAAATACACAATGCCGAGAAGATGAAAGGTATCATCCCACCCACAAATAAACCTGCCAATACATTGGCTTTGTAAATATCAATATGCTCGATACCTGCAACACCCACAAAAGCCGCGAATAAGGCCAGTGAGGTTAACGCTGCAGACGCGATAGCAAAACCCTTACCTGTTGCAGCGGTAGTGTTACCTACAGCATCCAGGTTATCTGTACGGTGACGTACTTCTTCTGGTAAGCGGCTCATTTCGGCAATACCACCGGCGTTATCAGCAATTGGGCCGAAAGCGTCGATAGCTAATTGCATAGCTGTTGTTGCCATCATACCCGCGGCCGCGATAGCCACACCGTATAAACCTGCAAAGAAGTATGAACCATAAATACCGGCTGCCAATACAAGGATAGGCAACACGGTTGATTCCATACCGATAGCTAAACCGGCAATAATATTTGTAGCATGGCCGGTTGACGACTGCCTGATAATGCTCATTACCGGGCGTTTACCCATAGCAGTGTAGTATTCAGTAATGATAGACATTAATGTGCCTACCACTAAACCTACCAGGATAGAACCAAATACGCCCGCCTTTGTAAATACCAGCGAACCCGCTTTTACAGCGCCCGATGCATCCTCGTCGCGCAGCATGTGGAAACTATCGTTTGGTAACATCCACTGCACTAAAAAATATGTAGCAATTGCTGTTAATAATATAGAAGCCCAGTTACCTATGTTCAATGCTTTTTGTACGCTATCGGTTTCTTTAGAAATTTTAACTAACGATGCGCCAACTATAGAGAATATTAAGCCCAAACCTGCTATCACCATTGGTAATAAAATTGGGGCAATACCACCAAAATTATCATGAGATACAATTTCGCGGCCCAACACCATAGTAGCTAACATGGTTGCTACGTACGAACCAAATAAATCGGCACCCATCCCGGCAACGTCACCTACGTTATCACCAACATTATCTGCAATAGTAGCAGGGTTACGCACGTCATCCTCGGGGATACCTGCCTCAACCTTACCAACAAGATCCGCACCTACGTCGGCAGCTTTTGTGTAGATACCACCGCCAACACGGGCGAATAACGCGATAGACTCGGCACCTAACGAAAAGCCTGCTAATACATCAAGCGCTTTAGCCATATGTTCACCGTTCACAGTAGCACCTGTAACGTTTTTTACATATATGGTGTAAAACACGATGAATAACGAACCTAAACCAATGATAGCTAAACCGGCAACACCTAAACCCATAACAGTACCGCCTGTAAACGATACCTTTAAAGCTTTAGCCAGGCTTGTTTTAGCAGCCTGTGTGGTACGTACGTTTGATTTAGTCGCGATACGCATCCCTATAAAACCGGCAAAAGCCGATAAAAAAGCGCCTATAACAAATGATATGGCAATAACCGGGCTTGATGTAGCTACCGTAGTACCGCTCCAGGCAAGCAACATACCCGCAACAACTACAAAGTAGCCTAATACTTTCCATTCTGCGCGTAAAAAGGCCATAGCTCCATCAGCAATATAACCGGCAAGCTGGTTCATTGAGGCATCGCCTGTTTCCTGCTTGGTTACCCATGCAGATTTAATCGCCATTACGATTATACCTATGAGGCCGAAAACGGGAATTAAATAAATTAAGTAAGTGTTCAAAAAATCCATATTCTATAATTAGTGTTATTAAGTGTGCGTTTTTAGTTCGCTTAAAGCGTGTTTATAATTTGGTAGCCGCAAAATATAAATTAATTTCTTTACAATAGCCTGTCATTTTAAAGTTTTTGAATAGTTTAGTAGTCTAAACTTTTTCCCTAATGTTAAAAGATACTACTCAACCCAAGTTAAAGCACGAATTAAGCCTGCTGGACGGCACAATGCTGGTATCGGGCTCTATGATAGGCTCGGGTATTTTTATTGTAAGTGCCGATATCACCCGTAATGTAGGCTCGGCCGGTTGGTTAATTGCCGTTTGGTTAATTACCGGTTTTATGACGCTTACCGCCGCCCTTAGTTATGGCGAATTAAGCGCCATGTTTCCAAAAGCAGGCGGCCAATATGTTTACCTGAAAGAATCTTACAACAAACTAATAGCCTTTTTATACGGATGGAGCTTTTTCGCGGTGATCCAAACCGGTACAATTGCTGCCGTAGGTGTGGCTTTCTCCAAGTTTACGGCCTATTTAATCCCGGCTGTAAGTGAGGATAACATACTTTTTCAATCCGGCTCAATTAAAATAAGCGCGGCACAATTAGTCTCTATTGTACTTATCGTATTGCTTACCTTCATCAATACAAGGGGCGTAAAGGGCGGTAAGCTGATCCAAACCACCTTCACCATGACCAAACTGATCAGTCTTTTTGGATTGATAGGTTTTGGCTTTTTAGCTTTTAAAGGTGATATATGGAGCGCCAACTGGACAAACGCCTGGGACCTTCACAATTTGAATAAAGATGGCAGCGTAACGGCTTTAACAACAGGTACAGCTTTAGGCGCCATAGCAGCAGCAATGGTTGGTTCTATTTTTAGCAGTGATGCCTGGAACAGCGTAACCTTTGTAGCGGGCGAAATGAAGAACCCCAAACGCGATGTGGCATTAAGCATGATGTTTGGTACCATCATCGTAACCATTATTTATGTACTGGCCAACGTGGTTTACACCGGCGTACTTTCGCTGCATGATATTACCATTGCCGATAAAGACCGTGTGGCAGTAGCTGCATCGCACGTTATTTTTGGCAACGTGGGTACTTATATCATCGCCGTAATGATCATGATATCAACCTTTGGCTGTAATAACGGCCTGATACTTTCTGGTGCAAGGGTTTATTATACCATGGCTAAGGATGGCGTTTTCTTCAAGAAAACCGGCACCTTAAATAAATTTGGCGTACCGCAGTTTGGTCTGTGGATCCAGGCTATCGTGGCATCATTATTATGCTTAAGCGGCCGTTACGGCGATCTGTTAGATATGATATCATTTGTGGTAGTAATATTTTACATGCTAACCATTGCCGGTATCTTTATCCTGCGCGTTAAACGCCCTGATGTAGAAAGACCATACAAAGCAATTGGTTACCCTATATTACCCGCTATATATATTATAATGGGCACAGCGTTTTGTATATTATTATGTATTTATAAATGGCAGTATCCTATTTACGGCTTAGTTATCGTTTTAATTGGGATACCACTTTATTATATATCACAACGCAACGTTAAGCATGAGGATAAACCTGAAGTACTTAGTTAGTTTTTTATTTATAGCCAATATTGCAGGTGCACAAACACTGCAGCAAAATATACAAAAAGCATTTACCCGTTTACAGCAGGATAGCCAGTGCCGTTATGCTTCAGTATCCTTAACGGTACTGGATGCCAAAACCGGCGAACAGGTATTTGCCGCCAACCCCGATATGGGTTTGGCACCGGGTTCTACATTAAAAACGGTTACCAGTATAACCGCTTTTAATGTTTTGGGTAAAGATTTTCAATATCAAACCCAGTTGGGCTACACCGGGAATATTACTGCAGATGGCGCCCTTAACGGCGATCTTATTATTAAGGGCGGCGGCGACCCCACCCTGGGCAGCTGGCGATGGGCATCAACCAAAGAAGGTGTTGTATTAAATACAATGGTTACCGCTTTGAAAAAGGCAGGCATCAAAAAAATAAACGGTCGTGTTATTGGCGATAACGGTATTTTCAAAAACCAGTCTATTCCCGATGGCTGGATCTGGCAAGACCTGGGCACTTATTACGGTGCCGGTATAGCCGGGCTTTGCTGGCGCGAAAACCAGTTTGATATCACTTTGCGGACCGGCAGTATAGGCGGCCCTATAAGTGTATTGGGTACCGTTCCCGAAACCAATTACCTGCAATATAAAAGTGAACTAACTACAGGCGCTGCTAAAACCGGCGACCTGGCATATCCCTACCTGCCGGCTTTTGGCAGCAAAATTATGTACCTGCGCGGCACCTACGCTATCGATCAAATCAAGAAACGTATCTCCGCCGCCATCCCTGACCCTGCTTATGATGCCGCCCTGCGCTTAACCGATACCCTTAAACATATTGGCATTGCTGTAAGCAACGAGCCGCAATCATCGTTCATACTGGCGGATAAAGGACTGTCTATACCAACCGCCACTAAAAACATCACCACTATCCTATCGCCCGAATTAAGCAAAATAGTATACTGGCTCAATCAAAAAAGCGTTAACCTGTATGCCGAGCAATTGCTGGCAACCATAGCGGTTAAAGCAGGTAAACCTGCCTCAACAAACGATGGCATAACGGCTATAAAGGATTTTTGGGAGCTAAAAGGTATTGATAAACGCTCCATGAACACCTTTGATGGCAGCGGCCTATCACCCGAGAACAGGATAACCACCTCTACCATGGCCCGGATATTGCAATCGGCCCGTAAAGAGGCTTGGTTTAATGATTTTTATGAGAGCCTGCCCGTTTATAATGATATGAAAATGAAGAGCGGCAGCATTAACAGCGTGCAAGCCTATGCCGGTTTTCAAACGCATGACGGCCGCCAGCTTTGCTTCTCCATAATGGTGAATAACTATTACGGCCCGGGTAGTGGCATAAGGGAAAAGATGTTTAGGGTATTGAATGAGTTGAAGTGATAGCCCCCTAACCCCCTGAAGGGGGAACAGGAATATCATTTCGAACGAGGTACGAGGAGAAATCTTTTACACTTTGCATTCAGGCTTTGCAGGTTCGGTAAGATTTCTCCTCGCACTTCGCTCAGTCTGCCCTCGCTCGTTCGAAATGACATAGTTTATTAGCTGAGCCGTTCAAACTCCGCAACTTTCGGGTTTTATAGGCTTTAGTACGGGGCTACATTTGTGTTATAATAATTCAATCATGGAAACACAAAACATCATCAACTATGAGCGTATTGCCGAAGCAATAGACTACATAAAACTGAATTTTAAAGCCCAACCCAACCTTGATGAGGTTGCCGAAAAAGTAAACCTTAGCCCTTTCCATTTCCAGCGTATGTTTACAGATTGGGCCGGCATCAGTCCCAAGAAATTCCTGCAATACCTGAGTTTGGAATATGCTAAAGGCATTTTGAAAGAACAACAGGTCACCTTGTTTGATGCCGCTTTTGAAACCGGACTATCAGGCACCGGCCGCCTGCACGATTTATTCATCAACATAGAGGGCATGACCCCTGCCGAATACAAAAATGGCGGCAAGGCCTTATCTATCAACTTTAGCTATGCCGAAACACCATTTGGCAATATCATAGTGGCATCAACCCCAAAGGGTATTTGTTATATGGCTTTTGCCGATGATAAAGATGAAGCATTTAATGAGTTATATGCGCAATTCCCCAACGCGAGCTACTATCAGGTGGTAGATCTGGCGCAGCAAAATGCTTTGTTCATTTTCAAAAAAGACTGGACACAGCTATCAAACATTAAGCTCCATTTAAAGGGTACCGATTTTCAGTTGAAAGTTTGGGAAGCCTTGTTGAAAATACCTATGGGAGGATTGAACACCTATTCTACTATAGCAAATACTGTTAAAATGCCAACTGCCAGTCGGGCAGTAGGTAGTGCAATTGGTGCCAACCCGGTCGCGTTTTTGATACCATGCCACAGGGTAATTAAATCTACCGGCGAATTTGGCCAGTACCACTGGGGAAGCAACCGCAAAACCGCTATGATAGGCTGGGAAGCGGCAAGGGTAAACTTAAAAACGGCTATCTAAAATGGATCTGCAACAAAGAATTAACGAAGTGAATTGGGCTGATGTAACCGAAAGCATGCACGCCAAAGGTTACGCCCAGATCTCTAACATTTTATCTGCGGATGAGTGCGATGCCCTGGTTAGCCAATACCCAGCTGATATTTACCGCAAAACCATTGTGATGGAACACCACGGTTATGGCCTGGGGCAGTACAAATATTACAGTTACCCGTTACCCGGCGTGGTGCAGGCGCTGCGCGAATCGGTATATCCAAACATAGCCCCCATCGCCAATAAATGGATGGAGGTGTTGAATATTGACAAGCAGTTCCCGGGTAGTTTGAACGAGTTAACAGAACTTTGCCATCAACATAACCAACTGCGGCCAACACCTTTAATATTAAAGTACAACAAAGGTGGTTACAACGCCATGCACCAGGACCTGTACGGCGAAGTTTATTTCCCTATGCAACTGGTAGTATGCCTTAACCAGCCGGGTAAGGATTATGAAGGCGGCGAGTTTGTACTGGTAGAGCAAAGGCCCAGGATGCAATCGAAACCGATTGTTTTGAATCCGCGCAAAGGCGATATGCTGTTGTTCACTACCAACTTTAGGCCGGTAATGGGCAGCAAAGGGTATTACCGTGTTAATATGAAGCACGGCGTAAGCGAAATAACCAACGGCGAGCGGCATACCTTGGGGATTATTTTTCATGATGCCACGTGATACGGCATCAGGTTTTAGGTAATACGCCATTTAGCCGCGGCAGGGCCTTAAAGTTACTGATAGATGCGGGTAAGGTTACCTATGCTGGTAACCGCAAACTGAAGATCTATGGTACGTTCAATTGCTCATCGGGCAAACGGATGAAAGCGGATAACCGGGTATTCTTTACTAATGAACAGGAGGCTATCAGCTGCGGTTACCGCCCCTGCGGGCATTGTATGCGCAAAGCATATCAAAAATGGAAAGCGTTAAACTAAAAGCGGGCGGGCTTGTCAAACAACAAATTACTTTATCATCTGCTCACAATGTTCGATATTCGTTCTATGTTAAAAAAAGCGCTTTTTTTATTATCCATTACTTTTGCCGCTGTAACCACACAGGCGCAAACTGCCGACGAGGTATATAACCAATACCTCGACTTTAACCTGGCGCGCTTGCAGGGCGAAACGGATAAGGCCTTAACACTCGGCCAGAATTTGATACCCAACGTGGATAAACTAAAGCAGAACGCCCGTATCAGCTTCTACTACTCTATAGGTAATTTGTTTGAGAATGATAGCCAATCGGTAAAGGCAATAGAATATTACGAGAAAGTTGCCGCCGCCGTGCCCAATTACTATGTGGTACAACGTGCGTTGGGTTACCTGTACATGAAACAGGTAAACGAAATAAGCGATAAGCTTAATGCCGCTAAAAGTGATATTAATGAGAATAAGCGTTTAACGGCATTATACATCGCGGCAGCAAAAAAGGCCCTGTCCCATTTAGAAAAAGCCCAGGCCTGCGACCCAAATGACGATACATTAGCGCTTATCAACCTGCTTTATAAAAATACAAATGATGCACAAGGTGCGGCCACATTAAATACCCGTTTAAAAGAGCTGTCAAAAAATTGCATCGATCTATTAGACGATAAATAGACTTAAAATTCTAATGCCTGGCCTTGTTGCAGGTATATTAAATTGAGTTGTAGTCTGTTGCCTGCCTTAAGCTCTTCCTTGATCTTAATGATGCTTTTATGGGGCGGTTTTAGGTGAATTATAACCATATTTAGGCGTTTTAAAGTCGTGCTGCTAAGCTTGCTTAGCTCTCTCATTTCATTCATCAGCAAACGCGGGGTAAGGTGGCCAAATAAGCTCTTATCCGGCTGCTCGTTTGGGAAGGATACTTCTATCATTATAGCCTTTAGCTTATCTGCTTTTACCAACGGGGCAACAGCCGCCCATAGGTTATGAAGGTTCTGGCTCTTTTCGATCTCATCGGCACCGGTATCGCCCAAGTATAAAACATAGTTCCCCTTACTTCTTACCAAAAAAGCAGTGCTGGTTAAGTTAGAATGGCTTAGCGGGAACACCTGTACCTGCATATCGGTGTTTTCGATAGCTGTTTCAGTTCCGGGTTCCAGGGGTTTGTAATGATATTTTTTTAGTTGAGGCGCGCCGCCATCATCGGCGAAATTGGCCCAGCTTTCCCAGGTAAAATAATGCGTTTTGATGGCCTCCAGTGTGTTTTTTAATCCGTAAATGTTTTTGGTACTGTCCTCCGGCGAGTTCATTATAAGCCCGGCCACATGGTCGAGGTGGGCATGAGAGATGAAGTAACCTTTAATATATTGCTTAAGCACTTGCTCTGCCGAGATGGAAAAAGCTTTATTAGCCACCGCCTTTTCAATACCGGAATGGATTGTGCCGGCATCTAAACAGATATAATTATTCGATCCCTTCGGCGCCAGCATATAGGCAGACAAATTACTTTCATCGGCACCGCCCAATACCCCCAAAGGCACTATACGAAATGATGCTGAAGGCCTAACCTGCGAAAATACTAATACAGGCAATAGTAAAAAAACAAGCAGCGATAGTTTCTGGTGATTATACATTACGCCAAATTTACTAATTTGGCCGTCAATGAAAACCAGCCAAATAGCCGCTAAAATTGTAACCCGTTTATTTTTTATTTTACTGCTGATAGCGCTTGTACCTTTTCTGCAGGGCGATACCTCTAAACTGCAGCAACTTTACCTGGCGCCTAAGCACGTTTGGACACTGGCATTCCCTATTATATTGATACTGGGATTTATAGCGTTGCTGATTATCTGCTCTATCCAAAAATTCAAAAAGACTGATCTTAACTGGTTATTGGTCATCAATACAGTGGTGCTGCTTGTTTATGCCATCACGCTTTACATTCGCATTTACCAGCTGATAAAGTAACTTATTCGGTCTTCATTTTCTTTTGTGCCGACTCTTTGAACTCGTAATCGCCGCCAAGCAGGTATCCCCATGGTTTAAGGCTTTCTATCCGGTCGAATATGATTTTAAAGATGGCTATGATAGGGATAGACAAGAACATACCCGATAAACCCCATATCATTTCGCCTATGATAATGCCTATAAAAGATATCAGTGCATTTAATCGCACCTTTGAACCCACTACTGCAGGCAGTAAAAAATTAGCGTCGATAGCATGCACACCTATCACGCTTATGGCCACGGTAACGGTTTGGCTAAGCGTGCCTGTTGCAAACGTAACTATGGTACTTAGCAGCAATGCTGTAAAAATACCTATGTAGGGTATAATGTTAAATACACCAATAATTATCCCCAGCAGGGCGGCGTATTTTATGCCAATGATATAAAAAATTGTAATAGCCATACCAGATACAATTACCATTTCTATCAGTAAGCCTAATATATACTGGCGCAGTATTTTCTGTACGTTTTCTACAATATCAACTACAACTGTTTTATTTTCATCGCTAAAAACCCAGGTAATAAAACGGAATAGTAACCGCCTGTAAAAAAGTATGAAAAAGGTAAATATCAGAATGAAAACATAAAACAATAGCAATGATGACACCGCACCGAAAGTTGTACCCAACACAGCGGTGCCCGATGCCATTATTCTATCAGCAGTACTGTTTACATAGCTCATTTGTTTGTGTGCATTAATATGAAACGCAGTTTGCACCCAACCCTGAAGGTTAGCGATAGAGTCTTTTAACTGGCTTTGAAGCATAGGCCAGTCGCTGGCAATGTTTGATATTTGTGCCCCTATCAGGTACATTATACTGCCTACAAATCCAACCAATAGCAGTATAGATATAAATGACGATGCACTACGAGGCAAACGGCATTTTTTTTCAATAAAATTTGAAACGGGTAACAGCAATACCGCAAACAAGAAACCAAATATCATAGGATCTATCAGCTCTTTTGCCATTACCACCAGGTAACCCAGCACACAAAAACCTATAAGGATAAGGGCTAATCGTTCGTAAAAAGGGGCTATAAGTTTCTTTATGGGCATACCTGTATTATTTTTATTTGCTGAACATATAGCTGTTTTATATGTTTTTAAATGCACTGTAAATGTGCAATAAATTTTAGGTTTTACGATATTTCTACCATTTGTAATATTACGCCTTTGTGTGACATTATAGTTTGGCAAATAGTTTGCTATAAGTAGGTTGTAAATATATACTACCATGGCAAAATATTCAGAAAAAGCAGGTGACAAGGTTGAAAAGACCATGCACGAAATGAAGGAGGGCAAATTAAAAAGCGGCAGTGGTAAAAAAGTTACCAGCAAAAAACAGGCTGTTGCAATAGGTTTATCTGAAGCCCGCAAAGAGGGCGCAAAAGTACCAAAGAAGAAAAAAGACTAATTATGCTTTTAACAATAAATCCCCGATAGTGTCGGGGATTCATTGTTTTATTTAAAAATTAAAGTCGTTAGTTATCCAGTACTCCAATTTGCCGTCCTTATCCAGTTCGGCAAGTTTTTCAACATCATTATCCCGCTTATGGGTAGGCTCCATATTGTATTTGGCAATTACAGCCTTAAGGGCTATTATATTGGCCTTCGTGCTATCAAAATCTTCTTTATGCTGAATGGCGTATTTAGAATATTGTGCCATATAAATGAACCCTAATTGCGGGTTTGTATCAGAAAGGTCCATAATGGCTTGTTTTAACTCTATAAGCACGTCAGGAGTGCCTTGCGCCCATATCAAAAGAAACTGGGTTGCTGCTTCTGTTTTGAAAGGTTCGGTACCCCAATGGGTCCTCATCATCCAGTCGGCAGTTTTTATAATATCCGGCTCGTATTTAATGTAATCTTCATGTTTTTTAAAATGGTAATCTTTAGGCACTTCATAAGTTTGGGCTGATGCTTTTACACTTATGAATAATGTTAATAATAAAACAGTCCTAAAAATCTTTTTCATTCTAATAAACTGACGCTAAGATAATTCTATTTTTTGAGAGATTGTGAACGAATCCATTACTTTCATTAAAATCACCGCCTCGTCAATAGTACAAGGGTTTGGGCCTTCGTCTTTAAAATAAGATACTATTTTAGTTATCATAGGTTGCTGAATATGCTCCGGGTGGGTAAAGTTTACTGTTTCCTCGCCTTCTTCGTTCTTGCAAGTAACAAACGTACCAAAGAAAGGGAAGGTTATTTTCCCTTTTGTACCTATGACCTCGCAGCTATCTACTGCCTCGCTCGGGGCTACGTTAAAACACCACGAGCCGTTTACTACCACCTTGTTTTTAAATACAATTTGCCCGCAAACATGATCATCTGCCGGACTAAACTCGCCCTGGTTTAAGCTGTATCCTGTAGAATGTGCAGGCTCACCAAAATAGTACAGCATCAGGTCCAGCTGATGGGGTGCCAGATCATGGAAATAACCACCACCTGAGAACTCCGGCTGCAGGCGCCAGTTATCTATATCAGCTTGCGGATTGGGGTTTTGATATTTCCACATTCTTATTTGCACCGTACGGATATCGCCGATGGCATTGCTATCAATTAAGCTCTTCACATGCAAAAACATAGGTAATGCCCTGCGATAATGTGCGACCGTTAGCTTTGCCCCGCTTTCCCTAACAGCATCGGCCATTGCCTGGGCTTCCTGTGCGTTACGGGTAACAGGTTTTTCTACATAAATATTCAGGCCCTTTTTTATAGCCCGCAATGCATACTCTAAATGCGAAGCCGGTGGTGTGGCTATTGATACCGAATTAACCGCCGTGTCGTTCATCAAATCTTCGGCATCGCTGTACCATTTATCAACATGATGGCGTTGGGCATAATCGGCAGCTTTTTCGGCATCGCGGCGCATGACGGCGGCCAATTTGCTATCTTCAATTTTATTATAGGCTTGTCCGCTTTTTTTCTCGGTTACGTTACCGCAGCCTATTATACCCCATTGTATTGTACTCATTTAATGAAATGTTTATGATTTTTTTCCATGCACGTATAAATTGATCAAACTTGTGTGCGGCATGCCAAGCGTTTGCCCCGGTCTAACTTTTACGTACAATTTAAGATAGGTGTTCATTATAGCTTTAGAAAAACGCACATATTGCTGTTTATATCCTCCTTCGCCAAAGGGTATCAAAGGCGTGTTATAAAACAACTTGCCTTCCTTATCTACATATGCCGAAAACGAATAATTAAAATCGCTATAAGCTTTGTTAATGGTTATATGATACTTAGGGCTCATATAATCATCAGACGTGTTGTAATTATTTAAAAGAAAGTCAGCAACCGTCTTTTCCTTTTTTACAGTAATTGACGATCTTGTACTTGTTAGCTGAGCAGGGTTTAGCGCTGCAAAGGCATTTATGAGAGATGAATCGGCCCTTTTTACTAATCCCTTAATAAATAAGCTATCTTTTCGGTTACTGTGTTGTAAGATAGCGGCGTTAGTGTGCAATACGTTTTTGATGTAATTATCAGCGTAAAACAACATGTAAACCTTTGTGCCTTTTAGATCTAACGAATCATCCTTTGCCTCAAGAAGCTCGAAAATAAGGCTGTCTTTGCTCATGTGCTTCATCCGTAAAAATGATCTGTTTGTATTAAAAATAGAATCGATGCCACAGCTTAACGGAAAATTTAAAAACTGTTTTTTCACCGGACTGTAAAGCGCAACAGAATCGCTTGATACAAAACGCAGTTTCCACTCCGGCAATAGATGATAACCGTACTCGTTGAAGGACAATCCTTTTTGCTGGCGGCGAACCTCTGTGTAGGTAATGCCTTCTACATTTTTAAACGACAACATCGGTTTCTTGGAATGCCCCGGAATTGAAGGATCTTTAAACCTACAACCCATAACTAAGCAAAAGACAATGCCAACGAAGGCCAGATTTTGAGCTACTTGTTTCATTTGATGTTTAGCTTATCATTGCCAGCAATTCATCATCACTGATTATGGGTATGTTTAATTTATTGGCTTTCTCCAGTTTAGCGGGGCCCATATTCTCCCCGGCCACCAGGTAGCTTAACTTGGCAGATATACTACTTAATATTTTACCACCGTTTTGCTCAATAAGATCCTTCAACTCATCGCGTGAATACTTCTCAAAAACGCCCGATATAATAAAGCTTTGGCCCGATAGCTTCTCGCTGGCTAAGGTCACTTCCTTTTCTTCGGCAACAAACTGCAAGCCAC
>NZ_JAQBOI010000095.1 GCF_028288105.1 Mucilaginibacter sp. | reverse complement strand
GCACCGAACCAGAAAATACGCTATTTACGTTATTGCCGGCTGATAAAACCCACGTTGATTTTAGTAACACATTAACCGAGGGTTTGAACACCAATGTGCTGATGTATGAATATTTTTATAACGGTGGCGGGGTAGCCGTTGGCGATTTGAATGGTGACGGGCTGCAGGACCTGTACTTTACGGGTAACATGACTGATAATAAGCTTTACCTGAACAAGGGAAATCTGCAGTTTACAGAAATTACCACTGCGGCAGGTGTTGCCGGTCGGCCCGGCCCATGGAAAACCGGTGTTAGTATTGCTGATGTGAATGGCGATGGTAAATTAGATATTTATCTATGTTACTCCGGTAAGCTTAGGGCCGAAAAACGGGGGAATCAATTATTTATAAATCAGGGGAACGATAGTAATGGCGTACCTTCATTTAAAGAAATGGCGGCTAACTACGGGCTTAATTTTTCCTCGTTTAGCACACAGGGCTATTTTTTTGATTATGATAAGGATGGCGATCTGGATCTGTTGTTGGTTAACCACAACCCAAAGCGCGAGAATACCCTTGACGAAGTATCGGTTGCCGATTTAATGAGTAAAACCGACCCGGAAGCAGGCTTAAGGCTTTTGAAAAATAATAACGGTTCTTATGTAGATGTAACATCTGCCACCGGTATTATTAACACCTCATTATCTTACGGCTTGGCCGCGGGCATCGCCGATATTAATGGCGATGGCAATCCGGATATCTACATATCTAATGATTATAATATACCCGATAGGTTGTATATTAATAACGGCAAAGGCAAATTTACAGATGAATTGCAGCGGCAAATGGGCCACACTTCTTTTTCATCAATGGGAAACGATATTGCCGATTTTAATAATGACCTGTTGCCTGATATTTATTCGCTTGATATGCTGCCCGAGGATAATCGTCGGCAGAAAATGCTTTTTGCATCTGACAATTACGAGGCTTTTAATTTGAGCCTTAGAGTGGGCTTTTATTACCAGTACATGCGTAATATGCTGCAAAAAAACAACGGCGATAACACCTTTAGCGAAATTGGACAGCTTGCCGGCATTTCTAATACCGACTGGAGCTGGGCGCCGCTCTTTGCAGATTATGATAATGATGGCTGGAAAGATATGTTTGTAAGCAACGGCTATACCCGCGATTATACTAATATGGATTTCCTGAAGTATGTGGGCGACAATTTGCGTAACAGGAAGGCAATGCGCCAGGATCTGTTAAATCTTGTTGAAAAAATGCCATCATCAGAAGTTAAGAGCTATTTTTTTAAGAACGATGGCAACTCGACTTTCAATAATGTTAGCACTGCCTGGGGTATTAGCCAGCCGGCAAACAGTAATGGCGCGGCTTATGCCGATCTTGACAATGATGGCGACCTGGACCTGGTAGTGAATAACATTAACAAACCAGCGTTTATCTATCAAAACAACTCGCAGGCGCAAAGCAAAAATCATTACCTGTTGGTAAAGCTAAATGGTGCCGCTAAAAATACGCAGGGGATAGGGGCAAAGGTTATCATCTATTCAAAAAACAAAAAGCAATACCTGGAGCAGATGCCTACACGCGGGTATCAATCTACCGTTACCACGGTACTGCATTTTGGTTTGGGTGGCGATACACAAGTTGATTCGTTACATGTAATATGGCAAAGCGGAAAAGAACAGGTAATTGGCAATTTAAAAGCAGATAAGCTGCTTACCCTTAATGAGAAGGATGCCAATGCGAACTATATAAAATCTGCCCCGCAGAAAGCCCTGTTTAAAGTAGCGCCTGCACCATTTAAATATACCAGTACCAAAAGCACAGTAAACGATTTTAAACGCCAGCCGTTAATGGTTAACCCTTTGTCTTTTTTAGGGCCTTGTATGGTTAAGGCCGATGTGAATGGCGATGGCCTTGAAGATATTTATGTTGGTGGTGATAGTGGCAAAGCGGGTAGCTTATATCTGCAACAAAAAGGCGGAGAATTTAAATTAACACAACAATCCGCTTTTGAAGCCGATAGCAAATGCACTAACAGCGCAGCTGTATTTTTTGATGCCAATAATGACGGCAAACCCGATCTTTATGTGTGTTCGGGTGGGTATAATGATTATACCGCTGCCGACCCTTTGTTGCAGGACAGGCTTTACATGAACAACGGCCGGGGCAATTTTACAAAAAGCAATAATGCTTTACCCAAAATGCTGAGCAGCAAAGGTTGCGTAAAAGTTGCTGATATAAATGGCGATGGCTTTACCGATCTGTTTGTTGGCGGCCGGGTAGTGCCGGGCAGTTATCCGCAAGCACCCGAAAGTTTTATTTTGATAAATGATGGCAAAGGTGGCTTTACAGATAAAACAACTGCATTTAATCCATCATTAAAGCATATTGGGATGGTAAGTTGCGCTGCCTGGGCGGATATGAATGGTGATAAAAACCCCGACCTGATAATTGCCGGTGAGTGGATGCCGGTAATGGTTTTTGAAAATAAAGGCGGGAAGCTGATAAATGCCACTAACAAATACTTTGATAAAAGCTATGCAGGCTGGTGGAATTGTTTAACAGTTGCAGATATTAATAATGATGGACACCCCGATATTATAGCCGGCAATATGGGGCTGAATACGCAATGCCGGGTTACCGACCAGGAGCCTGCTGAAATGTATTACAAAGATTTTGACGACAACGGCTCAATTGACCCTATACTTTGTTTTTACATTCAACATAAAAGTTACCCTTACTTAACCCGCGATGAGCTGCTTGACCAAATGAGTATCATGCGGTCACGGTTCCCGGATTATAACAGCTATGCTGGTGCTTCCATAAACCAGGTGTTTACGCCGGAAGAAATGAAAAATGCCGGGCGTTTAACGGCTAATTATCTTACTACGGCCTGCTTTATCAGCACAGGCAAAAGCAGTCGGCTGCTTTCTGCCCCTCTTCCTGTGGAAGCCCAGTACGCCCCTGTTTTCACTATAAATTTATTGGATTATGATGGCGATGGTAATAACGACCTGCTTATGTGCGGTAACATTGACCATACCCGCGTTAGATTTGGTAAATACGATGCAAATTATGGTATGTTGTTAAAAGGCGACGGTAAAGGGCGATTTAACTATATCCCGCAGAAAAAGTCGGGGTTTAAGTTAACAGGAGATGTTAGATCGGTAATGGAAATAAACGGTACCTATTTGTTTGGAATTAACGGCAAAGGCATTAAGGCTTACCGGCAATAAATTAAAATGAGAAAGTTCCTTTTTATATCGTGGTTGTTTAGCTTTTTTCTGCTGATCATTAGCTGTCGCCCGGCTAAGCAGCCCCAACTGCATGGTGATGACATAAGCAAAGTTATAGCACAAATGACAAACGTGATGGTACACGACGTTACCAATCCGCCTTTGGCCGCACGCTTTTTTGCTTATACCTGCCTGGCCGGTTATGAGGTTGTTTCACAGAACGATGGGCATATTAAAAGTATGCACGGGGTATTAAATAATTATCCGGCTTTTAATAAAGCAAATGCAGTAGTGGGGAGCAATTACCAGCTTAGTACGGTATTAGCTATGTATAAAACAGCCCAGCAACTACAACCATCCGGCGTTTTGCTTAAAAAAAGCGAACAGCAGTTTTTAGATTCGTGCAGACTAATAGGTTTTTCAGATGCGGTTATAGATAGCTCGTTAAGCTATGCTACCGCCATAAGCAAGAAGGTTTTAACTTACGTCAAAGCTGATGGTTATAGGAAGATAAGTAGTTATCCGCGCTATACGCCCACAGGGAATGCCGGCACCTGGAACCCAACGCCGCCGTCATACATGACACCGGTTGAGCCTTATTTTTACACCGTAAGGCCTTTAACACTCAATTCTTCTTTCCAATTTACATCTGTTTCGCCTGTGCCTTTTTCCACTGAAAAAAGCAGTGCTTTTTATAAATTTTTGCTTTTAAACTATGCGAAAGGCGAAAATGGGCTTACTGCTGCCGAAAAAGATATTGCCAATTTTTGGGATTGCAATCCCTTTGCAGTACAAAACGACGGGCACATGGTTATGGGGTTAAAAAAGATATCGCCCGGAGCGCATTGGCTTGGTATTACAGGTATTGCCTGCAAGCAATCAAAAGCCGGCTTTTCTAAAACAGTTGAGGTTACTACAACTGTGGCAATAGGGCTTATGGATGGGTTTATTAGCTGTTGGGCCGATAAATATAAAACCAATAGGGTTAGGCCAGAAACAGCCATCAGGAAATATATAGATCCGCATTGGAAACCTTTTTTACAAACACCACCCTTCCCGGAATATAGCAGCGGGCATTCTGTAGTATCGGCAGCTTCAGCGGCCATACTTACACATTACTTTGGCCCTAATTTTAGTTATACCGATAGCACCGAAATAAATTACGGTATACCGCCCAGAAAGTTTACATCCTTTGATCAGGCAGCAAAAGAGGCGGCAATTTCACGTTTTTTAGGGGGCATACATTTTAAAGATGCTATTGATAATGGCCTGGTGCAGGGTAACAAAGTTGGGGGCTGGGTACTCCAAAAAATGAATAAAAATTAATATCTAATACATCCAAAATGAATAACTGGCGAACGGTAAGGCGTTTTTTAATAATTATTTCCATTGTTTTTTTACGCCCTGTAGTAGGGAATGCTCAATCTAAAATTAAACATCTCAATAAAAAGGCAATTACTAACGGGCCATATAGTGCTTACTTGTTCACGTATTTCACCGGCGATAAATCTGGAGAAGCTATCCGCTTCGCGTTGAGTAATGATGGGTATAATTTTCGGGCGCTTAATCATAATAAGCCCGTTTTAAATTCGGCAAAGATCAGCTCGACCGGTGGTGTTCGCGATCCGCATATCCTGCGTGGCGCCGACAACAAAACCTTTTTTATGGTAGCCACCGATATGAATACCGATAAATTTGGCTGGGGACCTGATTATGCGATGGTGCTTCTAAAATCTACCGACTTAATTCACTGGCAATCGCACGTTGTAAACGTTGCCGAAACCTTTAAAGAATTTGCAGGTGTTAACCGTGTATGGGCACCACAAACTATTTATGACCCCAAGGTGAAAAAATATATGATCTACTGGTCAATGCGTTTTGGTAACGAACCCGATAAAATATATTATGCTTATGCAAATGAAGACTTTTCGGGCCTTGAAACCATACCTAAACAATTGTTTTTTAAGCCGGATAACGGCGCTTGTATAGATGGAGATATTATTTATAAGGACGGGAAATACCACCTCTTTTTTAAAACAGAAGGTACCGGGGCAGGGATAAAAATAGCGGTGTCTGATAAGCTTACTGAAGGATATGTCTTAATCGACAAATACGTACAGCAAACAAAATCGCCTGTTGAAGGAGCGGGTGTTTTTAAACTAAATAACAGCCGCGATTATATATTGATGTATGACCGTTATACCGAAGGGAAATATCAATTTACCCGTAGCAGCGATCTGGAAAACTTTAAAACCATAGATGATGATGTTACCATGGATTTTCATCCTCGGCATGGCACTGTAATGCCCATAACGGCAAAAGAAGCTACAGCATTAACCAGGCAATGGGCAAATACCGGCGATGTAATGCTATCGGCTGCTAACAGGCAGATAAAAAAGAACAACATGATTTTAGATACGGCTGCCCATAAGTTGCAGCTTATGGTTACCCCCGGTACTGATCTGAGGAAATTTGATCCCGGGTTTAATACATTTCCTGGTATAAAGGTAATGCCCAATACCCCACAGAATTTTGCAAAAGGCGCGGTTAAATACACGGTAACCATTGGCGATAAGAAACCACAGGTTTATAACGTAATCGCAATTGAAACCCATAACCCAATTGTTAAAGGTTACTATGCCGATCCTGAAATATTATATGCCGAGAAAGATGGTAAGTTTTACATGTATCCTACAAGTGATGGCTTCGATGGCTGGTCTGGCAATTACTTCAAAGCTTTTTCATCAACCGATCTGGTTAATTGGAAAGACGAGGGTGTAATACTTGATTTGCCCAAAGATGTAAGCTGGGCAAAAAAGAATGCCTGGGCCCCATGCATCATCGAAAAAAAGATAAACGGCAGTTATAAATATTTTTACTATTTCGCGGCAGGGCAAAAAATTGGCGTAGCCACGGCAGATAGCCCAGCAGGGCCTTTTGTTGACTTAGACAAACCGCTTATAGACAAACTTCCGGAAGGTGTTAAAGGAGGGCAGCAAATTGATGCCGATGTATTTAGCGATCCTAAAACTGGTAAAAACTATTTGTATTGGGGTAATGGCTACATGGCCGGTGCTGAATTGAATGAAGATATGGTATCATTAAAACTCAATACAACTAAAATATTAACACCCGATAAGCATTATAACGAAGGTACTTACGTTATTTACAGAAAGGGTATCTACTATTTTATGTGGTCGGAAAATGATACCCGCAGTCCTGATTATACGGTACATTACGGAACATCAGATTCACCTCTTGGCACTATTAAGGTTCCACAAAACAATATGGTAATAACAAAGAACGTAGCAGCCGGTATCTATGGAACCGGCCATAATTCTGTTATACAAGTGCCGGGCAAGGATGAATGGTATATTGTTTATCACCGCTTTACCTACCCCAAGGGTATTGCCATGGGCGACGCTGCAGGTTATAACCGCGAGGTGTGCATAGATAAATTAACATTTACCGCTGATGGTGCTATTGAACAGGTTGTGCCCACCCACAAAGGTATCAGCCCGGTGAAGTTAAAGTAATCCGGTCTAAAACGACCATCAATAGTTATCCAATAAAAAACGCCTTTTAGATATCTGAAAGGAGTTTTTTATTGTCCGGAGCTAGCTGCTATTTAATTATCCATTCGTGAATACCGGTAGCGTTATCCGCAGGTAATTGTAAAACCATTTTCATGGCTGTAGTTTTTACAGGTTCAAAGATTATTGTGTTTAATTTATCCTTTTCATTTGGGTAAGCAGATGAATGTTTTACTTCTACCCATTCTTCGCCCTTTTTGTAAAATAGCTGATAGCTGGCAGGTATTCGGCAACCTCCCCAGGGGCCATCATCAAACCAATAAACGCCGGATGATGATATGGTGTATTCTTTATCAAAATCATACTGTACAAACTCCGAAGTGTTCTTTTTAGGCCACCAATGCATGTATGGGTAATTAGTGTCCTTTGAGTCTTGCGGCTCATATTGATCCTTTATTGCGTTATACATCCTTGTGTTTTTCAGCGATGACGAAACCTTACTAAGGCTGGCTATGCTGGGCGATGGCTTTGGTTTTACAGCGCTGCTGGTGTATGGGATCCATACTGTCATTTCGCTGGGGCCACGATTTGCCCAGGCATAATAAGGTATAGCAGTAACTTCCTGCTCGGTTTTAATCAACGAATCTGAATTAAGCTGGCGCCTTGTACTAACGCCGGTAGTAGTTATTACGTCAACACCATTTAAAAGACTGGCATTAAAGCTGGTTTTTACAGCGGCATTTTTATCTATCATGATGTTTTGCACCAGGCTATCCTTATTATCAGGCCCTTCAAGGCAATAAATAATAGGTCCTTTTTGAAAAGCAAAGCGGTCGCGATCATCTTTAACCTGGTTGTTGGCCAGTACTTTTTGTACAGGCATGGGCAGCAAAAGCGTGATCTTGTCATCTTTCTTCCAGGTGCGGTTTATCACAGCATAACCTTTGTCGGTAGTAAAAGATACAGGTTTGCCATTTATCATTAAAGTAACCGGCATTTTTGGGCTGTTGTCAAAAGAGTAAAGATCGCCGGCTACAGGTTGCTGTTGCGCCCAGCCTGGGATGCGTACCCGCATAGTAAAGTTGCTGCTTTTAGCCGGGGTAACTTTAAGGTCAACTTTACCTTTCCAGGGGTAATCGGTAGTTTGTTCAATCGTAACTTTTCCTGCTTTTAGCTGTATGTTGGCAGTGCTGGTCATAAAAAGGTTCACATATAGGTCGTTATTGTTTTTTGCATACACGTAACCCGGTACCGAAGGTAAAAACCTGGTCATGTTAGATATACAACAGGCACAGCTGAACCATGCGCTACGCTGATGCTGAAATACAGACGAAAGTGGATTTGGGTAAAAGAAACGGTCGCCGGATAACGATACACCCGAAAGTAGGCCATTATACAGTGTTTTTTCCAGTATATCTATGTATTTGGCATCTCCGTGCAGTAAAAACATCCGGTTGTTCCAGTAAACATTACCAATAGAGGCGCAGGTTTCGGCATAAGCCGACATGTTGGGTAGCTGGAAGTCTTCTCCGAAAGCCTCACCATTGCCTGTGGCGCCAATGCCGCCCGTTATGTAAAGCTTTTTGGTAACCACATCGGCCCATATATCGTCAATAGCTGTTAAGTATTTAACATCGCCGGTAAGAGCGGCAATATCGGCCATGCCGGTATACATATAGGCTGCCCGTACGGCATGGCCAACAGCAGCATGCTGGTCAACCACACGCTTATCTGCCTGGTTATAGGCTTCGCCCTTTGGTCCCCTAACGTCCAGGAAAAATTTAGCCAGGTCGAGATATTTTTTATTACCAGTTACGCGGTACATTTTTGAAAGGCCTATCTCTACGATCTGGTGGCCGGGATATTCCTCAATTTTGCCCGGGCCAAAATCATGTACCAGCAAATTGGCGTTTTTAATGGCAATATTAAGTAAGGTGCGTTTACCGGTAGCCTGATAATGCGCTGTTGCGGCTTCAAATAAATGCCCCGAGTTATATAACTCATGGCTAAGTTCTTCTTCTTTTTCCCATCTCTTGCTTCCTATCCAGGGGTGGGGTTTTGCTGCTTTAACAGTACGGAAAGTGTATAAGTAGCCATCTTTTTCTTGTGCCGCGCCAATAATGGTTATTAACGAATCGATATACTTATCAAGTTTAGGGTTCTTTTTTACCTGCATAGCGTATGATGCCCCTTCAATAACTTTATAAATATCAGTATCGTCAAACGGAAACTCACTTAGTTTATCGCCGGCTAAGCTGCCCGCTGCTCTTAAAAAATTATCAACGCGACCATTTATCTTACATTGTTGAAGTGTATAGGGAATGGTAATGTTAGCATTTACCTCCATTTTGGGTTCCCAAAAATTGTCGTGCACATGTACACTGGTAAAAGCTACCGGTTGTATGGGGTAATCTTTGTTTTGAGCTAACACCGGGCTGGTAGCCGCTAACAAAAGCATAATGGCTACTCCGCTAATTTTTACAGTATTTATCATTGTATGTTTTTTAAGCATTTTTAGGCCGCACGCAATTAATTACTATGCAATTCAACACTTTAGGATGCATGATAATTAATAAATGTATTATTTACAATTATAAATAAAAAATTGATAAAATATTAGTTATGTAGTATTTATGCTTTGTAAGTTTGAGGCATATGAAAGCTTTTATATTTGATCTTAATGGAACTATGATAGATGATATGTCTTACCATACATCTGCGTGGGAAGATATACTGAATAACGATCTGGGTGGAAACTTCAGCTATGAGCAGGTTAAACAGAACATGTATGGAAAAAATAATGAGGTATTAGTAAGGATGTTCGGTGAAAACCATTTCTCTGATAAACAGATGACTGCGCTTTCAATTGAAAAAGAGCGACGTTACCAAAGCGCATTTTTACCTAAACTGCAATTGCTGCCGGGGCTAAGCGAATTTTTAGAGACTGCTTATCTGCAAAATATCCCAATGGCCATTGCCTCTGCTGCTATCCCATTTAATATCGATTTTGTATTAGATAACCTTGATATACGTAAATATTTTTCGGCTATTGTAAGTGCGGACGATGTTGAAATAAGTAAACCCCATCCCGAAACTTTTTTGAGGGCTGCCGAATTACTTGGGGTGCCACCGGCTGAATGTGTGGTTTTTGAAGATGCGCCAAAAGGGGCAGAGGCTGCCGCAAATGCCCAAATGCAATGTGTTGTATTAACCACAACGCATAAAACCGCGGAGTTTTCTTACCTCTGTAATATTTTAAATTTTTCATCTGATTATACGAGCGATTATCTAAAAGGTCTGTTAATATAACAAGCCTGTAGCTACTTCCTATTAACCATTATTCTTAGCCGGTAATTCTCCGTTACGGTTATTATTGCATTTTGTCTGCCTATAACATTATACCGTATCAGAGTAAGACACCGCATTTATTAATGTAATTTAAACATTCAATTCCGCTATTTTTTTCTTTACAGGGACGCTGCTAAATTATGTGAGGTATGGGTTTTCTTATCTATCCATCCTGATTTCAGCCTATTGTAACAAGTTTTTGACCTCATTTTGAAAATATTTTTCAACTATTTATTTGAAAAAAGAAATAATAAGTGTTAATTAGACAATAATTATAAACCAATTTATGGAAACCGCTTATTTGCTCGGAATTGACTACGGGTCAGATTCTGTACGTTCAGTAATTGTCAATGGCCAAAACGGCGAAGAACTTGCTTCATCTGTTTTTTACTACCCACGCTGGCGTGATGGTTTATATTGCAATCCTGCTCTAAACCAGTTCAGGCAGCACCCTTTAGATTACATTGAAGGACTGGAAGCTACCATTAAAGACTGCATAAGTATTGCGGGGGGCGCAGATATAGCAAAATTGATTAAAGGTATATCTATAGATACTACTGGTTCTACCCCAGTAGCGGTTGATGCTACAGGCACGCCGCTTGCGCTTTTGCCGCAATTTAAAACTAACCCTAATGCCATGTTTGTTTTATGGAAGGATCACACCTCTATAAAAGAAGCGGCTGAAATAAATGCGCACGCCGAAAAATTTGATACCAATTACCTTAAATACGTTGGCGGTATTTACTCATCCGAATGGTTTTGGGCAAAGCTTTTACATGTTTTAAGGGTTGATGATGTTGTTAAAGATGCCATGCACTCCTGGGTAGAGCATTGCGATTGGATCCCTTTTCTTTTAACCGGAGGCAATAATGCGACCGATATTAAGCGCGGGCGATGCTCTGCGGGGCATAAAGCACTTTGGGCAGAGGAATTTGGCGGCTTGCCGCCCGATAGTTTCTTTAGCTTGCTCGACCCATTGCTAACTGGCATTACCGAAAAACTTTACACCGAAACTTATACCGCAGATAAAGCCGCAGGCAATTTAAGTGCCGAGTGGGCAGAGCGTTTGGGCCTTAGTACCGATGTTGTTGTGGGTACAGGCGCCTTTGATGCGCACATGGGCGCGGTTGGCGGACAGATAGAACCTTACTTCCTGAGCAAAGTAATGGGTACCTCTACCTGTGATATATTGGTTGCACCATCGGCCGAAATTGATGGTACACTGGTTAAAGGTATTTGCGGGCAGGTAAATGGCTCGGTTATACCCGGAATGGCGGGGCTGGAAGCAGGGCAGTCTGCCTTTGGCGATACTTATGCATGGTTCAAAAGTTTAATATCATGGCCGTTAAATAACCTGCTCGATCAATCGAACGTAATAGACGCCGCTACAGCCGAAGCTTTAAAAGAAGAATTATCAGCATTAATTATACCTGAACTTAGCAGACAAGCCGCTTTGTTACCTGTTGATGAGGATAACGAACTGGCTATCGACTGGTTTAATGGCCGCCGCACGCCGGATGCCAACCAATCTTTGAAAGGTGCTATAAATGGTTTGAATTTGGGTAGCGATGCACCGCGTGTTTTTCGTGCTTTGGCAGAAGCTACCTGTTTTGGCGCAAAAAGCATTGTAGATCGTTTTATAAGTGAAGGTATCCCGGTTAAGGGCATTATTGGGATTGGCGGCGTAGCTAAAAAGTCGCCTTACGTAATGCAAATGATGGCCGATATTTTAGGCATGCCTATCCGCATACACCAATTTACACATACCTGTGCTTTAGGCGCGGCTATGTTTGCTGCTGTTGTAGCCGGTATTTACCCAAATGTAGAAGCCGCTATGAAGGCTATGGGCCGCGGTTTTGAAGAAAGCTATGAACCCAACCCGCAACTGCATGCTGTTTACCAAAAACGTTATCAGCAATATCAGGAATTTGGTGGTTACATCGCGCAGCAAACAGCTTTAAAAATACAAAGCCAATTACAAAACGCATAATATGAGTCAATATACACAACTGAAACAGGAGGTTTATGAGGCCAACATGCAACTGCCAAAGCTGCAATTGGTGCTTTTTACCTTCGGTAATGTAAGCGCCGCTGATAGGGAATTGGGTGTATTTGCTATAAAGCCAAGTGGTGTACCTTATGATGAACTTTCACCTGATAAAATGGTGATCGTAGATTTTGATGGTAAAACAATTGAAGGCGACCATCGCCCATCATCAGATACCCAAACGCACGCTGTTTTATACAAGCACTGGCCAAAAATTGGGGGTATAGTACATACCCATTCTACCTTTGCAACGTCTTGGGCACAATCACAGCGCTGCATCCCCATATTTGGTACCACACATGCCGATCATCTTACTGCTGATGTACCATGCGCCCCCCCCATGAGCGATGAAATGATACAAGGGAATTATGAGTATCAAACCGGTTTTCAGATCATTGATCATTTTAAGGAATTGGGCTTAAGTTATGAGGAAGTTGAAATGGTGCTGGTAAGCAACCATGCCCCATTTACATGGGGAAAAACAGCTGCTAAAGCCGTTTATAATAGTGCTGTTTTAGAGAACGTTGCCCATATGGCATACCTTACCGAGCAGATAAACGCTAACTCGCCACGCTTAAAGGATGCCCTCATCAAAAAACATTTCGAACGCAAACATGGCCCAGACTCTTATTACGGACAATAAAATGAAGAAATTATTAGTAGCACTAATTATATGCACTTGCTTTGGCAGTACTTTAACTGCACAAAATATTATAGCCGCTAAACCCCCCATGGGCTGGAACAGTTACAACTGCTTTGGCTCGGCAGTGCACGAAGACGAAGTTAAAGCCAATACCGATTACATGGCCAAAAACCTAAAAGCCTACGGCTGGGAATATATCGTGGTTGATTTTTTATGGGCTTATGATAACCCTCCGGGTAGTAATATTGGCAACCCGTTTCAGATGCGGTTGGGCGATGGGGCTTACGTGCCGTGGCTTACAATGGATAAGTGGGGCAGATTGATGCCACAGCCCAATAAATTCCCTTCGGCATTTAAGGGCGATGGTTTTAAACCGCTGTCAGATTATGTGCATAGCAAAGGTTTAAAATTTGGTATTCACGTTATGCGCGGCATTCCACGTCAAGCCGTATGGGCAAAATCGCCGGTAAAAGGTACTAATGGTATTACGGCAGATATGGTTGCGGATACTAATTCGACATGTACCTGGATGAATCACATGTATGGTTTAAACATGAGCAAGCCGGGCGCCCAGGAATACCTCAATTCTATATTGGAACTTTATGCTTCATGGGGAGTTGACTTTATAAAAGTTGATGACCTTTCGCGTCCTTACAGTGCGCCCGAAGTTGAAGGTTATCAAAAGGCAATAGCCAATTGTGGCCGGCCAATGGTATTGAGCCTTTCGCCCGGAGAAACACCTGTAGCGCAGGCGGTTCACGCCACCAAATATGCCAATATGTGGCGGATGGCCGATGATTTTTGGGATAATTGGAAAGAAATACTGCACATGTTTGACTATGCCAAAAACTGGGAAGGCGTTGGCGGCCCCGGCCATTGGCCCGATTGCGATATGATACAAATAGGTAAACTCTCTAAACGCGGGCCGGTTGGTCAGGAACGTTACAGTCGTTTTACCGAAGATGAACAGTATACCCATATGACTTTTTGGAGCATTTATCGCTCGCCCCTTATGATTGGTGGCAACCTGCCCGAAAATCGTGATCTGGAACTTAAATTATTTACAAATGCTGAAGTATTAGCGGTAAACCAGCAAGGTGAAAATCCCAAACAACTTTATAAAAAGGATGGGGCAATGGTTTGGTATTCGCATATCCCGGGTAACAAAGATGTGTATGCGGCGCTGTTTAACATTGGCGATAACAACCAAAAAGTAACGGTTGACTTTGCCGCTCTTAGGCTTAAAGGCAATGTAAAAGTGCGCAACCTGTGGAAGAAACAGGATGTTGGCCAGTTTAAAAATGGTTATAGCCAGGATATTAATCTGCATGGCGCAATACTGCTCAAACTATCACCGCAATAAAAAAATCACTAAATCAATAATTCACTCAATCACTAATTATTATAATGATAGATCTAAAAACCTTTGAAGTATGGTTTATTACAGGTAGCCAAAACTTATATGGCGAGGAAACCCTTAAGCAGGTAGCAATTCACTCGCAACATATTGCCGAAGGGCTAAACACTGCCGGTAACATCCCGGTTCGTGTGGTATATAAGCCTGTGGTAAAATCAACAGACGAGATTTATACAACACTGCAAGAAGCTAATGTAACGCCAAACTGTATTGGTATTATTACCTGGATGCATACTTTTTCTCCGGCCAAAATGTGGATAAGGGGCTTGAATATCCTGCAGAAACCAATGCTGCATCTGCATACCCAATACAACCGCGATATACCATGGAGTTCGATAGATATGGATTTTATGAACCTTAACCAAAGTGCACATGGCGATAGGGAATTTGGTTTTATGGTATCGCGCTTGCGCAAAAATCGCAAAGTAGTGGTTGGCCACTGGCAGGATACCGAAGTATTAGGTCAGATAGAAGGCTGGACGCGCGCAGCTGCAGGCTGGTTCGATTGGCAAGGTGCAAAATTTGCCCGTTTTGGCGATAACATGCGTTTTGTAGCCGTAACCGATGGTGATAAAGTAGAGGCTGAATCTAAGTTTGGTTTTTCGGTAAACACATACGGAATTGGCGACCTGGTGGAGGTAATCAATAACATTAGCGAGTCCGATGTTACGGCACTTACTGATGTGTATGAAACCACCTATACAATGGATGCCTCGCTTAAAAAAGGAGGTGACAACTATTCATCAGTTTATGAAGCAGCTAAAATTGAACTGGGCCTGCGTAAGTTTTTACAGGATGGTGGTTTTAAAGGATTTACTGATACGTTTGAAGACCTGCATGGGATGGTACAATTGCCGGGTATTGCGGCGCAACGCCTGATGGCCGATGGTTATGGCTTTGCTGGCGAGGGCGATTGGAAAACAACCGCGCTGGTACGTGCCTTTAAAGTTATGGGTAGCGGGCTTGCTGGCGGGAATGCCTTTATGGAGGATTACACTTATCATTTTGACCCTAATAACCAATTGGTTTTAGGCTCGCATATGTTAGAGATAGATGCATCATTAGCCAATGGCAAAGCTGTGTTAGAGGTGCACCCCTTAGGTATTGGCGGTAAAGCCGATCCTGCGCGTTTGGTGTTTAATGTAGCAGCAGGCAATGCGCTTAACGCATCATTAATTGATATAGGCAACCGTTTTCGCCTGCTAATTAATGAGGTTGAAGCTGTTGAGGCGCAAAACGATCTGCCTAATCTTCCGGTTGCAAGGGTGCTTTGGAAACCCCTGCCAGATATGAAAACCGGTTGCGCTGCATGGATCTATGCAGGCGGGGCCCACCACACAGCCTACAGCCAGAATTTAACAGCCGAACAACTGCAGGATTTTGCAGATATGGCCGGTATAGAATTTTTGCGTATTGGCAAAGGCACTACTATAGAACAGTTTCGCAATGAATTACGCTGGAACGAAGTAGCTTACAGATAAAATTATCAATCAAACAGGCAGTAGGATGGGAGATGACTGCCTGTTTGATAACTCAATTAACCTAAGTTAAAATCAAATTATGAACAAGTTTACAGGCATAGATTACGTAATTTTTGTGATCTATTTTATCATAGTATCCGGCTACGGCTACTGGATCTACAGCCGCAAAAAAATTAAAGGGGTTTCAGACAGTAAGGACTTCTTTCTTGCCGAAGGCTCTTTAACCTGGTGGGCCATCGGCGCATCGCTCATCGCTTCAAATATTTCTGCCGAGCAATTTATTGGTACCAGCGGGCAAGGCTTTTCAGTTGGCCTGGCTGTTGCCGCGTACGAATGGGTTGCTGCTATTGCACTAATTATTGTGGCTGTATGGTTTATACCGGTGTATCTTAAAAATAAGATATTCACTATGCCACAATTTCTGCATAACCGTTATAATGAAACGGTAAGCTTTATTATGGCAATTTTTTGGTTGCTGTTGTATGTGCTTGTAAATCTTACCTCGATACTGTATTTGGGTGCGCTTGCCATTAATAGTTTAGCCGGCGGCGGGTATTTACATGAGATTATTATTGCACTGGCCATTTTTGCCTTGTTTATTACACTTGGCGGCATGAAGGTTATTGGCTTTACCGATGTGATACAGGTGTTAGTTTTAGTTATTGGCGGATTAGCTACCACTTACATTGCCTTAACTTTAGTAAGCAAGCATTTTGGCCTTGGCGAAAATGCTATGGCCGGGTTAACTGCAATGCTTAAGGATGCGCCAGACCATTTCCAGATGATAATGGCTAAACCTAAACCTGGTGCCTCACAAACAGAGATCAACAAATATTTAGCTTTACCTGGTATTGCCATGTATTTTGCCGGTCAGTGGATAGTTAATTTAAACTATTGGGGTTGCAACCAGTACATTACACAAAGAGCGTTAGGCGCCGATCTTAAAACTGCCCGTACAGGTATCTTGTTTGCGGGATTAATGAAACTGGCAATGCCCATTATAGTAGTGTTGCCAGGTATAGCGGCTTACGTACTTTATAAGAATGGAGCACTGCAACAAGAAATGACTTCGGGCGGGCATTTTAATGCGGATAATGCTTACTCCGCTATACTGGGCTTTTTGCCAACCGGGCTTAAAGGACTTTCTGTTGCCGCACTTACTGCAGCTATTGTTGCTTCACTTGCAGGGAAAGCCAACAGCATAAGCACTATTTTTACCCTTGATATTTATAAGAAACACATAGCTAAAGATGCCAGCGAGAAAAAAATGGTTATTGTTGGTAAAATAGTGATCCTGGCTGCTTTAGTGTTTTCTATAATGCTTACCTGGAAAGATCTTTTAGGTATAAGTGGCGAAGGTGGTTTTACGTACATTCAAAAATATACCGGATACATTAGCCCGGGTATATTTGCCATATTTATTTTAGGTTTCTTTTGGAAAAGAACCACCGGGGCTGCAGCCATTGCAGGTATTTTAACCGGGTTTGGCATGTCGGTATTGTTTAACAATTTTGCACCCGCCTTATTTGGACACGAAACATTATTATACACCGCATTTCCTACCGGCGATGCTAAAGGCACCTGGCAAATCCCCTTTCTGATATGCATGGGGCTATCCTTCTTCTTTACTGTTTTAGTAATGGTAGTTGTTAGCTTTGCGGGCCCTAAGGTTAATCCTAAAGCTTTTGATATTCCTAAAAGCATGTTCAAGGTTGATCGCTCAACCCTTGCGCTTATCATATTAACTTTATTATTGCTTACTATGCTTTATGTTAAATTTTGGTAGATGCTGATAAAGCAAATAGGAAGATTATTATATAAAAATGATTGATACCGAACCAACCCATCTCAGCATTAAAAAATGAGGTGGGTTGGGTTGGGTATAAAATTTAGGAATGATTGAAAGTTTGCATAATAGTTTTGCATATTAAGCTGGTAATAAAATGCACCACGTTTAGATCCCGACTTATCTTTTTCATCTTGTTTTATAAGCAGGCCTGTAGCAAGCACCCTTTTACTAAAATTTCTTTTATCAATAGTAGTGTTATACACACTTTCGTACAGGTTTTGTAATTGTGGGATAGTGAATCGTGGTGGCAGTAATTCAAACATTATAGGGTGCAGGGCAGCCTTATATCTCAGGCGTCTTTTGGCCATTTCAACCATTTCTTGCTGGTCAAATATTAACTTGGGTAAACGCTTAAGTGCAAACCATTCGGCATGGTACTCGGTGCTTATTTGCGTTTCATATTTGTTAAGATCTATCAATGCAAAATAGGCGGTAGAAATAGTTCTTTCTATCGGGTCTCTGTCTGGGTCGCTAAAAGTATGCAGCTGTTCAAGGTACATGCCGTCAAGCCCGGTTAGCTGTTTTAAAATACGGTTTGATGCCTGGTCCAAATTTTCGTTCCCCTGCACAAATCCGCCCATTAAGCTCCATTTACCTTTCTCGGGTTCAAAGCCACGTTTTATAAGAAGTATTTTTAGGTTTTCTCCGTCAAAGCCAAAAATTATACAATCAACAGCATTAAGACCACGGCTTTGCTTATAGTATCTATTCATTTATAAATGCGGTATTCATTTTAAACAAATTTAACATTTTTTTTAACTTACTAACCAGCCAAATATGCCTGATTATAACTAAAATACTATTTTTAATTGTTTATTATACAGTTAAAAATAATAGTACTATATTAGGCTTGTAATAGCAGTTAATCTATTAACTCTTTCAATAAATAAACCAATTATAATAACCAATATACATAGGCTTTAAACCTATGCTAATTAAGTAGCTAATTATGCGCAAGAAATTTTTTAATGTTGCTCTTTTTGCCGCTGGTATTTTTTTTACTGTGGCTTGCAATAACGTATCAAAACCCAAACAAACTACAGGTGCTGCTGATAGCCTGCAGAACACTATACCCGATAGCGCATCTTTTAATGCTAAAGTTGATAATAAGCAAGTTAAGCTTTACACGTTAAAAAATAAAAACGGCGTTGAGGCTGCTATAACTAACTATGGAGGCCGCCTGGTAAGCCTGCTTGTTCCTGATAAGAAAGGCAAGCTTGTTGATGTGATTCTTGGGTACGAAAATTTAAAAGACTATCGTGAGCTTAAAGAAAATTATTTTGGCGCTCTTATAGGCAGGTATGGTAACCGAATTGCAAGAGGCAAATTTACTTTGGATGGTAAGCCATATCAGGTAAATGTTAACGACGGCCCTAATTCCCTACACGGCGGAGCTAATGGTTTTTTTAAACAGGTTTGGGATGTTACAAAAGCAAACGGGCAAATTCTCGAGTTATCTTATTTATCTAAAGATGGAGAGGAAGGGTATCCCGGCAACCTTAAAATAATTGTAGCCTACACACTTAAAGACGATAATTCTTTAGAAATAGCATACCACGCAACTACGGATAAGGCAACGGTAATTAACCTTACTAACCATGCTTATTTTAACTTGAATGGGGTCTCAGGCACAAAGGAAATTACTAATCATCTTCTGCAAATAAATGCTGATGCTTATACGCCGGTTGATAGCTTGCTTATACCAACCGGGAAGATAGAAACGGTAAAAGGCAGTGCTTTTGATTTTACTACAGCTAAAGCTATAGGGAAGGACATTGGCGTAAAAGACCAACAGC
>NZ_JAQBOI010000194.1 GCF_028288105.1 Mucilaginibacter sp. | reverse complement strand
GAAACAGGTTATATTATAACCCGCCCTGGTTCAACCGAAACTAATATTGAAGGCGTATTTTGCTGCGGCGATGCACAAGATCATATTTACCGCCAGGCAGTTACGGCTGCAGGTACAGGCTGTATGGCCGCTATTGATGCCGAGCGTTATCTGGCTGCTAAAGAGCATGTGGTAACCGCGTAACGTAGAGACGCGATACCTCGTGTCTAACCAATATCAAAATATTAAAAAAAGGCTGCTTTCTGAATAGAAAGCAGCCTTTTTTGCTTAATAGTGTATTTTTTACATGACATGTAATGCATTTTTTTTAAATAATGCTAAATTCACCACCTCGTTATTCACCTGATTTTGTTTTTACTATGAATAAAAGGATATCTGCGTTACTTGCTTTTTTGATTGCTTCATCATTTATTGTAAATGCTCAGGATACTGACCCATATGCAGGGATCATCCCGGCACCTGTATCTATAAAAAAAGCCCCCGGCGAATTTGTATTGAGCCAGGAAACCATTATACAAGCCGATACGCCAAACAATAAGGCAGTACAGTTTTTCTCCTCTTTCCTGAGTAATAACATGGCCTACAACAAACAGGTAGGGTTAAAAAATGCCGGCGTTAGTACAACCTCTATATATTTAACATCAACAGGTACCGAGAACCTGCCTGAAGAAGGATACAGACTAACCATCACTCCACAGCAAATTACTGTTGCAGGTAAGGGCGCGGGTTTATTTTACGGCATACAAACGCTTATTCAGCTAATACCGCTTAACAGGGCCGCAACCGCTAAATTACCAGCTGTTGTTATTGAAGATTACCCACGTTTTGGCTATAGGGGGATGATGCTTGATGTTTGTCGGCACTTTTTCTCGGTAGAGTTTGTAAAAAGATATATCGACCTGATGGCAGTATACAAGCTAAACACTTTTCACTGGCATTTAACAGATGATCAGGGCTGGCGCATCGAGATCAAGAAATACCCAAAACTTACATCTGTGGGTAGCATGCGTAAAGAAAGCGTTATCGGTAACTATAAAGACCGTACGCCGCTTCAGTATGATGGTGTTCCGGTAGCAGGTTATTATACGCAAGATCAAATACGCGATGTGATCAAATATGCGGCAGACCGCTATATCACCATTGTGCCCGAAATTGAAATGCCGGGCCATGCTTTAGCCGCTTTATCTGCATATCCCGAATTAAGCTGTGATCCAGGTCGAAAATATGAGGTATCAGGTAAATGGGGGGTATTTAACAATATCTACTGCCCGTCAGAAAAAACCTTTACCTTTTTACAGGATGTGTTAACAGAGGTAATAGACCTGTTTCCAAGCAAATACATTCACATTGGTGGCGATGAAGCCCCGAAAGATGTATGGAAGCAATCAAAATTTTGCCAGGACCTTATCAAACGCCTGAAACTAAAAGATGAGCATGGTTTGCAAAGTTACTTTATACAGCGTATGGAGAAATTTGTGAACAGTAAAGGCCGCAGCATTATTGGTTGGGATGAGATCTTAGAAGGAGGGCTTGCACCAAACGCTACTGTAATGAGCTGGAGGGGAGAAGAAGGCGGCATACAGGCGGCCAAAGAAAGCCACGATGTGATCATGACCCCAAGCAGCCAGGGATTATATTTTGACCACGCGCAGGGAAAAATTAACCAGGAACCTGTAGGTATTGGCGGTAATGCACCTATACAAAAAACTTACGCGTACAACCCAACACCTGCTGCTTTAACACCCGAACAGCAAAAATATATTAAAGGGGTACAAGCCAACCTTTGGACAGAATACATCACTTCCGAGGCAAAGGTAGAATACATGGTATTGCCGCGTATGCTGGCCTTATCTGAAGTAGCATGGACACCTATGGCCAATAAAAATTATAAAGATTTTTCAGAGACCCGTTTGCCGCAGCACCTGGCCCGGCTTGATAAAAACGGTTATAACTATCGCGTGCCTGCTGCTATTGGTGCTGCCGATACTACCATGATAGGAAGTACACTTACTGTTAACCTTAAATCGCCGGTTAAAGGGGCAAAGATCTATTATACCATAGATGGTTACACCCCGCGCGAAACGGAGTTGTTATACACCAGCCCTATGAGCTATCCGGTACCGCTTGATGAATACCGCGACCTGAAAACCATTGTGGTAACCCCTTCAGGTAAACGCAGTGTTATTACTGCCGCCAAAATATTTAACAAGGCCCCATTAGCACCGGTACAATACACCGGGAATGCTCCAGGGTTAAAATACCAGGCTTCGGCAGGTACATATGTTAACACTACACAGATAAACCCGGCTGCGGTGATAGATACCGGTATAGCAAAAAGTTTTAGCACTGCACTAAGCGCTTTCAAAAAAGCGTTTAACAAATACGGTGTGGTATTTAACGGTTATTTAAAAGTTGATGTTGATGGTAATTACGGTTTTTCAACGGCATCATCAAACGGTTCGGTTTTATTGATAGATGATGTAGCGATCGTAGATAACGATGGCCGCACCGGCCCTGTTGAGCAGCAAGGTGTAATACCATTGCTTAAAGGCTATCATAAGATCACTATCAAATACGTAGACGCGAATACATCGGGTAGTGGTTTACGGGTTTATATGACCATACCGGGTAAACCAAAAGGAGAAGTGTCGCCAGATATGATGTTTAACTAAGCGCTATATTTTAAATATGAAATTTAGAAACTATTTATTCATATCGGCAATCGGGCTATTTATAGCCGGCTGCGGCGGCGATGATAAAAAAACCGCGGCAAACAATAACGCGGTAGCCAAACCTGCTGTAATGCAACCATTCCGTTATCATAAGGCGATTGAGGTTTCGCCGGGGCAAACTTACGATATTGTAAGCTGGGGCAGGGGCTCAACAGCTACCGGTGCTTTTGCTATTTTGCATTCAGATTCATCTAAGATGCAGTACACCACTACCACGGGCGACCTTGACGGCACTATTACCGAGGTTTACAACGCCGATATGGACCTTGATGGCAACCCGGAGATACTGATCCAATCCAAAGGAAAGGATACGGTGAATTATGCTAAGATCTATGCTTTTGAGTTTAATAATAACGATGCCAATAAGCTGGATTTTCCGAAACTGACCAACTCGCAAAAAAAAGGGTATCGGGGTAACGATAATTTCTACATAAAAGAGGGTAAGCTAATACGTGAGTTTCCTATTTATGACGGGAATAATGCAGCCGCTAAGCCAACGGGCGCAAAACGCCAATTGGAATATAGCTTGCGCAGTAACGATTTTACTGTAAAACAGCTAAGTACAGATTCGACCACTGTAAATGCTAATAAGTCTGTTGCAAAACAAGCCGAGCCCGATAAACAAACCGTAAGCCGTTCCCAAAAACGCAAGCAAACCGAAACAAAGAAAAAGAAACGCCGCAGGCATAGGGGATAGTAAATAATATTAAATTTCACCGTAGGTGGTTTAGTTAATTAATTACTGAACCACCTGTTTTATTTTCAGCAGATGATATTAGAAGAATTTTTGTACAGGCTTAAGCTGGAATACCATACACTGGATAAACTAACCCAGGAAACATACTATCAGCGCTTATCAAGCCTATTTGTGGTGCTGGAACTGGATGGCGATAACCTTAACGAAGAGCATGACCTGGGTTTAGACCAGATCCTTGATAAAATGAACGACATTAACGAAGAAGACCTACAGCAGAATCTATCGCCAGAGGATCTGGCCGTACTTATTAAAAAAGTAAAGGCTGGTTTGGCGATCCTGATAAATAAGATAGAGGAGTAGTTAAACCAACCATTCCCATCATTTCTTTAGCGTTATCTATCGCATGTGTTTCTACATCATTGTTAAAGTAAAACCAGCCTTGTTTAGCCTTTGGGTTTGCCTTAACTGCATCCACAACTTTTTGTAAATACGCTGTTGAATAGCGTGAACGGTACAACTCGGGCACACCGTGGAAACGGTAGTAAATAACGGGCGTGTTCTGTATCACATCATCGGGCAAGGTAGGGTGGCTCATTCCACAGAAGGTAATGTTATGTTCGGCGAGTTTCTGATATATATCATCTTGCCACCAGCTTACGTGTCTTGGTTCTAATACATTGCTAAATGCCGGGTTTAGGGCTTTGAGGATCTTGTCCAGCTTTTCTTCGGTATAATTATAACTGGGTGGGATCTGAAACAGCACCGGGCCTAACTTTTCTTGCAAGCCTTCGCCAATTGTATCATAAAAACTGCTCAGCAGATCAATCGTATCGTTAAATTTTTTGTAATGGGTGATAGCCCTTGGCGCTTTTACCGCGAACCTAAATTCCGGCGGGCTCTTCTCATACCAGTTTTGTAAAAACGAAAGTTGCGGGAAACGGTAAAAGGTAACGTTTAGTTCCAGCGTGCTAAAGTGCCGGCAGTAATAACCAAACCATTTGGTCATGGCCAGTTTTTCGGGGTAAAACGTACCCCGCCAATGCTTGTAGTGAAACCCCGAACAACCGATATACCAATTCATTTAGATATAAAAATTGGCAGATGGTTTTGTTTGGATATATGAACAAAAAAGGCCTTAGCAGCTATGCTAAGGCCTTTAAATATCAATCAAAATCTTATAAGCCATCAAAAGCAAAGATCTCTTTAACAAGTGGTTTGCGTGGCATCATATCTTTTTCGATGCTGGTTTGGTACACAAACGAAGCTACAATAATGGCCGCCTGTTTAAGATCTTCAACCTGCAGGTGATCATAATTATCCTGGTTGCTATGGTGGGTTTTGGTTTCGTAATCTATCGGATCTTGTATGAACTGGAAACCCGGTATGCCCGCCCAGTCAAACGACAGATGGTCGGTTGAACCGGTATTACTCATAGTAACTGTTTTTGCACCAAGATCATTAAAAGGCGCAAACCATTGTTCAAATATTGGTTTAACTTCTGTATTGCCTTGCGCGAATATACCGCGTATTTTACCAGTGCCGTTATCCAAATTATAATAGGCAGATACCTTTGACTGTTCTGATTTAAGCTTGTAATCCATACCCATAAAATGATTTTTTACGTAGTTGTACGAGCCATAAACGCCCTGTTCTTCGCCGCCCCATAGGGCAATGCGGATGGTGCGTTTTGGTTTAAGCCCAAGCGAATCTAACAGCCTTACAGCTTCCATCATCACAATACAGCCCGCGCCGTTATCGGTAGCGCCAGTGGCCGCCTGCCACGAATCAAGGTGCCCGCCAAGCATTACCAGCTGCGATTTAAGTTTAGGATCTGTACCCGGGATCTCGGCAACAACATTATAACCTTTAATATCATCTGTTGATGATTTCGCGCTGATGTTTATAGCAAGCTCAACAGGGTGGCCGCTTTGTATCAGGCGTTTTATTTTTTGTCCATCATCATAAGCCATACTTAATTTAGGCACAGTTGCCGGCGCGGTAAGTTTATGCGCGCCCATATCCTGTACAAATACAGTCCCGTTATTATTTGAGCTTGATGCGCTTATCACACCAAAGGCGCCCGATTGTTTAAGCAATACATCAACTTTTGCGAGCGTTTTAAAGTAACCGCCAAATTGTTCTATCTCTTTGCGGGTAACCATGTAAGTGTCCTTCATGTTAGCCAGTTTTTCATCGGTTAAGCGTTCTGCTGCCGGTTTAAAGTTTACATCTTTGTTGATAGCAGAACCGGTAACTAAAATAAATTTCCCTTTAAAATCATTCAGTTGTTGTTTAATATAAACGGTATCCGTAGCCTGGCCCGGTGTTATCACCACTACCTGTGCTTGCTGTAAACCATTAGTAGCAGCGCTCCATGGGTTAGGGTAGGCCATTACCGGCTGCACATATGGTGCTTTCATAATAATGCTAAAATCCTGCAGATCCCATTGTTTGCCAAAATCGCCCCATGGTTCAAGTTTGGCGTTAACTAATCCCCATTTTTTCATGGTTTCAACGGCCCATGTAGCGGCACGTTTATAACCCGCAGAGGCGGTAAGCCTTGGGCCGGATACATCCGTTATATAATGTGCAATTTGCGGTATTTGCGAGCTACTCATTTCGGCACGGCGAATGCGACCAAAAACAGCAGTATCGGGCGACTGGGCAAATAAACTGGTGCAGGAAAACAAACCTGCTACAAAAGCTAATTTCAAGTTGAGGTGTTTCATTTTCGGGGT
>NZ_JAQBOI010000113.1 GCF_028288105.1 Mucilaginibacter sp. | reverse complement strand
TGTGGATTGAAGCAGTAGTAAAAAGGCTGTGCTTAGGGTTAATTTAAAAATAGATCGCATAAAATTTTATTTCGGGGGCAATTTATTAAATAGTTTTCTAATTAGCTAAATCGATTTAATTTGTTTTAGCAGGTTTATTTTACAATATTGCGAACACAATTATACAACCACAATGAAATCTTTTTTTACGATACTACTTTTCCTTTTTGGTTCAGGCCTGGCTAAACATGCCCATACTCAAACTGTTGATGCCAAATCCTCAAATAGGCAATGGAATGCGCAATGGATAGCCGCACAAGGCGATTCTGGGACAAGCTATGGCGTTTTTTATTTTCGCAAAAACATTGATTTAAATGCAAAGCCTTCAACGTTCATCGTTCACGTGTCGGCAGATAATCGTTATAAATTATATGTTAACGGCACACTGGTTTCATTGGGGCCGGCACGCGGCGATACTTATTATTGGAATTATGAAACTGTTGATCTGGCATCCTACCTTTCTGCAGGAAAAAATACGATAGCCGCGCTCGTTTGGAATGAAGGCCAGTACAGCCCCGCAGCGCAGATCAGTGTACGCACTGGTTTTATTTTACAGGGTAATTCGCAAACAGAAGAAATATTAAATACCAACAATACCTGGAAATGCATTCGCGACACCGGGCATCACCCTATCCCCGGTTACTTTTTTGCTGCCAGTAAAGGCGAAATGGTTGATATGAACCACGCAATTAAAGGTGACTGGACGGCTGTGGCTTATGAGGACAGTACCTGGCCCCGTGCAGTTAACTTGTCTGAAGGGAAACTTAAAGGCACGGCATGGGGTATAGAATGGGCATTGGTGCCTTCATCACTGCCGGCAAGAGAAATGACCTATCAGCGCCTCGTTAAATTGCGCAGTGCAATCGGCATAAACATTCCGCCAACGTTTCCGGGAAAAAAGACTTCGATAACTATCCCCGCAAACACTACAGTTGCTTTACTGCTCGACCAAACTTTTGAAACAAATGCCTATGTAACGTTAAATTTTAGTGGCGGCAAGGCTGCGGGTATATCACTTGGTTACGCTGAATCACTTTACCAAAAAGGGAGCAAAGGTGTTATTAAAGGTAACCGGAATGATGTAGACGGAAAGGAATTTGTAGGGAGAATAGACAGCCTGATTGCGGATGGCAGCCAGGGGCAATCGTACACAACATTAAACTTTCGTACTTATCGTTATATCAAGCTGTTTGTAAAAACCAAAGATGAGCCGCTGGTTATCGATGATCTTTATGGCACTTTTACGGGTTATCCTTTTAAACGAACCGCGGTATTTAATACAGATAATACCGAAATAAAGCAAATGCTGGATATTGGCTGGCGTACAGCAAGGCTTAACGCCTGGGAAACTTACATGGATTGCCCGTATTACGAGCAGTTGCAATACATTGGTGACACCCGCATACAAGCTATGGTATCTTACTATAATACAAGTGATGAGCGGTTGGCGCGTAATGCACTCAATCAGATCGACCATTCACGCTTACCCGAAGGCGTAACCGCCAGCTGTTATCCTTCAAAAGGCACGCAGGTTATATCCCCATTCTCGTTATGGTATATAGGTATGTTACATGATTACTGGATGTACCGTGGCGATGATGATTTTATTAGAAATAAACTACTTGGCGAAAGAGGCGTACTGGATTTTTTCAGTAAATATCAGCAGGCCGATGGCTCCTTAAAAGATACTCCATATTGGGCATTTGTTGACTGGGCTGGTAATTTGTGGGGCGAGGTAAAAGGAAAGGACGGTAGCGCGGCTATTTATGACCTGCAACTGTTATGGGCATACCAATGGGCTGCAGAAATGGAAGCCAAAATTGGTATGCAGGATTACGCCAAGTTATATAATCAAAAAGCTGCGCAGCTAAAGGCCACCATACAACGTAAGTACTGGGATCCGGTTAAAAAGTTGTATGCCGATACTAAAGAAAAAACCGGGTACTCACAGCATGTTAACTCGCTGGCCATACTTACCGGCATGGTAAGCGAAGCGAATATGCCGGCTGTGGCTAACGGGTTGCTTAACGATAAAAGTTTAACCCAATGCTCGGTTTACTTTAAATATTACCTGAACCAGGCATTGGTAAAGGCAGGTTTGGGTAACGATTATATAAGCTGGCTGGGCATTTACCGCGAAAATATAGCAATGGGCCTTACTACCTGGGCCGAGTATTCTGACGTTAACACTTCTCGCTCCGATTGTCATGCATGGGGCGCAAGTCCCAATATTGAGTTTTTTAGGACGGTGCTGGGTATCGACAGTTACGCACCGGGTTTTAGTAAAATAAAAATAGAACCTCATTTGGGGGCATTAACAACTATTAGTGGCGAAATGCCTCATCCTAACGGTAAAGTTGCTGCTGCTTATACTTTGGACAAAGGCAAGTGGAAAATAAATATTAGTCTGCCGCAGAAAACCACAGGTGCACTGATATGGAAAGCGAAGCGATATATATTAAAGGCCGGAACTAACTCATTTGTAATTTAATTTAGCACCTTTAAATACAAGCATTTTAAGCTCATCCCTATATAGCACCACAGCGTGCTGTATAAGGATGAGCTTTTTTTTTAATAAGTAATAGCAGTTGCTGACTGCTTTAGCTACCATCCCAAATTGAGCCTTACCCGTGTGAGTTTTTAACTTTCATGTAGTAAGGCTTTCTAACAAATTTTCTATAACACTGAAATAATTAATTAAAATATTATTAATTGTTTTTTTAACAATTAATAATATTGTGCTATATTAGTTTTTTACAATTCTAAACCAACTGTTAAAAATTTTATTGAATTAATGCCGATATAGCTGTAACTGAGCTGTAGGATAGGTTTTGAAATGCTTTTAAGAGCCGGTATTTACGGCTCTGCTGTTTTCAAGATTAACACTTAACCTGCAGTGCAATGAGTTGTAGTGAAAGATGTATGATGTGGAGTACTAATAATTTATAACAATAATGATGTTGTTAATAATTACTGTCAGGAAAAGTTGCATAGATGCTACAAGGGAAGCTACACTTGCGCGTGCAAGTATATTTGAAAGACCATTGTTTAGTATGAAGTGGTATTTTGCGTGTTTGTTTGTCGTTTTTTTTAATTTACCCTTGCAGGCCCAATATAACACGGCTGGTAGGGCTACAAACCTTCGCAAAGATTTTGCATTGGTTACTTATACCATTAACGAGGGGCTGCCTTCCAGAAACACAACTACGGCCATAAAAGACAAATATGGCTTTATGTGGGTTGGTACCCAAAATGGCCTGTGCAAATTTGACGGGTATAATTTTAAAACATTTCAGAATAACCAGCTTGATAGTAATTCTATATCCAACAATTTTGTAAACGCCATAGTTACAGATAAACAAGGGCGGTTATGGATAGGTACAATGGACGGATTGAATCTGTTTGATCCTTTAACTGAAAAATTCACGAGGTTTTTTCATAAAGATAATCAGAAGGCATCGTTAAGTAATGACAAAGTATGGTCGTTACTAAGAGATGCGCGTGGTGATATCTGGATAGGTACCGACGATGGTTTCAATAAGTATAACTCTAAAGCTAACAGGTTTGAAGTTTACAGGCCCAATGCCAGCAATGCTTTTGCAATGAAAGGTAAATCTGTTAACGCTATTGTAGAGGATGGCGAAAACCTTTGGCTAGGCAACTGGGGGAGCGGTTTAAACAAATTCAATATCGTTACAAAACGTTTTACCAATTATAAACAGGTACAAATACCCGGGCAAAAAAACCCCAATGATATATGGGCGCTTTGTAAAGACGAAGATGGCATGTTATGGATAGGTGCGTATTGGAAAGGCCTTTATAAGTTCGATCCTAAAAAAGAAGAGTTTACATCATTCAATAGGGTTGATATTGATAATAAGGCCGTTTTTAATCTAATTGCAGCTGGCAAACATACTTTACTTGTTGGCGGGAGCGAAAATTTTTATTGGGTAAACACCCAAACTAATGACTGGACCCTGATAAATGGCTTTAAAAATGACCCCAATGGCAATATCTATGAGGATGCACACGGTATTATATGGATATGCGCTAAAGACGGGGTTGCTAAACTTGATTTTAATCAGATCAAGTTTTCGTTTTTGGCATTTTCTGGTTTAAAACCTGCTGTAAGAAGTATCTTGATCAAAAATGAGACAGCCTGGCTGGGCACTGGTAAGGGGCTTATTAAATATAACTTAAAAACGCGCAACAGCATAATCTATCGCCATTCAAATGATATAAATAGCCTTGGCAATGATGATATAAGTCGGTTATATCAGGATAGTTATGGGAAGATATGGATAATGACTGAATTTGGGTTTGATGAATTTGATGAACAAAAAAATGTTTTTAAACATCATTATCACCATTCATCGCTTGGCGCTTTATATAACGAAGATGTATTTAGGGATATATTGGAAATTAGCCCGGGTATTTATGGTCTGGCATCTGATGCTGGCTTCAAAATATACAATAGTAAGTTAAATACCTATTCGCATTATTATAGTGATGGAAGTAAATACAGCCTTAGCAATAACCACCTTAATAGCCTTTTAAAAGATGCAGATAACACCATATGGATAGGTACCAGTGGAGGAGGTGTTAACCGTTTCGACCCACGTACAGGGCATTTCAAATCATATACATTAAAAGCCGGCACCTCAAACGGGATAAGTAATAACTCTATCCAGAAGATCTTTATGGACTCGCGGCAGAATATTTGGATATGTACACCAGATGGCTTAAACCGCTATGATAGAAACAGCGACTCTTTTATTGTTTATTCGCGAACAAACGGGTTCAACAACAACGTATTTAACGATCTTGTAGAAGATAAGGCCGGAAACTTATGGATAACCACCGAAAAGGGAATGTCTATGCTTAATCCGCTTACAGGCGTGGTTAAGAATTTTGATGAGGCAGACGGACTTTACGTCAACGCGACCATTTACAACCATCAGGGTAAAATATATTTGGCCGCTGGAAAAGGTATAGTTTCATTTGATCCGGGTTTAATTAATTATAACAAAGAGGCCCCACCTATTGCAATTACCAACTTTCAGGTGTTCAACAAGTCAATCGCACCTTCTGCAAATGGTCCCCTAAAACAAAATTTAAATGTAGCCCGGCAGGTAACGTTAAATTATAACCAAAATGTTTTTTCGCTGGAATTTGTTGCGCTTAACTATACCTTATCAGCCAAAAATGAGTATGCTTTTATGCTGGAAGGTTTTGATAAGAAATGGAACCTGGTAGGCCAGCAACGTAAAGCTACTTATACTAATTTAGACCCCGGCACATATATTTTTAAGGTGAAAGCATCTAATAACGATGGTGTTTGGAACAAAAGTGGCAAAACGCTTATCATCATTATTACACCGCCTTGGTATTTAACATGGTGGGCTTACGCCGGATACCTGGTAATTATCTGCAGCATAATTTACAGTTATATTTTATACAAAGAGCGCCAGGCCAAATTAAGATATGAGATAAGATTAGCGCATTTAGAAGGCGAAAAGGAGAAAGAATTGAATCAAAAAAAGCTATCGTTTTTTACCAATATATCGCATGAATTCCGTACGCCGCTAACGCTTATAATTAATCCCGTAAAAGAGTTGTTAAGTACTCAAAATTCAGACGATGCTACCAGCCTTAATATTGTTTACCGTAATGCAAAGCGGCTGTTAAGCCTGGTAGATCAGTTGTTATTGTTCCATAAGGCAGACTCAAGCACCGGTAAGTTGAAAATATCCAGATTAAATATGGTGGATCTGGCCAACGAGGTATATTTATGTTTTATACATCAGGCAAAGGCAAAGCAGATAACATTTGAATTTTTGTGCGAAAAGGAATATATTGAACTGTATGCAGACAGGGAAAAAATTGAGATAGTATTGTTTAACCTGTTATCAAACGCAATTAAGTTTACCCCTTTTGGAGGCGATATAAAAATGGCTGTACACGAAGACGTATCATCTGTAACTATTAGTGTGCAGGATAATGGCTGTGGTATAAAACAGGGAACCGGCGATAGACTTTACACCCGTTTCTTTCAGGAAGAAAGCATAAACAACTCATCAAAGGGTGGTTTTGGTATTGGGCTTTTTTTGGTAAAGCGTTTTGTTGAAGATCATTTTGGTAATATTAGCTATACCAGCAAAAATGGAGGGGGGACGCTTTTTAAAGTTAGTTTATTAAAAGGATTGCATCACTTTGACCCCGAAATTATATATGAGGATACCGAAGAAGGATCCGTTCTGTTGCACGAACTGATAGAGGAAGCTACTTCAGGCATTTATGTTGACGAACTGTTAGATACCGATGCCGGAGAAGAGGAAATGCACGCCGAATTAAAGTCGATTTTATTGATTGATGACAACCGCGACTTTAGAGAATACCTCAAAATAATATTTAAAGCCGATTATAACATCCACGAGGCTAACAGTGCCGAAGAGGGGCTGCTAAAAATAAGAGAACTTTTGCCCGATATGGTAATAAGTGATGTGGTGATGGACAATATGAGCGGTATTGACCTATGCGCAATGGTAAGGGCAGATATAAACATTAGTCATACCCCGATAATTTTATTAACCTCAAGCTCATCTACCGAAGTTAAATTGCAGGGGTTAGAGGGTGGTGCCGATGATTATATAAGCAAGCCGTTTGATAAAGAAATACTTAAAGCAAGGGTGGCAGGCATCCTTAAAAACAAAAACAACCTGCAAAAGTACTTCTATAACGAAATTACACTTAATAAAAACACCCACAAGATACCGCTGGAGTATAAGGAGTTTTTGGATAATTGCATGCGCGTTGTAGAACTTCACCTAACCGATACCGATTTTAGTATACAAACATTGGCCAACGAGCTTAGTATATCTCATTCAAGCCTTTATAAAAAAATAAAATCTATCTCGGGGTTGTCGGCCAATGGGTTTATCAGGTTTATTAGGTTAAGAAAGGCAGCCGAGATACTGATCCATACTAATCACAACATCTTCGAAACATCCTATCTTGTAGGTATAAATGATATTAAATACTTCAGGGAGCAATTCAGGAAGCTTTTTAACATGAACCCATCTCAATACATGAAAAAGTATAGGAAAGTGTTCTCGGCCGAAGCTATAAATAACGATTATAAAGCGGCCAGGAGAGTTACAGTAAGGTAACCTGTGCCGGTTATTATTGTAAGGCTGTTTAACCTATCTCTTAACTGAATTTGATACTTTCTTTGATCAGTTTAAAGTCTAAACCTACTTTTTTAATTCCAGCCGGCAGTACTGGGTTTTTTTAAACTTGCAAGTACTTTTTTAGTTGGCGCAAATAATTGGTCTTTTCTAATTTATAGGTAAGATTATAGGTAAAATTACCTTTTTGCCCCCCTTTTTATGAGGATTAACCACCCTTAAACAAAGCTTTTTTACCTCAACTTAGCACTCATAAACCAAATTCTGTTTAATTATTTCACGGGTTATTTAATTACTCAACAAGCTTTACAGCAAGATTGAGCCAATCGACCTGACGTGTAGTTAACAGAAATTAAACCAATTAATAAACTTAAAACATGAAAAAAAATTTACTCAATGAGTTTTCACCGCATCGGAGAACCAGGAAAGCATTAGGTATTTTACTAACGGGTATTATTCCGTTATGTGTACCTATGGCGTCTCAGGCCACAGCATTGAAATTTACCCCTACCTTAAGTGAGTTAAAGCAAGCCGATGTTACGGTTTCAGGAACAGTAACAGACGAAAAAGGAAGTCCATTACCAGGGGTTACTGTTGCGGTTAAGGGCACCACACAGGGCGTAGTATCTGATGTTAATGGCAAGTACACCATTACAGTTGCTAACCCTAACGCTATATTGGTTTTTACCTTTATTGGTTACACGCCTCAGGAAATAGGGGTTGGCGGCAAAACCAGCATTAGTGTTCAATTAACTGCCGACTCAAGATCATTAAATGAGGTTGTAGTGGTAGGTTACGGTACTCAAAAGAAGGCTACCCTTGCAGGATCTGTATCACAGGTAAGAGGTGCCGAGCTTGTAAAAAGTCCACAACCCAACGTTTCAAACTCTCTTGCGGGCCGTTTTTCGGGTGTGGTTATTAATAACAGAAGTGGCGAGCCTGGCTACGATGGTTCTAATATAACCGTGCGTGGCCTTGCCACTACAGGTAGCAACAACGTGTTGATTGTAGTTGATGGGGTACCCGGCCAAATTGGAGGGCTTGAACGACTTGACCCTAACGATATTGAAAGCCTTTCGGTATTAAAGGATGCATCGGCTGCTATTTATGGTAACCGTGCGGCAAACGGCGTTATACTGGTAACCACTAAAAAAGGTAAAACAGGTAAGCCAACAATTAACTACAGCTTTAACCAGGGCTTTAGCTCGCCAACGCGCTTACCGCAGATGGCTGATGCAGCTCTTTACGCTCAGTTAAGAAACGAGATAGCTTATAATTCAAACCAGGGCGGCGGCTTAAATCAGATCTACACTGATGAGCAGATCCAAAAATTCAGAGATGGATCAGACCCTATAAATTATCCAAATACCGATTGGATAGGTACAACACTTAAAAAGACTGCATTGCAAAATCAGCAAAGTCTGTCAGTAAACGGTGGTAACGATGATGTTAAATACTATATATCATTAGGTACATTATACCAGGACGGTTTATATAAAGACGGAGCAACTAAGTACAAACAGTACAATTTCCGTTCAAATATCGACGCTAACATTAATAAAAGATTAAAAGTTGGTTTGTCAATATCGGGCAGGGAAGAAAACAGGGTATTCCCAACAGTAGGTGCAGGTAATATATTCAGATCAGTATACAGGGCTAACCCTACAGTTATAGCTTTTTATCCTAACGGGTATCCATCTACGGGTATTGAGTTTAATAACCCGGCGGCGCAGGTAACAGATATTGGCGGTACTGTAAACAACCCAACCCAGGTTTATAACGGGATATTAAGAGGAAGTTACCTTATTCCGGGTGTGGAGGGTTTATCTATTGACGGTTTCTTTTCTGTAGATAAATCAAACGCTTTTAACAAAAACTTCTCTAAACCGTATGTGCTATACACCTATGATCAGCCAAACGATGTTTATAACGGTACCATAGTTGGTGGTAATAACCAAAAGGCTACGTTGTTCCAGTCTCAGAACAACCAGTCGCTTGTTACTTCAAACATTAAATTAAACTTTAACAGAAAGTTTGGGTTACATAACATCGAATCATTTGTTGGTTATGAGCAAAGTAAAAACCATTTAGATTATTTTGATGCAACCCGTTTCAATTATCTTGCATCAAATCTTCCCGAATTATCTCAGGGAGGTAATGCAGCAACAGATTATCTAAACTCGGGCTACAGTTCAAATTATACCCGCCGAAGCATAATAAGCCGACTTGGTTACAACTACGATGAGAAATACATTTTTGAAGGCCAGTTACGTGCCGATGGTAGCTCAATATTCCCAAGCGGAAAACAATGGGGTTATTTCCCATCTGCATCAGTCGCTTACCGTATCTCGCAAGAAGGTTGGTTCAAGGATAAAGTGAAATTCTTTGACGATCTAAAGATCAGGGCATCATACGGTTCATTGGGTAACGATAACGTAAATGCTTTCCAGTATTTTGATAACTATGTTTTAGTAGGTAATGGTTTTGTAGCTATAAATCCTACAGCTACAGACAGGTCGCCTGTAATTCAGCCAAACGTTAACCTGGTGAAACTGGCTAATCCTAATATAACCTGGGAGGTTTCAAGAAAGCTTGATGTTGGTATCAATGCAGTGTTTTTACACAACTTTACTTTAGAGGCTATATACTTCCAACAAAAACGATCTGATATCTTAACTGCCAGAAACGCTTCTCTCCCTGGTTCATCAGGTATAGTTAACCCTTTTGGATCCGATCCACTGGTGCCTTCAGAGAACATTGGTAAAGTAAACAGCGAAGGCTTTGAAGGCACGCTTGGTTACAATAATAGCGGTAAAGAATTTAGCTGGGGCGTTAGTGGTAACTTTACCTACGCAAAAAGCAAGATCATATTTATTGATGAGGCTGCAGGAGCTTTGAGCTACCAACGCCAAACAGGCAGGCCGTTAAATACTTATCAGCTTTATAATTCAATCGGCTTGTTCCGCAGCCAGCAAGAGCTTGATAGCTATCCGCATGTACCAGGTGCAAAAGTGGGCGACTTGAAACTGTTGGATTATAACGGTGACCAGCAGATAACTGCCGATGACCAAACCCGCACTAAATACGGTAACATACCACAAATTACTTATGGTTTTACCTTAAACGCGGCTTATAAGAATTTTGACCTTGCTGTATTGTTTGCAGGCCAGGCTCAGGTTAGCCAATACGTATTACCAGAGGCTGGTACAATAGGTAACTTTTATAGCAGCTGGGCCAATAATCGCTATAGCCCTGCAAACCCTAATGGTACCTATCCAATTGTAACGGATCGTGCCTCAAGTGCAACAAGCGGTGGTTTGTATAACAGTACCTTTTGGCTTAATGATGCTTCATTTTTAAGGTTGAAAAACGTTCAGGTAGGTTATAATTTCAACAGTCAGCTTTTGTCAAAGCTTAAGTTATCGGGTTTACGACTTTATGCAAGCGCATTTAACTTGTTTACCATATCAAAAGTTAAAGACTATGACCCGGAAGGAACCAGCGGAAGCGGACAGTTCTACCCTCAGCAACGAATTATCAACTTGGGCGTTAACGTTAAATTTTAAAATTAACAAAAATGAAATTACAATATAGGAAGCAATTATATACAGCCATACTTGGCGTAATGTGTATGACTGCGTGCAAAAAGGATTTTTTAAACGTGCAGCCTACTGATAGGATTGCAACGTCAGCCATAGAAACGGACACAGCAATTTTTGAAGCTTATGTAACCAACCGTTATATAGGCGCCAAATTGCAGGATAAAGAGGGAGAAGGCACAAACCCGGGCTTTGGCCGTGGTTTTGAGTATAGTATGTGGAGTTCCGTTACTGATGAGTCTATTTATAATAATGATGATGCCACATGGCTGGTTCAAAGGGGCCAGTTAGCACCTGAAAACCTTGGAGGTGCGGGCGTGTTATGGGGTAGAAGCTATCGTAGTATAAGGGAATGTAATTATGCGTTAAGTATTTTACCCAAACTACCGTTCAGCGCAGCTCACAAAACACGTATCGAAGGTGAACTTAGGTTTATAAGAGCGTTTAGGTATCATGACCTGATAAGGAACTACGGCCGTGTAGTTTTAATGGGCGATAAGGTTGTTAATTTACAGGATAACTTGCAGGATCCTGCACTTTTTACACGTGCTACACTTAAAGAGAGTATAGATTACGCAGTAAGCGAACTTACCGATGCAGCCACTAAATTACCGCTGAATAACGATGGGTCATGGCTTTTGGGCCGTGCTACAAAAGGTGCAGCTTTGGCTTTAAAATCAAGGTTAACACTTTATGCTGCCAGTCCTTTATACAATGTAGGTACCTGGGCAGATGCAGTTACCGCTGCGCAGGAAGTTATTAGTCTTAATAAGTATGGTATTTACGGCGGCGGATATGCTAATCTGTTTCTAACCAATGAAACCAATGAAGCTATTTTTGAACGTTTGTACACCAAAAATGACAACCATGTGCATCTTGAAATTGCAAACGGACCAAATGGATATGGCGGTTGGGCCGGTAACACGCCCTTACAAAACCTGGTTGATGATTATGAGATGGATAACGGAAAACCTATTACCGATCCAACCTCGGGTTATGACCCCACGCATCCGTATGATAACCGTGACCCGCGCTTTACTGCCACCGTTTTATATAATGGAGCCCCCTACCGTGAGCGTTCAATTGAAGCATTTATCCCGGGAGGTAAAGATAGCAGAGATGGGAATGAGAACTGGAATACAACTAAAACCGGTTACTATCTTAAAAAATTCATGAATGATGCTTATCCGTTGCAAAACCCATGGGGTAACGCCGGTTTCCAGCCATGGATATATATGCGCTATGCCGAAGTGTTGTTAAACTTTGCCGAAGCTGCCAACGAAGCTTATGGGGCCGATGTGGTACCTGTAGGTGCAACGCTGTCAGCCCGCTCTGCTATAAATATCGTAAGAAGCCGTGCCGGGGTGAATATGCCTCCACTTGCTCCAGGCTTAAATAAATCACAAATGCAAGACGCGGTACGTTACGAGCGCCGTGTAGAGCTTGCCTTTGAAGAGCATCGTTTTTATGATGTACGCAGGTGGAAAATAGCCGATGTTACAGAGAACAAGCCAGCCGGTGGTGTTATAATAACCAAAAATGCGAATGGAAGCTTTAGCTATGCGCCAAAGGTAGCTTTAGACGGTCGTTCTTTCTTGACCAAACATTACTGGTTGCCTATACCACGTACAGAGATACAGGCATCTAATGGGCAGTTGCAGCAAAACGACGGATACTAATAAGAGTTGAGATTGAGGGGGCTTGATGGGATTGCCATCGCCCCCTTTTTATATTATTTAAACTTTTATTATGAAAAAGGTATTTCTTGTATTTGCCGCGCTATGTTTATTAAACGCGGGGTGTAAAAAAGATGTAGCGAACGTGAATTTGCCCGTTGTTACTAACCCGGAAAAGGGGCCTGAAGTTGCAACCGACACGCCCGATGCCGCAAGTGCGTTAAAGGGCGTAAACTGGGCTGCCGATGGCGATAATTTTAGCGATGGTATCTTAGTATTAAGTGGTCTCACCTTATCAGATAGTTACGCAACAGTATCTGCAAAGGCTGATGCTGTTCTTTCGGGCATACAGGCAAACACCGGCGCTAATACGCTAAGGTTACCTGTTAATTATTCTACAACATCACAATTATGGTGGAATGCCTATACCGCTGTTATAGACAAAGCGGTAAGTAAAAATATGAATGTGATATTAGGTTACTGGGAGGCCCAATCATCAAAAGACGGGAAAATTGATAACGTTTCGGAGTTTTGGTCCATGTGGCAAACAATTGTAAATAAATACAGCGGCAACTCTCGTGTTTATTTCGAAATATTTAATGAACCCCATGGTTATTCTTTAACTGATTGGACAACCATATGTGCGCAATGGTTAAGTAAATATCCAACAGTGCAGCAGGGGCGAATATTGATAAGTGGTACCTCGTATTCGCAGGATATTACAGGGGTAGGCGCTGATAACAGGTTCGCTAATTGTTTGTTATCCATACACGACTACACTTTTTTTAGCAACGGCAATATCAAAACTGCTGCTGAATGGGAGAGCAGGTTTAAAGCAAATGTAGGTAGCTACAGTAATCGTGCTGTTTTAACGGAATTTGGAGTACCCATGACCACCGCCAAAAATTACACCGGCGCAATAACTGCCGATCAGGAAATTGCTTATATGCAGGGCATAACCAACCAGGTTCGCGCCTACGGGATGGGTAGTGTTTACTGGCCAGGTATCCGTAATGGCGATAGCTACAGTATGCAGCAGCTAAACGGAACGGGCACTAATCTTACTGTATCAAACACCAATGCCTCGGGCCTTAGCAGGCTTAAGTATAGTTGGGGTGTAGGTACCGGCGGTACCGATGTTTTTTATCCATTGGCCTTTTACCGTTTTATTAATGTTAATAGCAGCCTTGCGCTTGATGTTAATGGTTCGTCAACCCTAAGCGGCGAAGGGGTTCTTCAATGGTATCAAAACGGGGGCAATAACCAACAGTGGATAATTACAGATACGGGCAGTGGCTATTATAAGATCACCAATCGTAACAGCAGCCTTGCCCTTGATATAAATATGGCTTCAACTGCTGATGGGGCCGATGTTATACAGCAGCAATTAAGCGGTGGCAATAGCCAGCAATGGCAGCTTGATGCTATTAAAACAGGCGTATATAAAGTTACCAACCGCAATAGTAATAAGGTGCTCGATGTAAATGGAGCAGCAACCACAGCGGGCGCTTCTATTATTCAGAGGCCATTAAATAACGATGCTAACCAGCAGTGGCAAATTCTTCAGCAATAGCATGCAATAAATAATAACTTATGAAAAAAACATCTTACCATTATTTTTACTTGTTTTTAAGCCTTTTGTTCCCGGGGTTTTTACAGGCGCAAAATTTAGCCAAACCTGTATTGTTTAACCAAGCCTGGAGTTTTCACAAGGGTGATATTACAGGCACCGCAAAAGAAAGCGATAATGCCCAATGGCAAACTGTTGATCTGCCTCATGATTGGAGCATACAACAACCTTTTAGCAATGAATGGGCCAGCGCCACCGGTTATTTACCGGGTGGCATAGGCTGGTATAAAAAAACATTTACTGCCGATGCCACCTGGCAGGGTAAGCAGGTGTTTATTTATTTCGACGGGGTTTACAAAAATAGCGAAGTTTGGATAAACGGGCATTATTTGGGCAAACGGCCGAATGGATTTATTGCTTTCCAATATGAGCTTTCACCGTATTTAAACTATAAAGGTAAAAACACGATAAAGGTAAAGGCCGATCATAGCGATTTTGCCGATTCAAGGTGGTATACCGGTTCCGGTATCTATCGTAACGTGTATCTGGTTAATAAAAATCCGGTACATGTTGGTTTGTGGGATGTTGCTTTTTCTACGCCAAAGGTATCCCCACAAAAAGCCGAAGTGAATGTGAAAGTTAACATCACCAATAGCACTAAAAGTACTGCTGCAATAGGTGTAAAAGTTAACCTAATTGATAATGCCGGTAAAATTGTTGCTGCCTTGCAAAAGCAGATAAGTGTGAAGCCCGGTAGCAAGCAAGTGGAGTTTGAGGGGCAAATAAATTCACCTCGTTTATGGGATGTAGAAAATCCTTCACTGTATAAATTGCGGGTTCAGCTAACCCGTAATGGTAGGCAAATTGATGTGGTTGACCAGCACATAGGCATTCGCAGTATTGAATTTAATAAGGATAAGGGCTTCTTTTTAAATGGGAAAAGTACTAAGCTTAAAGGTGTTTGCATTCACGATGACGCGGGCGCATTGGGTGTAGCTGTACCTCAGGAAGTATGGGTGCGCCGACTTAAAATACTAAAAGAGGCTGGCGTAAATTCCTTACGCCTTAGCCATAACCCGCATGCCGATTATTTGTATGATCTGAGCGATCGTATGGGCTTTTTGGTGATGGACGAAGCTTTTGATGAATGGGAATTAGGCAAAAATAAATGGGTTAAAGGTTGGAATGTGGGCACGCCGTCAAAAGACGGGTATCATAAAGATTTTAAGGAATGGGCCGACCGCGATGTAAACGATATGGTGATGCGCACTCGTAACCACCCATCCATTATCATGTGGAGCATTGGTAATGAAATTGACTATCCTAATGACCCCTATACGCACGAAATATTAAATACAGGCAAAAACCCGCAGATGTATGGTAAAGGTTACCTGCCCGATCACCCTGCCGCCAGCCAGCTAACTGTTATTGCCAGGCAATTGGTTAAAGCTGTTAAGGCTGTTGATAAAACACGCCCGGTTACAGCCGCCTTGGCAGGTGTAGTAATGTCTAACGAGGTAGGTTTTCCGGAAGAGCTTGACATAGTGGGCTACAATTACCAGGAATATCGTTATCCGGAAGATCATAAAAAATATCCTAACCGAATTATTTACGGTAGTGAGAATGGCATGGCAACGCAAGCCTGGGCCGCTGTTGACAGTAATGAATATATATCGGCCCAGTATCTGTGGACGGGGATTGATTATTTAGGGGAGGCTGGTAAATGGCCACAACGCAGCAATGGTGCCGGGCTGTTAGATCTTGCCGGCTTTAAAAAACCAGACTATTTCTACAGGCAAAGCATTTGGGCCAATAAACCTATGGTTTACATAGGTGCCCGCGAAGTTAAAAAGGCCGAGGATAGGGGTATTTGGAGCCACAAATCTGTACAACCGGTTTGGAACTGGCCCGCAAATAGTAAAATGCGTGTTGATTGTTTTACCAATTGCCAGGAAGCAGAACTATTTTTAAATGGCAAATCGCTTGGTAAACTATCACGAAGTGCAGCCAAAGGTAAAATACCTTCCTGGGAGGTTGACTATGAACCGGGCGAGTTAACAGTGAAGGGATATAATAACGGTATCCAGGCTGATAGCTATACGATTAAAACCAACACCGAGGCATCAAATATCAAAGCATCGGCTGATACAACCATGTTTGCCAAAAACACAAAAGGCCTTAGCCAGGTAGAAATACAAATTACCGATAAAAACGGCAATCCTGTTTTTGATGCAGAAAACGTGGTTACAGTATCTGTTAACGGTGCCGCTAAACTATTAGGCTTGGAAAGTGGCAGCACAAGCAGCCACGAAGGTTATCAGTCGCCGGTAAGGGCAGCTGTACACGGGCGTTTATTAGCGTATTTACAAACAAGTGGTAAGCCGGGTAAAATTACCGTGCAGGTAAGTTCTCCGGGCCTTAAAACATCAACGGTTGTGTTAACGGTAAAATAGGCAGCTCAAGAAAATAATTCTCCTACATTTTAATTTATGAAACTTTTTAAAATACTCATCTTATTTACTTTACTATCAGGCGTTAAACTTAAGGCGCAAAATAGTAACCATACTTTTGCCTTAGGCGATAGCACCTTTTTGCTCGACGGGAAACCATTACAGATCATAGCCGGCGAAATACATTATACCCGCGTGCCGCGCGAAGCCTGGCGCCAGCGAATGAAAATGGCTAAAGCGATGGGGCTTAACACCATAGGCACGTATGTGTTTTGGAACGTACACGAACCGCAAAAAGGTGTATATGATTTTACCGGCAATAATGATATTGCCGCCTTTGTAAATGATGCCCGCGAAGAAGGTTTATGGGTGATATTAAGACCAAGCCCCTATGTTTGTGCCGAGTGGGAGTTTGGCGGATATCCATACTGGCTGCAAAACGAAAAAGGTTTAGAGGTTAGGAGCAAAGAACAACAATACATCAAAGAATACCGCGAGTACATCAATCAGGTTGGAAAGCAACTGGCGCCGCTGCAGGTTAACCACGGTGGCAATATTTTAATGGTGCAAATAGAGAATGAATACGGCTCATACGGTAACGATAAGGAGTATCTTGATCTTAACCGTAAAATGTTTATTGATGCTGGGTTTGATGGTCTGTTATATACCTGCGACCCCGAAGCCACCATAAAAGATGGCCATTTGCCGGGCTTATTAGCCGCAATTAACGGTGTTGACAATGTGAGTAAAGTTAAAAGGCTGGTTAAAGAAAACCATAACGGCAAAGGCCCATTCTTTATAGCAGAGTGGTACCCGGCCTGGTTTGATTGGTGGGGAACTAAACACCATACCGTTCCTGCAGAGCAGTATGTAGGCCGGCTTGATTCTGTTTTGGCGGCCGGCATTTCTATCAACATGTATATGTTTCATGGAGGTACTACCCGCGGTTTTATGAACGGGGCTAATTATAATGATAAAGACCCTTTTGAACCGCAAATAAGCAGTTATGATTACGATGCCCCGCTTGATGAAGCTGGTAACCCAACTCCAAAATTTATGGCATTTAGGGAGGTAATACAGAAAAACATGCCTTCGGGGGAAAAGTTACCACCTGTACCCGCACCAAAAAGATCCATTAATATACAGGCCATTAAATTAACGCAAAGCATCAATCTATTAAATGTATTACCCGCGCCAAAAGTTAACAACAAGCCATTAACTTTTGAAGATCTTTCGCAGGATTATGGCTTTGTTTTATATCGTACAGTGCTTAAAGGTGGCAATAATGGTACGCTGAAAATTAACGGCCTGCGCGATTATGCCATAGTTATGCTGAATGGCAAAACTGTTGGTATATTAGATAGGCGGCTTAAGCAGGATAGCCTGTCTCTTGATCTTCCGCAAGGCAGCGTAACGGTTGATATATTGGTTGAAAATTTGGGCCGTATAAACTTTGGTAAGTATTTACTGCAAAACAAAAAAGGCATAACCGGCGAAGTAACCTTTAATAAAAAAGAGGTGAGCAACTGGAAAATGTATGGCTTACCTATGAACAACGCTATCAAAATTAACAGTAACAATGCTGTGGATAGCTCACCTGTTTTACTGAAAGGCAGCTTCACCTTAAAAGAAATAGCAGATACCTATCTGGATATGAGCAAATGGGGTAAAGGCGTAGTATGGGTTAATGGCCACAACCTTGGCCGTTACTGGCGTGTAGGCCCACAGCAAACAGTTTACGTACCACAAGAGTGGCTTAAAAAAACAAATGAAGTTGTAGTGCTGGAGCTTATAAAGCCTGGAATAAAAGAATTAAGCGGATTGGATAAACCTATCCTTGATAAATTGCAATAGCATATTATGGTTACAAGGTTCCCGGGTAGATTAATAAGGCCAGTATTATTAAGGCGGTTAATACTGGCTGTGGTTTGCATTGCTTTATTAGGCAGCTGCAAAACAGCCCCGTCATCTAATGGCACCGAACCAGAAAATACGCTATTTACGTTATTGCCGGCTGATAAAACCCACGTTGATTTTAGTAACACATTAACCGAGGGTTTGAACACCAATGTGCTGATGTATGAATATTTTTATAACGGTGG
>NZ_JAQBOI010000091.1 GCF_028288105.1 Mucilaginibacter sp. | reverse complement strand
ATCTGGCGGGCTTGTACAATTTCGCGTTTGCGGGTTTGAGATTTTACCATCTCGATAGGTACTTCAAAGTATTCGCAAACAAGGCTCTGGATGTATTCCATTGAAATTTCCTTGGAAGAATTTTTTACAAAATTCTTAAGCATTTGCTTGGCCAGGTTCAGGTCAATTTCTTTACGGTTTAGGGTTGATTGCGCCAGTAATGATACCATTGCGCCTTCCAGCTCACGTACGTTGTTATCAATGTTGTGGGCAACGTACTCAACCACATCGTTTGATAGCTCGATACCGTCCTGATAGATTTTGTTTTTGAGGATAGCCATACGGGTTTCCAGATCAGGGATCTGCAAATCGGCAGATAGGCCCCATTTGAAACGCGATAGCAAACGTTCTTCTAAACCTGCAAGGTCTTTAGGCGCTTTATCTGATGTGATAATTAGCTGCTTACCGCTTTGGTGCAGGTGGTTAAAGATATGGAAGAAGAAATCTTGTGTTTTTTCTTTACCGGCAAAGTTGTGTACATCATCCATGATCAGTACATCAATAGCCTGGTAAAAGTTCACAAAATCGTTTATGTTATTATGTTTAAGGGCATCAACAAACTGCTGGGTAAACTTTTCGCAGCTTACGTATAGTACAAGCTTATCTGGCAGGGTGCGTTTAATTTCGTTACCAATAGCTTGCGCTAAATGGGTTTTACCTAAACCAACACCACCATATATCATTAAAGGATTAAATGATGTGCCGCCCGGTTTTGCTGCAACAGCATAACCTGCAGAGCGCGCTAAACGGTTACAATCTCCTTCAACAAAGTTTTCGAAGGTGTAATTGCGGTTCAGCTGCGGATCTACGTTCAGCTTTTTAAGGCCCGGTATTACAAATGGGTTCTTAATATCTTTATTTATCGAAATAGGTATTGGCATAGACTGATTTTTTGATTCAGCACCATTTCCATTCGAGGGCATATTAGTAGTATATGGCTTGCTTGATGACTGTTCAACAACAATGTTATACTCTAAACGACCTTCATCGCCTAATTGTTTTTTTATTGTTTTGCGCAGCAAGCCCACATAGTGTTCTTCTAACCACTCATAAAAGAATAAACTTGGTACCTGTATCGTTAAAACGCTACCCTCCATACGCAAAGCCTTTATTGGTTCAAACCAAGTTTTAAAGCTTTGTGCCGGTATGTTGTCTTTTATTATCTGAAGGCAGCAATTCCAAACGTTAGTACAAGTTTTTTCCATATAGTTATTAGTAATATCTTGATTTCCAGCCTTCACGAACACTGTTTTTGAGCTCGCTATGGAACATCGAATATTCTAAAAAAAAGCGGATTAAAAAATAATATTTGAACTTTTTTTAGAAATATATTTATAAAAAAACGGCCTATTTATTGCGGGTATTAAAGTTATTAACATTATATTTCGCATGTAGACGGTGTTTTTATGCACCAATCTTGTTGGTTGGCGCTTTTGAAAGTTCAAACATTGTTTTAATCAATTTTGTGGATTAGTTTTTAATGAAAAAGCGTTTAAAATTATTAACTGTAGCGACAAATTATCGTTAATATTCACCAAAAATATTTCGTAGCGTATCGGCTATTTCACCCAGTGTGGCGTAGCATTCAACAGCTGTTAAAATGTAAGGCATAAGGTTGTCTTTCCCCCTTGCGGCATCTGCTAAATTTTGCAATGCCCGGCTTACTTCAACATTATTTCGTTCCTGTTTTAAACGTACAAGTTTATCCATTTGTTGCCTGCGGATAGCATCATCAACCCTAAAAACATTTTGGGCAACTTCTTCCTGCTGTGTAAACTTATTAACGCCAACCAGTATCTGATCGCCGCTTTCAATGTCGTTTTGGTATTGGTAGGCAGCGGCGGCAATTTCCTGTTGTATATAATCCTGCTCAATAGCTTTAACAGAGCCGCCCATTGCATCTATCTTATCTATATATATTTGAGCGGCTGCTTCCAGTTCATCAGTTAAAGCTTCAATAAAGTAGGAGCCGGCCAGTGGGTCAACCGTATCGGTAACGCCACTCTCAAATGCAATTATCTGTTGGGTACGCAGGGCAATTTTGGCGGCAGCCTCGGTAGGCAGCGACAAAGCCTCGTCGTATCCGTTAGTGTGAAGCGATTGTGTGCCGCCCAGCACAGCGGCAAGTGCCTGCATGCTCACCCTCACTATATTATTCATAGGCTGCTGGGCCGTTAGTGTAGAGCCGCCCGTTTGGGTATGGAAACGGAGTTTTTGAGCGCCTGCATCTGTAGCGCCCAATTCTTTGGTAATATGTGCCCACATGCGGCGTGCCGCACGAAACTTGGCTATCTCTTCAAAAAAGTTATTATGGCAGTTAAAGAAGAAAGAAAGGCGTTTGGCAAATATGTTTATATCCAATCCCTTATCTAAAGCAGCTTTTAAATAGGTTTTGCCGTTGGCTAAAGTAAAGGCCAGTTCTTGTACCGCAGTTGAACCTGCTTCGCGAATATGATAGCCGGATATAGATATGGTGTTCCACTTAGGCACTTCCTTACTGCAGTATTCAAAAATGTCAGTTATCAGGCGCATAGATGGGGTAGGCGGATAAATATAGGTGCCCCTCGCCGCGTACTCCTTTAATATATCGTTTTGTATAGTGCCCGAGATCTGTTTAAGATCAGCCCCTTGTTTTTTTGCTAACGCGATATACATAGCTAATAATATAGCCGCAGTCGCGTTAATGGTCATGGAGGTGGTGATATTCTTCAGTTCGATACCGTCGAATAATATCTCAATATCCTTTAATGAATCTATAGCTACACCAACTTTACCAACTTCGCCTTCGGCAAGTTCATGGTCGCTGTCATAACCTATTTGGGTGGGCAGGTCAAACGCTACCGAAAGACCCATTGTGCCCTGGCTTAATAAGTAATGGTAACGTTTGTTTGATTCTTCGGCCGTTGAAAAACCCGCGTACTGGCGCATGGTCCAGGGTTTGCCCCGGTACATGTCTTTCTGGATACCGCGTGTATAGGGGAACTGTCCGGGCAATTCATTCATGCCAGATGGCTCGGTGTAAACCTCCTTAAGCTCGATGCCCGAAATGGTTTTAAATTTTTTATCGGCCATAATGCTTAAAATATGTGTTCAAGATCTTTACGTACCAGGTTAGTTGCTATATCGTACGGATCTTCCTCAAGTTTGCTTAAATGTGTTAAGAGCACCTTGCCAAAATCAAGGCCGGTAGCGTTTTCGGGCATAGCCTTTATGGCATTATTAACCAGGTTTATGGTATCATCTTTTGTGCGTTTTAAAACAGCCCATGCCTGAGTGCTTACATAAATTTGCTGGGTAACATTATGCTGATATTCGGTGCGTACTTCGTTTAATATAATGCTGTGCAGCTCTGCAGCCGAGTAACCGTTACCGTTTAAGCGGATGAGCAGGTTTGAGGGGTTTATCCTATCTATAAATAATATTAAACGCTCGTATGCCTGTAAACGAAGTGGCAGTGTTTGGCCGCTAATGGCCTTTTTAAGTTCAAGCGCCTGTAGGTTTTGGCCTTTATCCAGGTAGGGTTTAAACAGGTAAAACGCTATATATATAATGCCAATGCCGGCAACGGTGTATTTTAAAATATCGAGCAGATAATTATATAGTATCATTTTTGCTAATGTTAGGCAGAGGTCATAAATAAACCGGTCGCTGCAAAAATCCGCATTTTACCTTATATTTGTGTAGTTAATTAAAAATAAGATGAGCGCGATTGTTGATACCCTAACTGCACCCGTAACTTTTACACCTGGTGCCGTAAAAGAACTTTTTAAATTAAAAGACCAGCAAGAACTGAATGATGATTTTGGCTTGCGTATTGGCGTTGAAGGCGGAGGTTGTTCTGGCATGAGCTACGTTTTGGGCTTTGATCAAAAGAAAGATGGCGACCAGGAGTTTTTGATAGACGGTATTAAAACCTACATGCACAAAGCACATGGCCTGTACCTTGCCGGTATGCAAATTGATTTCCAGGACGGATTGAATGCACGTGGTTTTACTTTTAATAACCCTAATGCTGCAAGTACCTGCGGTTGCGGTACTTCGTTTTCGGTATAATAATCAGAATTTTTTAGATATTGAAAAGGCCCCTTATGCAAGGGGCCTTTTTTTGTTCGTTTTTTTTATACCTATATAACTTAATAACTGGGATCAATTAGGAGGAATGGGATTGCTCACTATTTTCCACAAGCCATTTTGTGTAAACCTGTAATCGTAAATTATAACACCCTTATAATAAATATAACAGAAGGTTCTTGGTTGTAAACAATCCATCGATAAGGTTACCAGGTCACCAGGCAGTATTGCATGGTCATACACATAATAAAATGGGCTTTGCCCTGCTAACCCCAATTTATAATCAACTATCTTGTGAATGGATAGGGGTGCACCCGGGCGTATGGCATTGGTGATGTAAGTAAAAAGGGTGTTAATAGAATCACTTGTTACCCATACCCTGAATTTTGCAGCCGTATCTGCAGCTTTCATTTTAATATGCTTGTAGTAATATATTTGCTTAGCATTTGGTATGCCGTTGGCAGGTATAGTATCGGTTAGCTCAAGGGTGGTATCGTTTAAAGTTTGTATCCTGAAACTGTTACCCGGGCCGAAATCCAGATAGTTTAAGCCGTTTTTTTTATGAATAAGATAGGTGCTGGTGTTAGTGATCTGTACACTTGCATACTCGGTGAAGGTATTATTGCCATCAAATTCAAATGCCGAAGCATGGCCTATATAAAAATCGGGTATTAAAACTGTTCCTGTATTATCAACTACTTTTGATCGAAAGGTGGGGTATAACCATTTGCCGGTAATCTTTTTGTTTAGTTCGGCAATTTTATCAACCGGGGGCTTATTGTCATCCGGTTTAACCGGTGACGGCCCTTTTTTACATCCCGTGGCAATTAGGGCAACTGCTATTAAAGCGTATATAAAACTTTTCATCCCTTTTGAATTAGATATCTGAAGTATTATTGGTGTAGAGCGAACATTACTCGTGATGTAAATATTTATCAACAAATAGTTAGGGGCAGGTACTGAAAGTGATATATAAAAATAAAAAGAATAACGTAAATAACTTGCAGACTTAAAAGGAAATTAGTTTGGGCTATGTTTTTGTACGATGATAAAATAAAATGCCTTGGCAGGTGTAACAAATAGTAACGCGTTTTAGTCATACCGTCAAGTTTTTTTATATTTATGGCATGCCGGTAAAAACCACCTATAAAGAGAATATATCTATTGCGTTACAATCTATTAGTGGTAATAGATTGCGTACCTCGCTTACCGCTTTAATTATTGCCATAGGTATTATGGCGCTGGTGGGTATTTTAACAGCAATTGAAGGGATCAAGCAGTTCACAAACGATGCCTTTGCAGGCTTGGGTGCAAACTCATTTACCATTCAAAATCGTGGTAGCGGCCTTAACTTTGGTAATGGCGGGCACCGTAAAATATACCCGGCCATTAGTTATGACCAGGCCGAGCGGTTCGCGAAGCTTTATAAATTGCCGGCGCGCATTAGTATAGATCTTAGCGTAACCGGTACCGCTATCGCCAAATACAACAGCATTAAAACCAATCCTAATATTTCGGTAACGGGGAGTAACGAAAATTACCTGGCAATAAAAGGCCATAAGCTGGCCTTGGGCCGTAACTTTTCGGCATCCGAATTAGAACACGGGGCCAACGTGGTTATAATTGGCGATGAGCTAAAATTAAAGCTGTTTAAGAACGAAGACCCTATCAATAAATCGATATTATTAGGTAGCAGCAAATTCAGGATAATTGGCGTTGTAGCGCCAAAGGGGAGCAATAGCTTTGGCGGCGATAAGTTTTGTATTATCCCGGTGCAGAAGGCCAGGCAAATTGCGGCTACGTCTAAACCATCATTTGGGGTAACTGTAAATGTTAACAGCCCCGATGTACTTGATGCCAGTATTGGCGAGGCCACCTCACTGATGAGGAATATTCGTGGTATCCGGATCGGTCAGAGTGAAAATTTTGAATTTTCAAGAAGCGACGCCATTCAACAACAACTATCCGGGCAATTAACAGGTATAACTGTAGCCGGTTTTGCCATTGGTGCTATAACCCTTATAGGAGCTGCTATTGGCTTAATGAATATTATGCTGGTATCAGTAACAGAGCGTACCCGCGAAATTGGCTTGCGCAAAGCTATTGGCGCCACACCATCGGTAATACGTAAACAGTTTTTAATTGAAGCTATTGTAATATGCCTGATAGGTGGTTTTGCCGGGATCATATTAGGCATGGCTATAGGGAACCTTATTGCCGTGCAAATTAGCGGCACATTTATAGTGCCATGGGTATGGCTGTTTTCGGCAATAGGCTTATGTACATTTATTGGCTTATCATCAGGATTTTATCCGGCTAAAAAAGCAGC
>NZ_JAQBOI010000080.1 GCF_028288105.1 Mucilaginibacter sp. | reverse complement strand
TTGCTCGCAATAAGCATGGTCGGTTAATAGTTCTTCAATATTACTTTCCACCACGTTTTTTACCCATAGTGGGTCGGTAGGTAGCTGAAGTTTAAGGATGGTTTTCTCGCTCACAGAAGCAAAGATAGCTTGTTGGGAGTAAAAGGCGAAAGGATTTAATTTACATCCGTCATTGCGAGGTACGAAGCAATCTCTTTATGCTATTCGTTCATGCAAGGTGTATAATTGTCCTAAAGAGATTGCTTCGTACCTCGCAATGACGCGTGGTGAAGAACTAAACCCTGTACAAACTTTTACTCTCAATAAATTTTAAAACCGGATCGGGCACAAAATATTGTACGTTCTTTTTCTCGGCTATTGATTTACGAATGAAGGTCGCCGATAGTTCCATCAGCGGGGTCATGGTGATGGTAACGGATGGGTGCGATGCAAATTCGGCGTTTTCATAACCCGGGCGCGGATAAACAAAGATCTGGTAATCGCGCAGTATTAGCTTGTAGTTCTTCCATTTGTGCAATGTTACCAGGTTATCAGACCCCATAATAAGGGCAAACTCATGCTCGGGGTATTTTTCTTTTAAATGGGTGAGGGTGTCAATAGTGTAAGATGGCTGCGGCAGCTTTAATTCTACATCACTTACGGCAATGTTGGTGGAGTTATCTGTAGCCAGCTTGGCCATCTCCAGCCTGTCGTAAGTATTTATTAGGTCACCGTATTTTTTTAACGGGTTTTGGGGCGATACAACCAGCCACACCTTATCAAGTGTGGTGTAGTTAGCCATATAGTTGGCAATTATTAAATGCCCAATGTGTATAGGATTAAACGAACCGAATAGTAAGCCTATCTTCATGTGTTACTCCCTAACCCCTAAAAGGGGCATGTTAAAAAAGTTAATACCCCTCCTTCAAATGAGAATTTGAAACTCGCCCTTCAGGGGGCTGGGGGGCGTCGATAAACCCTCGCACTAAATCTTCCGCCTCTTTGCAAGCCGTTTCAAGATCGTAATTTTTAAGGATAATATCAAATTGAGGGGCATAATTAAGCTCTTTTTCTGCTTTTGCAAAGCGCTCCGCCAGTTTTTCGGCACTATCGGTTCCGCGGCCGGTTAATCTTTCTATCAAAACCTCCAGTGATGGTGGCTGAACGAACACGGCGAGCGCCTGGTCCTCATACTTACGTTTAAGGTGCATACCGCCTTCCACATCAATATCAAATATTACGGTTTTGCCTTTTGCCCATATGCGCTCTATCTCGGTACGCAAGGTGCCGTAGAAAGTGCCTGTATAAACCTCTTCAAACTCCACAAATTGCTTTTTGGCAATGCGGTGAAGAAACTCTTCTTTGCTGATGAAATAGTAATCTTTCTCGTGCTGCTCATCGCCGCGGGCGGGCCTGGTGGTGGCCGAAATGGAAAACTCCAGCTCGGGCATTTTGCTAAGCAGGTGATGTACTATGGTAGTTTTACCTGCTCCAGACGGGGCCGAAAATATGATGAGTTTACCTTCTTCTGGGTTCATGGTTTATAGTTCATGGTTCATGGCAGGTTTATAGTATGGCGACTTTCCATGAACTATGAACCATCGGCTATGAACTTACAATACGTTTAACAGTTGTTCTTTAATTTTTTCAAGCTCTTCTTTCATGCCTACTACCAATTTTTGCATATTGGCGTCGTTAGCTTTTGAGCCCAGGGTGTTTATTTCACGGCCAATTTCCTGCGAAATAAAGCCAAGTTTTTTACCGTTTGCATCCGCGTTTTTCAATGTTTCGACAAAGTACTCGCAATGTGCTTTCAAGCGGATCTTTTCTTCCGTAATGTCAAGCTTATCTATATAATAGATCAGCTCTTGCTCAAAACGGTTCTTGTCAATGCTTTCGGCACCCACCGCTTCGCTTAAAAACTGATTCAACCGTTCGCGGATAACCGGTACGCGTTTGGGTTCTTCAACCTCAACAAGTTCCAGGTTTTTTAAGATAATGCCAATGCGGTATTTAATATCCTGTTCTAAAACATTCCCCTCGTCGCTACGGAACTGCTGAAAAGCAGCCATAGCCTGCTGAAATGTTTTTTCAACCAGTTTCCATTCATCGTCAGATACGGTATCTTCTTCGTACTTAACAACCTCGGGTAAGCCTAAGGCTAATTGCAGCAGGTTACCACCCGGTTCATTCAACTCATCGCTTACGCTTTTTAGCTGATTATAGTAATGTTTAAGCAACTCCCGATCGATACCGGCAGCTTTTACGTTGGAGTTGGCCTGTTCTACATTAATAGAGAGGTTTACTTTACCACGGTCTATCTGTTTACTGCAATCGTTACGTAACTGAAATTCTTTTTCGGAGAATATTTTTGGTAAGCGCAGGGATAGTTCAAGAAATTTACTGTTAAGGGATTTTATCTCAACGGTATATTTTGTTTTGCCGGAGTCAAAGCTGGCAATTCCATACCCTGTCATGGATTTTATCATGGTGCAAAGATAATTATTTGTTAGAGATTATGAACAGGAGAGATTAGGGCTTAGGTTTAGGCCGACTTTGTTGTAACTAATCGCTGGTCACTAATCTCTAAACACTAACTTTAACATTTTTTCACATTTTAAGCCATATACATTTTATAAGTTTGCTACGTTAAATATGATGCCCTTGAAGTTTTTAATAACCTGTTTAATAAATCTGTTCTGTTTTACCTTCCTTGTTTCTGCACAGCAAACGGTTATAAAAGGGGTTGTTTATAGGCGGATCTCGTCAGTAAAGCTTACAGAGGTATTTATCACCAATATGAAAACTAAAGCCGTTGCCATAGGCGATGGTTTGGGTGGTTTTAGCATTAATGCTACCGTTGGCGATACTTTGTTGTTTACCAAAACCGGTTATACCCCACAAAAACAGGAAGCCACCAATTACGGCATGGTAGTTTACATGCAACCCGAAGTACAGTTAGGAGAAGTACGTATTGTTGGCCAAACAAAAAAGCAGGAGTTAAACGAAATAATGGGCGACTACCGCAAGCAGGGCACTTTTTACAATGGCAGCCCGCCGGTGTTGGCCGCGCTTACATCGCCTTTAACGGGATTGTATGAATTGTTTGGGAAAACGCCGGGTAGGGCCAAGCGGTTTGCCGCTTTCTCTAAACGCGAGTTAGAAGCAACAGAGGTTGACAGGCGATACAATAGACCACTGGTGATGCGTGTTACCGGCTTAACCGAAAACGATAGCACAACAGTACGCAAGTTTATGGAATACTATCGCCCATCTTTTGAAGACCTGAAAACCTGGGGTGATTATGATCTTATTCAGAAAATAAAAACACAATACGAATATTTTAAGAAGAACGGCGACCATCCAACTTTGCAGAAGTTGTATTAAGAATTGGTGAGTGGTTGATTGAGTTTATTGGTGAGTAGTTAATATTCAATACATTCGAAATCCAGATTATATTCCTAATGCGGCGCAGGCTTTTTCGGCAGCCAGCTTTTCAGCGTTTTTCTTACTGAATTCTTTTCCGGAACCCATTACTTCGCCATCAACACTGGCTTGTACAGTAAATAGCTTGGCACTTTCGCCTTCTTCGTTGGTGATAACATCAAAGCTAATGTCTTTGCCATGGCGCTGGCACCATTCAATTAATTTACTCTTAAAGTTTGTTTCAGTTTGCTCCAGGGTGTGGATATCAATATGCGATTTAATGATGTGGTTCACCAAAAAGTTACGGGTAAAATCGTAACCTTTATCCAGGTAAACGGCACCTATAAGGGCCTCAAAGGCATCGCCAAGCAGGGAGCCCTGCCTGCCCGAGTTTAATACTTTATTATCAAACTCTATCAGTTTATCAAAACCCAGCTTGCGGCCAAGCTGGTTAAGGTTGTTCCTGCTCACAATTTTTGAACGCAGCTCTGTTAAGAAGCCTTCATCTTCGTAAGGGTATAGTTTAAAAAGCACCTCGGCTACTACGCTGCCCAGTACCGCATCGCCCAGAAACTCAAGGCGTTCGTTACTGTTTTTTACGCCCTTTTTAATATTTTGCGCAACCGATTTATGGCGAAATGCCAACCGGTATAACGATAAATTGCCCGGTACAAAACCGAGCAAATTTTTTAAAACCTTAACGTATTTTCTATTTGGCGAAAGGTAAAGCTTATAGAAGCGACTAATTGGCATCCAACGAGATTATTGCTGGTACTTTTTAAATATAACTGAAGCATTATGACCACCAAAACCAAAGCCATTGCTTTGTGCTATGTTTACCACGCGTTTTTGGGCGGTGTTAAATGTAAAGTTAATTTTAGGGTCAAAAGCCGGGTCGTCAGTAAAATGGTTGATCGTTGGCGGGATGATATCGTTCTGCAATGCCAAAATAGAGGCAATAGCTTCAACAGCACCTGCAGCACCAAGTAAATGGCCTGTCATTGATTTTGTTGAGCTGATGTTGATACGATAAGCATGCTCACCAAAAGCATCCTGTATTGCCTTTACTTCCTGTGGGTCACCAATTGGGGTTGATGTACCGTGCACATTTACATAATCGATATCGGCAGGGGTTAA
>NZ_JAQBOI010000005.1 GCF_028288105.1 Mucilaginibacter sp. | reverse complement strand
GATTTCCCATCAATAATTCCGTTGGATAAATATGGTGAGGATACCGAGCCATCTGCAATGCCATTTGATGTAATAGATAAAAGCGATTATACAACCACCGGCAGTTTCGCCACGGTTCTCCCTCAGCTTAAAAAATTGCATGACGACCGTATGGCAGCCAGCCAGAGCTATAAATATTTGCTTGAAGATATTGAAGAATCAAAGAAACAGGCAGATGAAAAAAGCGTGACCCTTAATGAGCAAAAACTTAAACAGGAGCGCGATGCAGAAGAGGCCAAGGCATTTGAGCGCGGCAACCTGCGCAGGGTAGCTTTAGGTTTACCTCCTTTGAAAAAAGGCCAGACCAGACCAAAGAAAGAAGACCTTGATTTCTTGCAAAAGGAAGCTGGGCAGATCTTAACAGATTACCTTACACTGGATAACAAAATTACCAGTCTGAAATAAGTCATTTAGTTCTTAGAAGGAAGCCCGTTCATGAATTTGGACGGGCTTCTTTGTGTTTTAGAAATTAATAGTCAAATAAATAACTGCCATCTAAGGAACAATTAAAAACATTATACTAAATTTGCCTAACTAATAATTAGTATGACAACTAAAAAATTTGACAGCTATTCTTACCTGCTCGATCGTACGGCCCGCCGGGTAAAAGGATACGCCCAGCAAAGGTTTGCATCGGGTAATTTTGATATTACTATTGATCAATGGCTGATACTGAAAAGCCTTGATGACGACCGTTACCTTAAGCAAAAGGAGCTGGCAGAACTTACCGGGAAGGATAACCCAACGTTAACTCGCATTATTGATCTGCTTTGTAAAAAGGGATTAACTGAGCGGGTAATGCACAAGGACGACCGCCGCAGCTTTACTGTTCACTTAACCCAGGCGGGTAAAGCCAAATCGTTGGAGCTATCGCCCAAAATAAGCGAGATCCGCATGAAGGCCTGGGAGAATCTAACCGAACAGGATTACGAACAACTAAAGATGATCTTGAATAAAATTTACCAAAATTTAGAATCTTAATAAAATGATAACCACAGATATAGCAATTATAGGCGCCGGACCTACCGGCATGTTTGCCGTTTTTGAAGCCGGTTTATTAAAAATGCACTGCCATTTAATTGATTCGCTGCCGCAAACAGGCGGGCAACTATCAGAAATATACCCTCAGAAACCCATTTATGATATCCCGGGCTACCCGGCTATTAACGCGCAGGAACTGGTTGATAAACTGGAGGAGCAAATAGCGCCTTTCCACCCCGGTTATACACTTGGCGAAAGGGTAGAAACTTTGCAGAAACAGGACGACGGTACCTGGCTTATTGGCACCAACGAGGGTACAGAAATAAGTTGCAAGGCGGTAGTGATATCAGGTGGACTTGGTTGCTTTGAACCACGCAAACCCGAGGTTGACCGCCTGGCCGAATTTGAAGGCAAGGGTGTAATGTATGCCGTACGCAACCCCGAAGCATTCAGGGATAGGAACATTGTAATAGCCGGTGGCGGCGATTCTGCTTTAGACTGGACTATCTTTTTGGCCAATGTGGCTAAGAAAGTAACGCTGGTACACCGCGGCGATACCTTTAGAGGCGCGCCCGATGCTGCCGAAAAGGTAGCGGAACTGGCAAAGATCGGTGCTATCGACCTGGTGCTTAAATCGCGCGTTGTTGCGTTGGATGGCACCGGGCATTTAGAACAGGTAAGCATTATCGGTCCAGATAATCAAACACGCCACCTGCCTGCAGATAACTTTATACCGTTGTTTGGCCTTAGCCCTAAGCTTGGGCCAATTGAAAACTGGGGACTAAATATTGATAAATCGGCAATTGAGGTGAACACAATGGATTACAGCACAAATGTTGACGGCATATATGCTATTGGCGATATCAATACTTACCCCGGTAAGTTAAAGCTGATATTGTGTGGTTTTCATGAGGCGGCGTTAATGGCCCAAAGCGCGTTTAAATATGTTTATCCGAATCAGCGATTGACCTTTAAATACACAACCGTATACGGCATAACTGAATTGGTATGATCACATTTACAGTTGAAGACAGGGATGGCACACAAGTGCCCATTGAAATACCCGAAGGTATTAACCTGAACCTGATGGAGGTGCTAAAGGCAAGCGAGTATAATATTTTAGCTACCTGCGGCGGTATGGCGCTTTGTGCCACATGCCGGGTACAGGTAATTAGCGGGGCAGATCAGCTCCCGCCGCCGGGCGATGCAGAACTCGATATATTAGATACCCTGCCCTTTGTTGACGAAAGCAGTCGCCTGTCGTGCCAGCTACGGGTTAACGAAAACCTGGAAGGCTGCCTGTTTAGGATCCCGCAGGAGGATTAACCGTAGAGACGCGATACTTCGCGCCTTTTTTGTTTGTAGCGCGATAGTTTGACTTTGGGTTAGAAAAGTTATTTAAGCTGATCTATTTTTTCGATAAGTCCATTTTCTAAGTCTTTACTATAGCCTTCAAAGGTAGCGGCTACAGTACCGGTTTTATCTATAATATAGAAAGTTGGATATGCTGAAATCTGAAAACTTTTGCTTACCCTATTTCCATTTATTAATATTGGATAATTGATATTGTTTTTTTTAGCAAAAGCAATTATCGATTGTTTAGTATCAGAAGTATTAACTGTAATGACTTTTACATTGCTGTATTTGTATTTTTCGTGTAGTCGTTTCAAGGCAGGAATCGATAGCATACAAGCAGCGCAGGCATTAAATGAAAAATCAATTAATGCAACAGATCCGTTTAACTGTGTATTGGATATCACTTTTCCTTGCAAATTTTTTAGTTCCCAGTTTGGTGCCTTATTCCCAATTGCTAGTAATACGGTCTTTTTTTCAGGAGTAAAGTCGGCCGGGATTGTAAATGACTTTATATCAGGAAAGCCTTTAGCGTTGATACGATAATCAGCATAGCTACTTTCGTTGATCATTACTGCTACGTTATCACCAGTTATATTCCCTTTACCAAATGCCCCTTCTAAATATTGCTTTGTATAAATGGGTAAATACGTGGCCTTATTTAAGCATAAATCATATATTTCTTTAGCAGAAACGGAGTCAGTCATCGTTATTTTTATATGAAAACAGGCTACCCGATCAATGGTCGTATCCGGCAAATGCTTAATTTTTTCGGGCGATATGATTAACTTTTTCTGCATAAAGCGCCCCCAATAATAAGGGGTAGGATAGCCAATCTCTTCGGCCTCATCTTTAATTTGGTAGGTTTTATTCTTGAGATCTAATTCCATTCTTACAGAGCCATTATCCACCAATTGATAGCCTCTGAGGTCATGAATATTATATTGCTCTAAGCTTTTGCCCAGTGGGGCATGGCTCACAGATGATTTAAGAGTAATTGAGCTCCAATCGCCACTAAAAGGGTTTTTTTGACGTTGTATCTGCGAATAGCTAAGGTTTTTATATTGGTTTATTTCGTCAACGGCTTTCTTTAAAATATCAATCTGTGCAATTGTTTGGCTACTAATCAACAGACAAAGGAGTGCAAGGCAAAGGTTTTTTTTAATCATGATATTTAAGGTAGATACATTAACGTATATTAAGAAGGTAAATTACTATATCATAATAATTTAAACCTCTGGGGGCTGTTCACTTTTAGGGAAACCAATTCCGTCCCCATCGGTTATTAAAACACTATGGCCAAACCATTGCTGGAGTTTACTGATAAAGGCATCTACTGCGCGCAGGGGAAATTTTACATCGACCCCTGGAAACCTGTGGATGATGCCGTAATTACCCATGCCCATGCCGATCATGCCTATTGGGGACATATAAATTACCTGGCCCATCATCTTTCAAAAGAAGTACTGTTTTATCGCCTCGGCGAAATAAACCTGCGCACTGTTGAGTACGGCGAAACCGTGACAAAGAATGGCGTACATATCTCTATGTATCCTGCCGGGCATGTTATAGGTTCGGCGCAGATACGGGTAGAATATAAGGGTGTGGTTTGGGTGGTATCCGGCGATTATAAAACGGATGATGATGGGATATCCACCCCATTTGAACCGGTAAAATGCCATCATTTTATTTCAGAATGTACCTTTGGGATGCCGGTATATTCCTGGAAACCACAGGCCGAAATTTTTACCGATGTAAACAACTGGTGGCATACAAATGTAGATAATGGGGTTGCCACAGTTATAGTTGGCTATTCGTTAGGTAAAGCCCAGCGTATCCTGCAAAACCTCGATTTAAGTATCGGCAAAGTGTACACCCATGGCGTTATCGAGAATACAAACGAGGCGCTACGCCGTAATGGCGTTATCTTAAATCCAACCGAACGCATAACCCCCGAATCATCAAAAGAAGAAGTACGCAAAGGTATTATCCTTGCCCCGCCATCATCGGTAGGTACCCCATGGATGCGAAAGTTTGGTCCGTATAGTTTTGGTTATTGTAGCGGTTGGATGGCCCTGCGTGGCGCCAAACGCCGCCGTGCTGCCGACAGAGGTTTCATCATGTCGGATCATGCTGACTGGAACGGTTTGGTAAGCGCAATTGACGCCACCGGTTGCGAATGCGTTTACTTAACCCACGGCTATACCGCTTCATTTACTCGCTATTTAAATGAGATAGGCTTTAACGCCCGTGAAGTGCACACCCTTTATGGTGGCGAGGAAGAAGATGCAGTTGTCACAGAGAACGAGGAAAAGCAGGAAACGTCAGAACTTCCAAAACAAGAAAAAGTCCTCTCCTTTGGAGAGGATTTAGGTGAGGCTAAAAAGGAGGACGCGCAATGAAAGCCTTTGCCCAGCTCTTCCTCTCTTTAGATGAAACCAACAAAACCAACGAAAAGGTTAAGGTGCTAAAGGACTACTTTACCAACGTGCCCGATACCGATAAAATGCACATGCTGGCATTGTTTACCGGCAGGCGGCCAAAGCGGCAGATCAACTCCACGCTGATCCGTAACTGGGCCATTGAAGCATCAAATATACCCGCCTGGCTTTTCGAGGAAAGCTACCATGTGGTAGGCGACCTGGCCGAAACCATGTCCTTGTTGATACCCGAAAGCCCCGGCAGCAGCAGTAAAACTTTAACCGAGTGGATAGCCGAGATAAATAACCTTGCCGATAAATCCGAAGAAGAGAAAAAGCTTTGGCTGATAGAATCATGGGCCATGCTGGACAGGCAGGAACGGTTTGTATTTAACAAACTGTTAACCGGTAGCTTCCGCGTTGGTGTGTCTCAAAATTTGGTGATAAAAGCGCTGGCAGATATTACAGGTATCGATGCCCCCGCGCTTACTCACCGCATAATGGGTAGCTGGATGCCCGAAGATTATACCTACGACCAATTGGTACAGGAGCAAAACGCAGCCGATAACATATCCAGGCCTTATCCTTTCTTTTTGGCTTACCCCATACAGGAAACTTCCGAAAAACGTAAATCTGCAGAAGATGTAGGCAACGCTTTGGGTGATGCCGATGAGTGGCAGGCCGAATGGAAATGGGACGGTATCCGCGCCCAAATGATAAAACGTGGCGGCGAGATTTTTATCTGGAGCCGCGGCGAGGATCTGGCGACTGAAAAATTTCCCGAGCTGCACCCGTTCCTGAATGCCCTGCCGGATGGTACCGTGCTTGATGGCGAGATCCTGAGTTTTCAGAATGGTTTACCTATGCCCTTCAACGTATTGCAAACCCGTATAGGGCGCAAAAATTTAAATAAGAAGGTATTGGCTGATAGCCCGGTAGCTACCATAGTTTACGATTGTTTGGAATATGCTGGCGAGGATATCCGGTATAAAACACAATCTGAGCGGCGTGTGATACTGGAAAAGCTACAACAGGAAACAGCATATCCGGAGGTTTTCAATATCTCATCGCTCATCAAATTCAATAGTTGGGAAGAGCTGGAAAGCATCAGGGAGCAATCGCGCGCTATGATAGCCGAAGGGATTATGCTGAAACGCAAAAGCGCCACCTACCAGGTTGGCCGCCGCCGGGGCGACTGGTGGAAATGGAAGATAGACCCGCTATCGGTTGACGCGGTGATGATATATGCCCAAAAAGGCCACGGCCGTCGCGCCGATTTGTATACCGACTATACATTTGCCGTTTGGGATGGCGATAAGCTTGTCCCCTTTGCCAAAGCGTACTCCGGCCTTACGGATGCCGAGATCAATAAGGTAGACTATTTTGTTAAACGGAACACCTTAGAAAAATTTGGTCCGGTGCGTACCGTGAAACCCGAGTTGGTTTTTGAAATAGGGTTTGAAGGGATAAATAAATCAACCCGCCATAAATCGGGGATCGCACTGCGTTTCCCGCGCATACTCAGATGGCGGCATGATAAACCGAAAGAGGAAGCAGATACGCTGGAAAGTTTAATGGCTTTGTTAGGGGAGTGATAAACAAATTGCAGCCCGACGATCGGCATGTTGGTCAACTGAACAAAATGTTAACTCCGCGCGTATTTCTTTTTATACTCCATCGGCGATAGCCCGGTAATGCGTTTAAAGATTGTACGAAAGGCTTTCAAATCGGTATAGCCGGTGTCTTCCATAATAAGGGGCAGGTACTTGTGGTTCATCTCAATGGCCTTCTTGGCCGATTCAATCCTCACCCGCTGCAGGTATTCAAAAGGGGTATTATTGGTAGCCGCTTTAAACCGGCGGATAAAATTGCGCTGTCCCATATTAATCAGGCTGGATACATCCTCCATGGCTATCTCATTCTTATAGTTTTGTTCAATGTATTCCTGGGCTTTTAATATCTCTTTATCATCGTGCCGGTGCTGGCCCATAAAAACAGCAAAGTGCGCCTGACTGGTTCGATCCATTTCAATGGCATACATTTTACTGATCCATAGCGCGGTTTCCCGGCCGCAAAATTTTTCAATCAGGTACAAAACGAGTTTTAATGATGAGAATGCCCCGCCGCTGGTATAAATGCCATCCTGATCGGTTATTACCAGGTCCGATTTCATTTTGATACGGGGGTAGCGTTTTTGGATATCATCTGCCGCGGCCCAGTGCGATGTTACTTCCTTGCCATCCAATAACCCGGCTTCGGCTAAAAAATAACTGCCTACACAAAGGCTGGCAATTTCGCTGCCGCTTGTATGCATTTCCTCCAACCAGTTAATAGCGGCCATGTTTTGCACAATTACAGGCTCCATATTGCCCACGCTAAACGAGGGAACGATGATCAGATCAGGGTGGCCGGCATGCTGAAAGGTTTTATGACCTATCTGCTGGTTTGGAAAAGCAAGATGCAGGGTATCTAATGACTGGCTTACCATTTCAAGGCAAAAAGCCATTGGCTGCCCCGCGCGTTCCATATACTTATTAGCCCCGGTAAGCAAATCGACAACACCGGTAATTGACGACGGTACAACCTCATTAAAAATTAGCAGCGCTACGGTTTTCATGCAGGTAAGATTTTAGTTATGCGGCAATTTATTGATTTTATCTGTCATAATCGCACCCGCAAGTTGTCATTTATACAAGTTTTAAAGGGAGTGAATTGTTCGGAGATTTGTTATCAACAACAAACAAGATTATTAACCCCCATTTAAACATGGGATTATAAAACTTAAAACTAATGACAAAGCAAATTTGGGGTAATTTACCCGTTAACGATGTTAAGCAAACCATTGAATTTTACACCAAACTGGATTTTAAAGTAGGAGAAAACCATTTTAATGGAGATCATATAGCCAGTATTACCGTGGGCGACAGCAATTTTGTGATCTGCTTTTTTCCTAAAGCACCTTTTAAAGTGGCTTTAAACGGCGAAGTTGCCGATACCGCGCAAGGTAACGAAGTAATGTTCAGCCTTTCGGCCGAAACCAAAGCTGAAGTTGATGAATGGGCCGTTAAAGTAAAAAATATAGGCGGCACGGTATTTTCCGAACCGCAAGCCTTCCATGGCATGTACGGCTGCGGTTTTGCCGATGTAGACGGGCATAAGTTTAACGTGCTGTTTATGGGCTAAGTAATTAGCTTAAAAGTTTGTCGTGCTGAGCGATCAGCATGATGAACTTTTAAGCTCCTGCCCCCCACAGGAAAATAACGCACGGGAATAGCGTTACATATCAATCAACAAACTCTCGCCAAATTTTTGTGATACGGTAGTGCGTTCGTTGCCGTCAATGCTAATCACCAGCGAGCTGTCAAATGATATTTTTTCTATCAGCTGTATTTTTGTGCCGATATTGATATCCAATTTAATAAGATATTGCAGGAAAGCGCTTGTTGTGTCTTTTACCGCGGCTACGCGGCATTGGCTGCCCGGCTTTAAATCGGCCAGGGTGGTTGAATAGCGTTTAGCCATTTTACCATTGGCCTTTGGTATCGGGTCGCCGTGCGGGTCGTACTCCGGGAAGCCCAGAAATTTATCAAGCCTGTCGGCCAGTGTGGCATCTTTAATATGCTCCAGCTCCTCGGCAATATCATGTATCTCGTCCCAATGATAGCCCAATTTCTCTAACAGGAATACTTCCCAAAGGCGATGGCGGCGCACAATTAACGTAGCATCTTTTTGACCCTGGGCGGTCAGTTCCACACCTTTCTTTTTATCGTAAACTATTAGCTGTTTATCAGTAAGCTTGCGGATCATATCCACCACCGATGCCGGGTTATTGCCCAACGATTCTGCAATGGCTGTAGGGGTTATCTTTTGCCCCTTATCCTGCCCAAGGCGGTAAATACATTTCAGGTAATTTTCTTCAGATAGCGTATGCATAGTAATTTATTGGGTTATACAAACATAAACAAAAATGCATAGTTATAAATAAAATTAGTCTTGCCTAATTTTATTTAATTGATTAATAGAATTTATTTAATACGTTTGTACAAAATAAAAGTTCATGCACCGCCTCCTAACATTCATATTAACAATACTTACACTTGCTTCATCGGCACAAAATGGTTCCCTTAGGGGTACCGTAACGGTAAACAGCGCGCCGCTGGCGTATGCAACAGTTATGCTCAGCGGAACAAAATATGGCACTACCGCAAATGATAAGGGATTTTATGAGATAAAAAATATAGCGCCCGGCGAGTATACAGTTGTATTTACCAGTATTGGTTATTTCCCGGAAAGGGTAAAAGTAGCCTTATCCCCCGGTGATACGGTAACCCGGCATGCCGAACTAAAAGAAGGGAGCTCGAGGCTGAACGAGGTGGTAGTTACCGGCGTATCGCGCGCTACCGAGCTGCGCAGTAACCCCGTACCAATCGCGGTGATGACAAAAAGTGAGATCGACCAAAACGTTAACAATAATATCATAGATGCTATTATAAAAGGCATCCCTGGTATTACGGCGGTTACTACCGGACCAAATATTTCTAAACCATTTATTCGTGGTTTGGGCTATAACCGGGTTTTAACCTTGTACGATGGCATACGCCAGGAGGGGCAGCAATGGGGCGATGAGCACGGTATAGAGATAGACCAGTATGGTATTGCCCGCGCAGAAGTAATAAAAGGCCCAGCCAGTTTAACCTATGGGTCGGATGCCTTGGCGGGGGTTATTAACCTGATACCCTACATCCCTAATGGGGAAGATGGTAAACTCAACGGCGATATTATTACCGATTACCATACCAATAACGGGTTGATAGGTTCATCGATTGGGTTATCGTACAAAAAGGATGATTGGAAATACGCTTTTCGCGCAACGGGTAAAGCGGCGCATAACTACCGTAATAAAGTTGATGGATACGTTTATAACTCTGCTTTCCGGGAATACATCCTTTCGGGGATGGCACGGGTAGATAAAAAATGGGGTTTTTCGCAATTTGCGGCAACTACTTACAACAATAAGCAGGAAATACCGGATGGCAGCAGGGATTCGCTTACCCGGCGCTTTACCGTGCAGGTTGCCGAAGCAGGGGATGATGATATCAGGAACCGGCCATTTGCCGACGAAAACAGGCTCAATTCTTACGGACTTACACCATTGCATCAGCATATACAGCATTACCGTGTATACAATAAAACCGAGGTAAAACTGGGCGAGGGTGTATTTGCATCAGCATTGGGCTGGCAGCAAAGCGTTAGGCGGGAATATAATCACCCCACACAACCGCAGCAGGCCGGACTGTATGTTACACTAAATACCCTGAATTACGATTTTAGGTACAGCCCGAAAGTGTTTAGCGGCTGGGAAACTTCATTTGGGGTAAATGGGATTGCCCAAACCAACCGCAGCAAGCAGGCTACAGATTTCCCGATCCCTGATTATAATTTATTTGATATCGGCGGGTTCGTCTTTGTAAAGAAAACCATCGGCAAAACAGATATCTCGGGCGGCATACGGTACGATACCCGCAAAATCAGCTGGAATGATTTTTACGTGGGGCCGAATGCTGCAAATGGTTTCGAGCAACGGGTTTCGGCAACTGATCCTGGCGGGCGACTGCAGTTCCCAAACTTTAAACATACTTATCATGGTATCTCGGGCAGTTTAGGGTTTACCTACAATGTTAGCGAGCGGGTACTTTTAAAAGCCAACATTGCCCGTGGTTACCGCGCGCCAAATATTACCGAGATTGGCAGTAACGGCCTCGACCCCGGCGCGCACATTGTTTATCTGGGCAACCGCACTTTTGAACCGGAGTTTAGCTTACAGGAAGATCTTGGTTTTATAGCCTACCTGAAAGATGTAGATTTTATGGCCGAGCTTTTTAATAACCAGATAGACAATTACATTTACCAATCGCGGCTGGATGATGCTAATGGCAACCCGGTCATCATTGTTCCCGGTAATACCACTTACCAGTATCAGCAATCGAAAGCACGCCTATATGGTGCAGAGATTACCTTTAACCTGCACCCGCATAATGCCAAGTGGATAGAGTGGAATAATAGTGCCGCCTACGTGGTGGGCATTAATCAGAATAAAGCGCTTATTGCACAAAGTAATGGTGCGGCCAAATACCTGCCGTTTATTCCGCCGCTGCATATCCGGTCGGAGGTTAAACTGAAACTGCAAGGTATTTACGGGATCTTCTCTAAAGTATATTTACGTGTCGAGGCTGATGCTTACGCCGAGCAAAACCGTTATTATGCCTTAAATGATACCGAAACTCCTACACCGGGTTACACGCTTATCAATGCTGGGATAGGCAGCACATTAAAAGCCAAATCCGGCAAAACAATTTGCGAGTTGTTTTTACAGGCCGATAATTTATTTGATGTGGCTTATCAATCAAACCTTAACCGCTTAAAATATTTTGAGTACTACAACGGATCGCCCAACGGCCGCCTGGGCATTTACAATATCGGCAGAAATTTGAGTGGTAAAGTGATTATACCGTTTTAAGCCAATTATTAAAACCTGTCATTTCGAACGAGGTACGAGGACAAATCTTGTTCATTGTGCAATATGTGTGATGTGTCTTCACACCCTCGCACTACCACTCCCGCTCATCGAAATGACATACGGGATAAAGTTGAAAAATACCCGTTTGATTTTTGCTTAAAGAGTGCCAACTTCGCATTCCCGATCTATCGGGCAAATATATAATGGAATACAATATTAAAATAGCCCAGGAGCTTTCTGTAGGTAGCAAACAGGTAAGCGCTACAATTGCCTTACTTGACGAAGGTGCAACCGTTCCCTTTATATCCCGTTACCGTAAAGAAGTTACCGGCAGCCTCGACGAGGTACAGGTAGCCGCCATCCGCGATCGTGTACAACAACTGCGCGACCTGGATAAACGCCGCGAGGCCATCCTGAAATCGCTAACCGATATGGGTAAGTTAACGCCAGAATTGGAGCAGCAAATAAATGCCGCCGAAACAATGGTGATGCTGGAAGATATTTATCTGCCCTATCGCCCAAAACGCAAAACCCGTGCTACCGCTGCCCGCGAAAAAGGCCTGCAGCCGTTGGCCGATAGCTTGCTTGCTCAAAAAAATATTGACCCCGAGCTGGAAGCCGGGAAATATATCGATGATGAAAAAGGTGTAGCAAGCGCCGAAGAGGCTTTGGCCGGCGCGCGCGACATTATTGCCGAACATATCAGCGAGCATGCCGAAACAAGAGCGAAAATGCGTCAATTATTTACGGAAAAAGGCGTTTTTGAGTCGAAAGTAGCGCCAGGCAAAGAGCAGGACGGTATAAAATACAAAGATTATTTCGACTGGACAGAACCGGTTAAGTCGGCACCATCTCACCGCATACTGGCCATGCGCCGCGGCGAAAAAGAAGAAATCCTTTACCTTTATATAAAGCCGACAGAAGAAGACGCGATAGCCCTTTTGGAGCGCGAGTTTATCACTTCCCGTAATGCGGCAGCAACGCAGGTTGGTTTGGCTATCGGCGATGGTTACAAACGCCTGCTAAAGCCATCAATGGAAACCGAAATACGCTTGCTTACCAAAAAGAAAGCCGACGAAGAAGCGATACGTGTATTTGCCGAGAACGCCCGCCAGCTTTTGTTGGGTGCGCCGCTTGGACAGAAACGGATTATGGCTATTGACCCGGGTTTCCGTACCGGTTGTAAACTGGTTTGTTTGGATGAACAAGGGCAATTGTTGGAAAATACCGCCATCTATCCGCATACCGGTGCAGGCCAGGCAAAAGAGGCCGAGAAAACGGTTCAGCATTTATTTGAGCGATATAATATTGAAGCCATTGCCATTGGTAACGGTACCGCAGGCCGCGAAACGGAACTATTTGTACGTAACCTGAACCTGCTGGGCGCAACCATCGTTATGGTGAACGAAAGTGGGGCCTCTATCTACTCCGCATCTGACGTTGCACGTGAGGAATTCCCGGATAAAGATATTACGGTTAGAGGTGCTGTATCAATTGGTCGCCGTTTGATGGACCCGCTGGCGGAGCTGGTGAAGATCGACCCTAAATCCATCGGTGTAGGCCAGTACCAACACGATGTTGATCAGAATAAATTACAAACATCTTTAGATGATACCGTTATGAGTTGCGTTAACGCGGTTGGTGTGGAACTGAATACGGCATCAAAGCAAATCCTGGCCTATGTATCGGGTCTTGGTCCGCAATTGGCTCAAAATATAGTAGAATACCGCAACCAGAACGGCGCCTTTAAACGCCGTGACCAATTGAAAAAAGTAGCCCGTTTGGGCGATAAGGCTTACGAGCAGGCAGCAGGTTTCTTACGCATCCGCGGAGCAGAAAACCCACTGGATACCAGCGCTGTTCACCCCGAGCGTTATACTTTGGTGGAGCAAATGGCTAAAGATCTGAAATGCAGTGTACAGGATCTGATCCGTGATAATAACCTGCGTAAATCAATCCCGCTGCAAAAATATATTTCGGATACTGTTGGTTTACCTACCCTGAACGACATTATTGCCGAGCTGGCTAAACCTGGCCGCGACCCACGCGAACAGTTTGAGGCGTTCAGCTTTACCGAGGGTGTTAATGCCATTGGCGATCTTAAAGTGGGTATGAAACTACCGGGTATTGTAACCAATATTACCAACTTTGGCGCTTTTGTAGATATCGGCGTACACCAGGATGGTTTGGTGCATTTAAGCCAGATAAC
>NZ_JAQBOI010000330.1 GCF_028288105.1 Mucilaginibacter sp. | reverse complement strand
TTCCGAATTTTGGCTAAAGCCTTATAAGTTTTGTTTGTAATCCGTTGGCTAAAGCCAACGGCAATGAAAAATACAAGTGATTTTTGATAACTCCTCCTTCATTGCCGTCCCATTTATGGGACGGATAGAAAAATCAGAAAATGGGCTTTAGCCCAAATGCTAATCTTCCGAACACTTATGGTGAGGACACCAACAATGGGAAAGATATGTCAATATGAGCTTTAAAATCCGTGAGGCCTTTGAAGGTGCAATGACAGATATTTGCGGGTAGTGCAGCGTGACCGACTATATTATAGTGCATGTTTGCCTATGCTAAGTTTGGATTTAATGGTGACGTTATTTCGTCAGTGGCTTATTTTTAAATTGATCATTATCAGTTACTTATGCGTCCTATATGGTGTTCACGGCCGTGAACGTGAACACTTCTCACGCCATTTACTAACGTAGCCTATCGAAGACTCATACGAGCGATGAACAATGTTCACTAATGGTTCGACAAGCTCACCATGACAGGTATAATAAAAAAAAGCGATGGATTTTATCCGTCGCTTTTTTTTATTTAAGGCTTGCCAACTGCAAACCACCTGCCGCAAACTGATTACACCGCGTCAGACAACGAACTAAAAGTAAAGTCGCGGATACGCATTGGTGGTATCAGGGCACTTTGGCCGCTTTCACCGCTTACTGTGCGTTCTGCTTTGCCTAATGCATCCAGGTTGTTAAGCATAATAACCGGGCTCTCGTTAAATCTAAAGTTTTTGATAGGGAATTTTATCTGGCCGTTCTCAATATAAAAAGTACCATCGCGGGTTAGGCCTGTGTATAGAAGGGTTTGCGGGTCTACCGGGCGTATGTACCATAAACGAGTTACCAATATGCCTTTTTCGGTGCCTTTTATCAGGTCTTCTAAACTCTGGGTGCCGCCCTCCATTATAAAGCCATTTGGATATGGGATTGGTTTAACACCTTTCTTTTGCGCCCAATAACGTGAATAGGTAAAGTTTTTTACTACACCTTTTTCTATCCAGCTCATTTTTTGCAAAGGTTGCCCGTCGCCGCTCCAGCTGCTTGTTGGCAGCTCTGTATTTGCCGGGTCAGAATAAATATTTATTCTTTCATCAACCATTTTTTCGCCAAGGCGGGTTTTGCCCCCTGGTTTGCTTAAAAAGCTGCGGCCTTCGTCGGCGCTGCGCGCGTCAAGGCTACCGTATAATTGTTCAAGCAACACAATGCCTGCTGCAGGTTCCAATATCACGGTGTACTTACCGGGTTCAATTGCCTTGGCGGCAGATGAGCCCGTAGCTTTTTGAGCCGCTATTTTAGAGAATGCAGCCGCATCCAGCTTGGCAATATCATTATAATCTTTTGTTGAATAACCCGATCCCTGGCTATCGGCCGTACGCAGGGTAACCGAAAAGTTAATGTCGGTAGATTTATTGTAGGCGAACAAACCTTTCGAGTTCATCATGGCGCTAAAGCCTGCGCTGCTTTGCAGGAAGCCTGCCGCGGTAAGCTTATTATCTTTTGCTATCTGCAAACTTTGCGCAACCATAGTGGTGCGTTGTGCAGGTGTCATAGCAGCAGTTTCGGGTACAAAAGTTTTTGCCGGTGGTGCATAAGTTTGCGGTCCTAAAAATGGCATGTACTCCGGGTTTTCCGGTGCCAGCTTGGCCAACTCTTCTGATTTTCTCACAGCGCTTTCAATAGCGGCATCGGTATATTCGTTAAGGGTGATAACCCCCAGTTTTTTACCAAACGCCGATGATATGGCCATAGTGGTACTGCTTATAGCGCCACTTGTTGACACCGTATTACGGGCATACCTTATATTAGCCGAATCTGATCCATTCAGGTTTACTTCACACTCGTCGGCTTTTGAGTAGCTGAGCGCTTTTTTCATTATTGCGCGGCATTCATCTTCACTTAAAATAGCCATAGGTTTATATTTTTCTTGCTGTATTAATTACGTTAACCCCGTTAAAACGGGCTGTAGATGAACCGTGAGATACTGCGCTTGCCTGCATTGGCTGGCCTTTTCCATCAAAGAATGAACCGCCTAAACGGTAATCATTTTTATCACAAACTGCCGCGCAGGAGTTCCAAAATTCCTGGGTATTGGCCTGGTATGCCACATCGTTAAGCATGCCTACAATTTTACCGTTCTTTATCTCGTAATAAAGCTGGCCGCTAAACTGGAAGTTATAGCGCTGCTGATCTATAGAGAAAGAGCTATCGCCAATAATATAAATGCCTTTTTCTACATTTTTGATCATATCTGCCGGAGAGAGTGTTTCCTTGCCTGGTTGCAGGGAGATATTTGGCATACGCTGGAATTGTACATCCTGCCAGCTTTGCGAGTAGCAGCACCCTTGTGATTCTTTTAAACCTAAGATATGCGCCTGATCGCGGATGGCCTGGTAGTTTACCAATATGCCATCTTTAATTATATCCCATTGTTTGGTGCCCACGCCTTCATCATCGTAACCAACAGCACCAAGCGAACCCGGCTGTAATTTATCGGCCACAATATTTACGTTTTTGCTGCCAAAGTTAAATTTGCCCGTTTTCCATTTATCCAAAGTAAGGAAACTGGTACCGGCAAAGTTGGCTTCGTAACCCAGCACGCGGTCAAGCTCTGAGGGGTGCCCAACAGATTCGTGTATGGTTAACCAAAGGTGACTTGGATCAAGCACCAGGTCGTACTTACCGGGCTCTACCGTTTTTGCCTTCAGCTTTTCTGCTGCCTGCAATGCCGCCGCCGATGCATCTTCATGCATATCGTAACGGTCGCGGTATAGGGTGGTCTGACTTTTTATTTTGTCGCTTTCGCGGGGCATTATGTATTCGTAGCCCATTCCGCGCGGTGCGCTTAACGAACTGCGGGTTTCAAACTTGCCGGTTTTATCGTCAACCTTGGTTACCCCAAATACAGGCCATATCCGGTGGATATCCTGATCTATATAAGAACCATCGGTAGAGGCAAAATACTTTTGCTCGTTCACCATAAACAGTACCGAGTTAACATAGTTGGCGCCATTTTTAAAAGCCGCATCATTTACAGATAGCAACAGATCGGTCTTTTCTTTCATGGGCACCTCAAACGCATTACGTTCTATAGGTGTTTTCCAGCTTACCTCGCCGTAACCTTTCTGCGGTGCAAGCTGCACCGGGTCGGTTTGTATGCGGGCATTCTCTTTTGCAATGGCAACGGCAGTTTCTGCAGCGCGGGCAATGCTATCGTTATCCAGCTTATCGGTAGCGGCAAAGCCCCAGCAGCCGTTGGCAATTACGCGTATGCCCATCCCGTACGATTCTGTGTCAACAATGTTTTCAATGTTTTTATCACGCGTAACCACAAACTCGTTAAGGTAACGGCCAAGGCGTACATCGGTATAAGTAGCACCTTTTGCACGTGCGGCATTAAGGGCCACATCAGCCATGCGTTTTTTAATGGCTACATCAACATCCCGCATGCGTGTGCCGGGCACAATAGGCGAACCGGTGGCGGTAAACCTGCTAAGCATGGATGCACTTATGCCCATGCCGGTAAGGTAAAGGAAGTCTTTTCTTTTCAAAGCAGTATTATTATTAGTCTAATATAATGAATATTAGAAACACGTTAAAAAAAATTATTGGTTGCGGGTAAGCACGTAGGTTTTAGCTATTTGATCGTGCCAGGCCTGGCGATGTTCGCTCCATAAAATGTTAAGATAACCTATACCGAGTACTATGCTTGATAAAAATTTGGTGAAATTTCTTACCAATGCCCTGCCCAAACTTAGCCCACGGCCATCCGCATCAACAACCGCCAGTTTACATAATTTTTTACCTATACTGCCACGCATTGGGGTAGCTTCACATATTGAATTGTATATGGCCGATATAACAAAAATGACAAGATTGAATTTTAAGCGGACAATTTTAGCCTCGGTTGTATCGGGTTCCATAGCGGCTATTGTTGCCAGAAGATAAGCAGATGCAAAAATGGAAATGAGCAGGGATATTAAAACAGAATCTATAAGATAGGCCAGCAATCGCCACCAAAAAGTGGCCAGGTTATCCTCGGTAG
>NZ_JAQBOI010000276.1 GCF_028288105.1 Mucilaginibacter sp. | reverse complement strand
GATAGCTTCCTGATGGTCAGATAACTGAAAATGTTTTGGTGTGTACACGTTATTTAAATAAAGAATTATAATAGCTAACGTGATGTGGAAATAGTGTTTCGTATAATGAATACTCGATCCCTATAATATTGATCTCGAAGCCTTCGGCATCCATGCCAGAAATAGAACGCGATATGCCTTGAATTAGGTTGAGAGCTTTATCCTTTACAATCAATGCTGGGATATTATTCGTGTTTATAAATTCACTCTCTGCATCTTCTGAAAAGGTTATATTATTAATAACACAATATTTCCTCAGAAAATCATAATTAAACTTACTGTCGTTGAAATTGATATCGCCGAACACAACCCCCATAGGCGCATCAGCTTTTTCAAGTTTGGTAACTCCAATTATTACATCGTCAAGAAAGATATCATATTCAATAGTCATAACCATTATATTACAACGCTTCCAGCATTTGTTTTAACACAGCCTGTGCCGCCCATACACGGTTACCTGCCTCATGTATCACTATAGATCTTGGCCCGTCCAATATCTCTGATGAGAGTTCCAGATCGCGGCGTACGGGTAAGCAATGCATCACTTTGGCGTTGGGCGCTACCGCTTCAAGCTTATCGTTGGTTAGCATCCAATCTTCGTTACCACCGGTTACTGAGCCGTAAGGTTCATAGGCCGACCAGTTTTTTACGTAGATAAAATCAGCATCCTTTATGGCTTCATCCTGATCATGAGTAATGGCTGCACCATTTGTAAAATCCGTAGAAAGCTCGTATCCTGCCGGGTGGGCAATGGTAAAATCTACATCAGCCCTACGCATCCATTCGGCAAAAGAATTGGGTACAGCCTGCGGCAGTGCCTTTATATGTGGTGCCCAGGTTAATACTACCTTGGGGCGTGCAGTAGTTTTAAGTTCTTCAATGGTAACCAGATCGGCAAGGCTTTGCAGTGGATGGCATGTAGCAGATTCTAAACTTACTACAGGTACCTTACAAAACTCTACAAACTTGTTGAATATGGTTTCGCTGTAATCCTCCTCACGGTCTTTTAACCCCGGGAAAGAGCGCACACCTATTATATCCGAATACTCGCCCATAACACCGGCAGCTTCGCGGATATGCTCTACGGTAGTGCCGTTCATTATCACGTTGTCGCGTAGCTCAAGCGCCCAGCCTTCTTTATCAATATTTAATACAATCACATTCATACCCAAATTCATGGCTGCCTTTTGGGTGCTCATGCGGGTACGCAGGCTTGGGTTCAGGAAAACAAGGCTCAGAGTTTTGTTTTTACCCAAATGCTGATGCGCATATGGGTTTTGTTTCAATTGTAAGGCGCTGGCAACCAGTACCGGCACATCCTTAACATCATTTACCGAAGAGAATAATTTCATAGAGCCCCATTTTAGCCTCACTCTAAGCCCTCTCCGTGGGAGAGGGACTTTGAATGATTATGTTGTAAAAATATATATCTAATACTAAGAATTGTTTAAAGTTGTAGTAAACGCTTCCAGGAACCTATCGGCATAAGCTTTGGTTAGGTTCAGCGCAGGTAAAAGCCTTACCACATTTGGTTTGGCCTCGCCCGTAAATATCTTATGCTTAAACAACAGGTCTTTTTTAACGTTGCTTAATTCTTCAGGCAGGTCGATACCTATCATCAGGCCACGGCCACGTACTTCTTTTACCTTATCAAATTTCTTTAATTCTTCAATCAGGTAACCACCAACTTCGGCAGCGTTTTGCATCAGGTTATCTTGTTCAATAACTTCTAAAACGGCTAAACCTGCAGCGCAAGCCAGGTGGTTACCACCAAATGTAGTGCCCAGCATGCCGTAAGCAGGGGCTATCTTAGGCGATATAATAATACCGCCAACAGGGAAGCCATTACCCATGCCTTTAGCCATGGAGTAGATATCGGCATTAATGCCCGCGAAATCATGCGAGAAGAATTTGCCCGTACGGCCATAACCACATTGTACCGAATCTGCTATATAAACAGCATTATGTGCATCGCAAAGCGACCTTATTTTTTGGAGGAAGCTAACCGGGGCAACCTGTATACCGCCAACACCCTGTATACCTTCAATAATTACAGATGATACATCATTGTTTTTGAAAGCCTCTTCCAAAGCAGCCTCATCATTCCACGGCAGGAATATAACATTATCGGTTTCGTTAACCGGGGCGACTATCTTTGGATTATCTGTTGCCGCAACGGCCAATGATGTACGACCGTGGAAAGCCTTCCTGAAAGCAATGATCTTCTTTTTACCGTTATAAAACGATGCCAGTTTCAAAGCGTTCTCGTTAGCCTCGGCACCTGAATTACACAAAAACAATTGATAATCTTCTTTACCTGAAACATGGCCCAGTTTTTCGGCCAGTTGCGTTTGCAGCGGGATCTCAATAGAGTTTGAATAAAATCCTATCTGGTGCAGCTGATCTTCTAATCGTTTTACATAATGCGGATTTGTATGACCGATGGAAATAACGGCATGCCCGCCGTAAAGGTCAAGGTACTCAGTACCTTTGTCGTCATAAACAAGGCTGCCAACGCCTTTTACAATATTGATTGGATTAATTGGATATACGTCGAATAATTTCATTTTTAAACAGAAGAAAAATTAATACTTAAATTGATAAACGCTATTGTGGCGAATGGCCTTAAAAGCCAGTCGCCTTAAGTCGTAACCCTGTGCGTTCATCTAAGCCAAACAACAGGTTCATATTTTGAACTGCCTGGCCCGAAGCGCCTTTAAGTAAATTATCCATTATGCTCATTATGAATATCTTATTATCGTATTTCTTAACCTGTAAAAAGCATTTATTTGTGTTCACGATCTGCTTCAAGTCGATATCTTTATTGGTTACATGCGTAAACGGATGGCCTGTATAATACTCCTGGTAAAGCTTTAACGCCTCAGCTTCCGACAGGTCGCTTTCGGTGTAAATAGAAGCGATGATACCGCGGGTGAAGCCACCACGATAGGGCACAAAGTTTATATCTTTATCAAAAACACCTTGCAGTTGCCTTAATGATTGACCAATCTCATTTAAATGCTGATGATTAAAAACCTTGTAAACAGACAGGTTATCATTCCTCCAGGTAAAATGCGAGGTAGGAGAAAGGCTTTGGCCCGCACCGGTTGATCCAGTAGTTGCGGTTACATGTACCTCGTTTTTCAGCAAACCTTTACTTGCAAGTGGTAATAAGCCCAATTGTAAACAAGTGGCAAAACAACCCGGGTTTGCTATATTATCAGCCGTTTTAATGGCTTCCCGGTTCAGTTCAGGGAGACCGTATACAAAGCTTTTATTTTTAAATTTCGAGTTTTGGCTTAACCTAAAATCCTGGCTTAAGTCAATTATCATGATATGATCCGGGATCTCATTGGCTTCTAAAAACTTTTTAGCATCCCCATGGCCAACACATAAAAACAATACGTCAACATTGTAGGCTAATTCAGCTGCAAACTTAAGGTCGGTATCGCCAAACAGATCGGTATGCACATCGTAAACGTGGTTACCTGCATTGCTGTTGCTATGCACAAATACTATCTCCACATTTGGGTGATTGATAAGTATCCGCAACATTTCGCCACCGGTATAGCCTGCACCGCCTACAATACCTGCTCTTATATGTTTATAGGTTGATTCTGTCATTTTTTGTTGAGGGATAAGAATATAGTATAAACTCCAGATCGGCCTGGTCTTTATTGCTGATGAAATGCTTTTGGCCGGGAAGTATCAGGATACCCTGTTCCGGTTTCAGCATGCTTTCTACACCATCAATAGTCATAATGGCCCTGCCTTTTAAAATAAAGAACATTTGAGTCGCTTTTTCGTGATAGTGAAGCTGCTCGGCTGTATCAGGTGGCATTAGTTCTTGCTTAACAGATAATTCATCTGTATCCACAAAGTTCCAGCCGTGGCAATCATCGCCCCACCTGTACTGGCTCAGGCATTCACTTCTCGAAAAAACAGGATTACTCATTTGTGCCGTTTACTTTATGATATATCATTACCTGGTTGCCAAATATTTTGGAGAACCCTTTAACATCTTCGCCGCTCCATGAGTTATTCATTTCGCCGTAGCTACCAAACTTGTTCGACATCAGATCGTGATCTGACTCGATACCCACCACCTGGAAACGGTATGGGTAAAGCTGAACAAATACTTTACCGCTCACATTCTTTTGTGTATCGGTTAAAAATGCTTCCATATTACGCATAATAGGGTCGTGGAACTGCCCTTCGTGCAGCCAGTTACCATAGAAAGCGGATAATTGATCTTTCCATGAAAGCTGCCATTTGGTTAACACGTGTTTCTCTAACGTATGGTGTGCTTTTATAATTACCATTGGTGCAGCAGCCTCAAAACCAACACGGCCCTTTATACCGATAATGGTATCGCCCACATGGATATCGCGGCCAATACCGTAAGGTTGTGCTATAGCTTGTAAAGCCTGTATAGCTTTGGTTGGATGATCGTATTTTTCGTTATCGATACCAACCAGTTCGCCTTGTTCAAAAACTAATTCTAAGGCTCTTGGCTCGGTTTCGGTAACCTGTGTAGGCCATGCTTCTTCAGGTAAACCTAAATTTGAGGTAAGGGTTTCTTTACCACCCACAGATGTTCCCCAAATACCTTTGTTGATAGAATACTTTGCTTTTTCAAAGTTCATTTCAACACCGTGTTTTTTCAGGTATTCTATTTCTGCTTCGCGGCTTAATTTCAAGTCACGAATAGGGGTGATGATCTGCACTTCGGGCACAAGGATATTGAAGATCATATCAAAACGTACCTGATCATTACCGGCGCCGGTGCTGCCATGGGCAACGTATTCGGCGCCAATCTCTTTGGCATAGTTGGCAATAGCAGTAGCCTGACTAACACGTTCGGCACTAACCGAAAGGGGATAGGTGTTGTTTTTTAACACGTTACCGTATATCAGGAAACGTACACATGTATTATAGAAGTTTTCGGTTTCATCAACCACGTGGTGCGAAGTTACGCCCATTTGGTAAGCGCGTTCTTCAACGCCTTTAAGCTCTTCGTCACTAAAACCACCTGTATTAACAATCACCGAGTGAACCTCGTAACCTAAGTCGCGTGTTAAATAAATGCAGCAAAATGATGTATCTAATCCGCCGCTGTATGCCAGTACTACTTTCTTTTTATCCATGTTTGTATTTGCCGTAGAGACGCGATACTTCACGTCTTTATTATTATAGTATTCAAGACGCGAGGTATCGCGTCTCTACAATTAAATTATTTTTAACTAAACAAAACCATTTTCTCCATACGTTTCTTTATCGCAGCTTCAATACGCTCTAATAACGTTGCTTTGTGCGTTATTTTCTTCATTTTCTCTTCGTATTGCTTCTGTATCGCTTCCGGGTCGAAAAGCATAGCGGTGCACATGCAGTTCTTACGATCTTTACTCATCAAAATATCGTAGTTCACACAGCTGCGGCAGCCTTTCCAAAAATCTTCATCCTGGGTAAGTTCAGAATAGGTAACCGGCTCATAGCCAATTTCCGAATTGATCTTCATTACTGCCAAACCCGTAGTTAAACCAAAAAGTTTGGCTTTAGGATATTTTGTGCGCGATAGTTCGAATATTTTATGCTTAATGGCTTTAGCCAAACCTGCTTTACGATAGATTGGGTTTACTATCAAGCCCGAGTTAGCCACGAAATCGCCATGGCTCCAGGTCTCGATATAGCAAAAACCTGCCCATGTGCCGTCCTTATGTAAGGCGATAACAGCTTTGCCTTCCAGCATTTTATTAGCGACGTATTCCGGAGAACGCTGTGCAATACCTGTACCGCGCGCCTTGGCCGACTCCGCCATTTCATCACATATAATAGTGGCAAAGTCTGCATGTTGTGCAGTTGCTACGGTTATGTCAAAATCTTGTATGGTCATTATAATAGAAAAATTACCGTTAAATTATT
>NZ_JAQBOI010000203.1 GCF_028288105.1 Mucilaginibacter sp. | reverse complement strand
AATTTGCTTAGCCGTACTGTGTATGTTAAGCATATCTTGTAAAAAATACCTCGATGTAACCCCTGATAATGTAGGCACAATTGATTATGCTTTCAGGAACCGCAACGAGGCCGAAAATTTTCTGTTCACCTGCTACTCAACCATGCAGCAAATGTATGAGGTTACGGGCAATGCAGGGTTTACCGGATCGGCAGAAATTGTTTATCCAAATGATTTAAATGACCACCCCATAAATGAATCTGGCTTTAACCTGATTAGAGGTACCCAGAATACGGGTTCGCCTGCTCTTAACTTTTGGGATGGCGAAAACAACGGGATAGCGCTTTTTAATGCCTTAAGAAGATGCAACACCATGCTCGAAAACATTGATAAGCCTATTGACCTTAGCGCTACCGAAAAAAAGAGATGGATAGCCGAGGTGAAGTTTTTGAAAGCCTATTATCATTATTACCTGATAAGGATGTATGGCCCAATGTTATTAATTAAGGAGAACTTTCCAATTAGTGCATCGGCCGAGGAGGTAAAACGTAAAAGAAGTTCTACAGATGAAGGTTTTAATTACGTTGTTTCACTAATAGATGAGGCCATACCAGACCTGCCCCCGGTAATTCAGAACCAGGCTAAAGAGTTGGGTAGGATAACCAAGGTGATAGCACTGTCTGTAAAGGCCGAAATATTGGCTACCGCGGCAAGCCCCTTATTTAATGGTAACCCCGATTATGCAGGATATAAAGATAATGACGGTAAAGCGCTTTTCTCGGCTACTTATGACCCCAGCAAATGGAAAAAAGCAGCGGATGCCTGTAAAGAAGCTTTAACCGAAGCCGAGGCGCAGGGTTTAAAACTATATACTTTTTCGCCGCCTGCCAACATCAGCAACATATCAGATCAGCTTAAAAATGTATTAACCATACAGGCAACTGTTACCGATAAATGGGAAACTAACCCCGAGCTGATCTGGGCTTTCAATTACAATTTCCGTTACCAGGGGTATACCATTCCAAGGCTAACTTCAAAAGCAGTTGCTATTTCGTCTTCTTATCCATCAACATTCGCGGTGCCCATTGGTACAGCCGAGTTGTTTTATACAAAGAACGGCGTTCCAATTAATGAAGATAAAACCTGGGATTATGCTAACCGTAACACCGTACAAACCGGCGACGATGAAAATAAGTATTATATAAAAAACGGCTATCAAACCGCTAAAACCAACTTTGCCCGCGAAACAAGGTTCTACGCTGATCTGGGTTTCGACGGTGGTATTTGGTTTGGTAATGGCGTGCTCGATCAAAACAACCCGTTATATGTGCAGGCTCGTGGTAATACAGCGCTGGCAGGGCCTAAAAGCCTTACTTCGACAAATATTACCGGCTATTGGCCTAAAAAATTAGCCAACTATCTTTCTATTTACGATGAGAGTTTCCAGTCGATAGATTATCACTTGCCTGTGATACGCCTTGCCGGTTTATATCTTTTATATGCCGAAACATTGAATGAAGCGGATGGGCCAACTGCCGAAGTTTATACTTACATAGATAAAGTAAGAACAAGGGCCGGTTTACCCGGTGTGATGGAGTCATGGAATAATTTTTCAAAAACGCCGGGTAAAGCTTCAAGTAAAGAAGGCTTGCGCCAGATAATACACCAGGAAAGAAGAATTGAGCTTTGTTTTGAAGGCCAAGCCGGCTGGGACCTGCGCCGTTGGAAAGAACTGCAGGAGGTATTGAGCAAACCCGTACAGGGCTGGAATATTTATGAAAGTAACCCGGTTAATTATTACAGGCCTCAAACCCTTTTTGTACCGCTATTTGGTATAAAAGATTACCTGTGGCCTATAAAAACCAATGATATTATCGTAAATAATAACCTTAGCCAAAATCCATATTGGTAGCACCGGGAAGGTCTTATAAAAGCATTTAATGATTAATATATTCAAAATATACATTATGAAAAAAATTGATAACCGTAAACGCCTTGCCTGGGTTATGCTGGCCCCGGTTTTGATAATGGCTCTTTTTTCGGCCTGCAAAAAGCAGGAATCGAATATAGAGGTGGTATCTAACGATAAAACCAAACCCGGTGTTGTCACCGATATTAAGGTTAAGAATTTTAATGGCGGGGCTTATATAACCTATAAGCTGCCAGCATCAGCAAACCTGCTGTATGTACTGGCCGATTATAAAATAAACGACAAAAGGTCGAGGCAAACAAAAGCCAGTTATTACACCGATACCATTATGGTTGATGGCTTTGCACAAACAAAAGAATATCAGGTTACCTTATATGCGGTGAGCAGGGCAAATATTAAATCAGACCCGGTAGTGGTAACTGTTCACCCGGATTTGCCGGAGTATTTACTGGTGAATTCCGGGCTGGCATTAACGCCTGATTTTGGGGGTGTAAACGTATTTGGGCTTAATAAAACCAATGCGCCCGTTGCTATCCATATTATATCGCCAAACGCTGTAACAGGTAAGTATGACGAGAAAGAGCCGCAATATGTAAGCGCAGATACAGTGAATTTTTCTGTAAGGGGTTATCAGGATAACCCTGTTAAGTTTGGCGTATTTACTTCAGATAAATATGGTAACTACTCCGATACCTTATTTACCACACTAACACCGTTCCGTGAGGTGCCGCTTGATAAAACTAAGTTTTATAATTACCACTTACCAAGCGATAGCCCCATAGGTTATGGCTGGGAATTTCATTACTTTTTTGATGGTAATACCGGCGACCCGGGATGGCACACTGTGCCTGGTGGTTCACCTATAATACAAGGTACGTTTGGTTTGGGTGTAAAGGCACAGTTAAGCCGGTTTACCCTATGGGAAAGGGTTAGCGGGGCTTATGGTTATGCCGATGCAAAACGCTTTACTTTATGGGGATCTGATAAAGATGCACCACAGGATATCCCTTTACCAAATAACAGCGCGGTAGGTACCGTAATAGGTGATTGGGTTAATATGGGAAGTTACAACTTCCCCAATCCGCCATCGGGTCTTCCTCCTAATCAGGTAAATGCGCAGGATATCAGTTTTGTGGCTAATGGGGTAGATTTTAACGTGAGTATTAATGCGCCGCCCACAAAGTTTATACGCTTTGTTATTAACCAAACCTGGGGCGGTGTGGATTATGGAAACACAATGGAGATCTCCTTATTCGGCAACCCATTATAATAGTAGACAGTTATTTAAATTAAAGAAAATGAAAATCAATTATAAAGCTGCTGTTTTCCTTTTAATGGTATTCGCAATAGTAGGCTGCAGAAAATATAGTGATGATTACAAAGCCTTTTTAGATAATCGCGAGGTTATTTACCCCGGCCTGGTAACTAATTCCAACTACAATACGGGTAATTTAAGGGTCCAGTTATTTTGGAACCCAAGCCCCGATCCCAGCATTACCAAATATAGCCTTACCTGGAACAATGGTGCCGACTCCATGATTGTTAATGCAACAACGCACGACCCTAAGGATACCATGAAAGTTATCATACCCGGGCTTAAAGAATATGTTTATTCTTTTAAAGTTGTTGCATTTGATGCAAGTGGTAACCGTTCTGTAGGGCAGGAAATAAACAATGTACGTGTTTATGGCGGGGTTTATCAGGCAACGTTACTTAACCGTTCCTATAGCCTGGTTAACCCTTATGTGCTAAATGGCGATGGCTCCATTACTGTTAATTTTGAGAAAGCAGATAGCACTAACATATCAACCACGGTGCAGTACACAGATAATAATGGCGAGGTTAAAGAGGGGCATGTTAAAAAGAAGGCTAATTCTGTTACCCTGCCAAATTACAAAGCAGGGTCGCTGATACAGTACAAGTCATACTATCTGCCGCAGCAAAATTCAATAGACTCGTTTGCTGTTGCTGCTTTTGATGATGTACCGCTGCTTTGCGATAAATCTTTGTTTTCGCCGCTTCGCCTTCCAACAGATATAGGATCTGCCTATGGCTGGGAGCTTCAGTATCTTTGGGATAACAGTTTAAATGAACCCGGCTTTCACACACCCGGACAGTCGTTCCCCTTCTGGTTCTCGTTGGATATGGGAGCCCAGGCATCACTTACCGGGTTTAAGATCTATCAAAGGATGGGCGGATCGTTGTACAATGCAGGTAACGCCAAAAAATTCGAGGTATGGGGAAGTAACAGCCCTGCAGGAGATGGGAGTTTTGACAGCTGGGTGAAAATTGGCACCTATACATCTGTAAAACCTTCTAACAAGCCTGTTGGTGACAACACCCAGGAAGATATTGATTTTGCTGCCGCGGGTGAATACTTTGCTATTCCGGGGGGCGCACCTGCGGTAAGATACATCAGGATAAAAGTTTTGGATACCTGGAGCGGCAGCGCTTATTTCCACGCCCTTGAACTTAACTTTTACAAGCAGAATAAATAATACAGAGACGAGATATTACAAGGTATGTCTGCCGGTAAACAGGATAGGCATATCTTGTAATTATTATGAGAACAATGCGCTAATTTTAACAATTAGGCAAAGGCAAAATTAAAACACATTAAATTGAGTAAAATTTCATTCGAAGTTTGGGGTGTAGATAATGGCAGGGTTATTTACCTGTTTAAAATTGAAAATGCTTCCGGGGCGTATGCCGAGCTTACCAATTACGGGGCAACATTGGTTTCGGTTAATGTTCCGGATAGGGATGGTAAAATAGGAAACGTTATCCTGGGCTATCCATCGCTTGATGGTTACCTTAACGATAGCTGTTACATCGGCTCAACCATAGGCCGCTTTGCCAACAGGATAGCTCATGCGGAATTCGAGCTTAATGGTGTAAGCTATCAGTTAGAAAATAACGATGGTGTAAACAGCAATCATTCCGGCTCATCCGGCTTTAATTATAAAGTATTTGGCTACACCATTACCGGCGACGAACTTGTTTTTGATTTATTAAGTGAGGATGGCGATGGTGGATTCCCCGGCAGCCTGAATTTAAAGGTCAGCTATCGGTGGACAGAAGATAACGAACTGCTGATAAATTATTACGCGGTTACAGATAAAACTACCATTGCTAATTTTACAAACCATGCGTACTTCAACCTAAACCCTAACGCGGGTAATATTCTTAACCACAAACTCACCATAAACGCCGATCTTATAGTAAAGGCAACGGCAGATCATATCCCTACCGGGCTAATTGCCCCGGCCGGTAAATTTGCGTTCGATAAGCAAAAGATAAAAGAAAAGGTTACCATTCCTGATGGAATTAACACCTGCTATGTGATTAACCAGCAAGTGGAAGAAGCACAAATGCCGGCTTGTGTTTTATCCGAAGAAACATCGGGCAGAGTGATGACAGTTTTTACCACTTACCCCGGCGTTATGTTATACACAGGCGATTATTTGAAGAGCAATACCCCCGGCAGCAACGGCAAAAACCATGAACCATTTGATGGCCTTTGCCTGGAATGCCAGTTTTTCCCCGATAGCCCAAATCATCCGCACTTCCCGTCAACAGTTTTAAACCCCGGCGAAACCTATCAACACAATATCACCTATAAATTTAGTATCACAGCTTAACATGAAATTTAAAATTCTATTAATATCCGTATGCCTTATCCTTTTAAAGCTAACCTGCCAGGCATCGCCAAAAGACTATACCATAACATCGCCCAATGCTAAACTTAAAATGCAGGTTAGGGTAGATGATAGCATCACTTATTCCGTTTATTTGAATAATAATATTTTAATAACCCCTTCTGCAATTGGTATGACCCTGCAGGGGAACGTATTAGGGAACGCCGCCAAAGTATCGGGCACTAAATCAAAAACAGTAAACAATACTTTGCATCCATTATACGGTAAAGAAGCAATACTAACCGATAATTACAACGAACTGGTAATTAATTTTGAAGGCAATTATTCATTAGTGCTTAGGGCTTATAACGAAGGGGTAGCTTATCGTTTTGTTACCAATTTTAACGAACCTATAATTGTGGTGAACGAAAAAGCGCAGTTCAATTTTAGTGGTTCGCCAGAGGTTGTATTTCCCGAAACGGATAACTACACCGTGTGGGAAGTGCCCTATGTCAGCTATAATTCTATAACTGCTATAGGCGAAGGTAAAAAGGCCATTACGCCAACGCTTTTCTCTTATCCGCAATCAAAAACAAGGGTGATCGTAGCAGAAGCCGACTTGCTGAACTATCCGGGTATGTATGTGAAAAAACAAAATGGCAAATTAGTAGGCAACTGGTCAAAATATCCGGCCGAAATTAAAATGGGTAGCTGGGGCGATTTTGTGATGCAGGTTGCAAAAACCAAAGATTATATCTCAGAAACTGACGGCAGCAGGGCTTTCCCTTGGCGGGTTATCATCGCTACTGATGATGATAAAACATTATTAAATAATCAGCTGGTATATAAATTAGCCACACCTGCAAAGCTTACCAATACCGCATGGATAAAACCCGGTAAAGCGGCATGGGAGTGGTGGCACGATGCTATGTTGCCCGGTTCATCTGTACCATCGGGAATGGGTAACAGAAATACAAAGCTGTACAAGTACTATATTGATTTTGCCGCTAACAACAACTTGCAATACCTGATGATAGACGCGGGCTGGTCTGATAATTACGATCTGCTAAAAGTGAATCCTAAAGTAGATGTCAAGGAATTGATAGCTTATGGCAAATCAAAAAATGTGGGTGTTTTTTTATGGTGTGTAGCCAGTACTTTAATCAAAAACCTGGATGCTAACCTCGATTTTTTGCAGTCGATAGGCGCGGTAGGTGTAAAGGTTGATTTTTTTGACAGGGACGACCAGTCTGCCATTGCCCTATTTGAAGAGATAGCCAAAGCCTCGGCAGAAAGAAACCTGATGGTGAATTTTCATGGCTGCAGTAAACCTACCGGCTTGCAAAGGGCATATCCAAATATTGTAAACTATGAAGCGGTACGAGGCGCCGAGTGTTCCAAGTGGGATTACTCCGCCAATCCGGATCATCACCTGCTTATCCCTTTTATCCGCATGATTGCCGGCCCAATGGATTATACACCGGGATCCATGAGGAACAGATCGAAAGAAGGCTTTAAGCCTGTTGACCCGGGATTACCTTCCAGCCAGGGTACCCGCTGCCACGAGCTGGCTATGTTTGTGGTGTATGATCAACCGTTGGCCATGCTTTCAGATTCGCCTACCGAATACGAGAAATATCCTGATATTATGAAATTCCTGGGTGCGGTGCCAACCGTATTTGAAGAAACCAAAGTGTTGGATGCAAAAGTAGGCGAGTATGCGGTGATGGCTAAAAAGCAAGGCAATACCTGGTTTATTGGCGCCATGACCAATTGGGAAGCCAGAACTGTAGAACTTGATTTTTCTTTTTTAAAGAATGATAAAACCTACACAGTCGACTTATACACAGATGCTTCAAATGCCAATACAAATGCCGAACATTACGAGCACAAAACAATACAGGTAACCAAAAAAACTAAATTACAGTTATCATTGGCAAAAGGTGGCGGCGCAGTGGCTTACCTTAAAATGTGATAGTAAAATAATCCATGTTTAAAGTAACTATGTCCATTCCCGGAATAGGGAAATTTATTGAATTTTAAAATCCAAACAAACCAAATGAACCCAACAGCCGAAACATTTAATAGTAAGTATATTATTGGCATTTCCTTTATCTCTGCCCTGGGCGGATATCTGTTTGGATTTGACTTCGCCGTAATATCGGGCGCGTTGCCATTCCTTAGGGAACAATTTATGCTAAATGCCTGGTGGGAAGGGTTTTTAACCGGATCGCTGGCATTAGGTTGTATAGTTGGCTGCCTGGTAGCTGGTAAATTAGCCGATAAATACGGCAGGCGCCCGGGCCTGATGCTGGCTGCCTTCATTTTCGCGGTTTCATCCATCGGCATAGCGCTTTCATCGGGCTTAACTTATTTTGTTATCATGCGCTTTGCCGCAGGTATTGGCGTAGGTATGGCATCTATGTTGTGTCCAATGTACATTGCCGAGATTTCTCCTGCCAAAGTTAGGGGGCGCAATGTGGCCATTAACCAGCTTACTGTAGTAATTGGCATTTTGATAACCAACCTGGTCAATTATTTTCTTGCAGATACCGGTCCCGATGCCTGGCGATGGATGTTCGGGCTTGGGGTTGTGCCTTCTGTGGTATTTCTTGTGGGCGTGATATGGCTTCCCGAAAGCCCTCGGTGGCTGTTAAAAGACGGCCAGCATGATAAGGCCAAAATTGTATTGGATAAAATAGGTTCGCCGGCATTTGTTGAAACCACCTTAACAGCTATCAACAAATCACTGGCAGGCAATCAGAAACAATCTTATAAAGCCGTATTTGAAAAGAGCGTGCGCCCGGCTGTATTGGTGGGTGTTACCTTAGCCGTGTTTCAGCAGTTTTGCGGTATCAACGTGGTATTCAACTACACATCAACCATTTTCGAATCGGTAGGTGCCAGTCTGGACAGGCAATTATTTGAAACTGTAACCATAGGTGTAGTAAACCTTGTTTTCACCCTTTTTGCCATGTGGCAGGTAGATAAACTTGGCCGGAGGCCGTTAATGCTTTTCGGTTCACTGGGCCTTTCTGTGGTGTATATTATACTGGCGTTTATGTTGCAAAACCATTATCCTGCAGGTATGGTGTCAATTTTTGTACTGCTTGCTATAAGTATGTATGCTATATCGCTGGCCCCGGTTACCTGGGTGCTTATATCAGAAATTTTCCCCAATCATATTCGCGGTGTAGCATCGTCGGTGGCTATAGTTGCCTTGTGGGGAGCTTATTTTATACTGGTATTAACCTTCCCAACATTAGCAAAAGTGTTAGGTACTTACGGCCCTTTTTATCTATATGCCGCAATATGCTTTCTTGGCTTCCTGTTTGTTAAATTTAAGGTGAAAGAAACCAAAGGCCAAACGCTTGAAGAACTGGAAGATAATTTAATTAGACACTAATAACCATAGCCTTTACCGGCCTTGATTACTAATAATATAAATAGAGATTGATGAAAAATTCGTTTGTAAACGTATGGGAAGAAATAGTTACCATACCTACCTATGGAATCGGAAAGCCCGATAAGAACCCGATGTTTTTTGAGAAACGGATCTATCAGGGCAGCAGTGGCGTGGTATATCCAAACCCCATTATTGAAAAAATATACGACGAGAAGGAAGACAAGCAATACAACGGTTTATTCCTGGAGAACGAGTACATCAAGCTCATGATATTGCCCGAACTGGGCGGCCGTATTCAAATGGCGTACGACAAAATAAAAGAACGTCATTTTATCTATTATAACCAGGTCATAAAACCAGCATTGGTTGGCTTAACTGGTCCGTGGATCTCGGGCGGTATCGAATTTAACTGGCCGCAGCATCATCGCCCCAGCACATTCGACCCTATAGATTTTAAAATAGAAGAAAATGCCGACGGCAGCAAAACCGTATGGGTGAATGAAATTGAGCAGATGTTCCACACCAAGGGCATGGCGGGTTTTACCCTGCACCCGGGCAAGGCATACATCGAAATAAAGGCGAAACTATTTAACCGTTCAGAACTGCCGCAAACCTTTTTATGGTGGGCAAACCCGGCGGTTAAGGTTAACGATTATTACCAGTCTGTTTTCCCACCGGATGTTAACGCGGTTTTTGATCATGGTAAGCGCGATGTATCTACCTTCCCTATAGCTACAGGAACTTATTACAAGGTTGATTATGCGCCCGGAACAGATATTTCCATGTATAAGAATATCCCTGTTCCTACGTCTTATATGGCCATAAATTCCGACTATGATTTTGTGGGTGGTTACGAGCATGATAGTCAGGGCGGCTTATTGCATGTGGCCAACCATCATGTATCGCCCGGCAAAAAACAATGGACATGGGGGCATAGCGATTTCGGTTTGGCGTGGGACAGGAACCTGACCGACGAAGACGGGCCATATATTGAACTGATGACCGGTATGTTTACCGATAATCAGCCCGATTTTACCTGGTTAATGCCGAATGAGGAAAAGACATTCACCCAATATTTTCTGCCATATCAGCAACTGGGTGTAGTTAAAAACGCTACTAAAGATATTTTGGTGGCAATTGATAAAGATGGCGATAAACTGGTGCTGAAGGTATACGTAACCTCGGTGCAAACCGGTATCCATATCGATCTGACTTACAATGGCAGGGTGCTGCTAAGCGATAAGGTAGATATAGACCCCACGCAGGTTTACATAAAAGAAATTACCGGCGCGAAGAATATTAATGAGGAAGAGATCTTATTGATATTATCAAATACGGCAGGCAAAGAACTAATCAGGTATCAGCCTGCACTAAACCGTAAGAATGATATCCCTGAGCCGGCCAAACCCGCTGTTGAACCAAACGAGGTAGAAAATAACGAGCAGTTGTTTCTTACAGGTCAGCATTTAGAGCAGTATCGCCACGCAACTTACAGCCCTGTACCATATTACGAAAAAGCTTTACAACGCGATCCGAAAGACATCCGCTGTAATAATGCGCTTGGTTTATGGTATTTGCGCCGCGGTCAGTTCGCAAAAAGCGAAGCCTATTTTAATGCCGCGATAGCAACTATTATGCAACGTAACCCTAACCCGTACGATACCGAACCCTATTACAATTTAGGCTTGTGCCTAAAATATTTAGACGGGACGGACGAAGCCTACAAAGCATTTTATAAAGCCACCTGGGGTAAAACCTTTAAGGATAGCGGCTTTTTTGCCGTAGCTCAAATTGATATGCAACGTGGCAATCACGAGCTGGCTTTAGAATATATTAACCAGGCTATTGACAGCAATGCCGCTAACAGCAAAGCCTATGTAATTAAAGCTGTCGCTTACCATAAGCTGGGCCAACCCGAAAAGGCTATAGCCGTTTGTAACCAGGCTTTAGAGCGCGATGGATTTAACCTTGGGGCCTTATATGAACTGTCACAATCCAGTAGATTATTGGAGCAAAATGAAGAAGCTGATAACGCCATTGCTACGTTAATAAAACTTTCAAGAGGGTACGAGCAAAATTATATAGAATATGCCATTGATTACGCAACAGCGGGCCTTTACAGCGAAGCTGCCGATCTGCTGAATTACGCTGTAAAAACCACCGGGACAAACCCTTTAGTGTATTACTATTTGGGATGGTTGAACCACAAATTGCAAAATGAACAGGCAGCTCAAGAATGGTTTAAAAAGGCTGAAGCTGCCGACCCATACCTGTGTTTCCCAAATCGTTTGGAAGAAATTAAAGTGCTGCAATGCGCTATAGAGTTAAATCCTTCGGATGCTAAAGCACCCTATTATTTGGGTAATTTATTTTACGATAAAAGGCAATATACCGATGCAATAACTTATTGGGAACTTTCGGCTAAACTGGATGACAGCTTCCCAACTGTTTTAAGAAATTTGGGTATAGCCAGCTTCAATAAGTTGAATGATGCGGATAAGGCTTTGCATTATTACGAAAAAGCTTTCGCATTGGATACTACCGATGCCCGGATATTGATGGAGTTGGATCAGCTTTACAAACGATTGAATAAAACGCCGCAAGACCGTAACCGGTTCCTGAATGAACACTTGGAAACCGCCCTGCAAAGAGATGATATTTACCTGGAACGAGTGGCTATGCTTAACTTTTTAGGTGAGCACCAGGCAGCGTTTGATCTGGTAACCAACAGGCAGTTTCACCCATGGGAGGGCGGAGAAGGTAAAGCGTCCGGGCAGTATGTTCATAGCCTTGTACACCTTGCACAAAACCATATCAACAAGGGCAATTTTAACGAAGCGATATCCCTGCTCCAACAAGCACAAAGCTATCCCCATAACCTGGGAGAAGGTAAGCTTTTTGGTGCGCAGGAAAATGATATTTATTATTGGTTGGGTGTAGCTTATGATGGGTTAAAAGATCCGGAAAATGCAAAGCAATCCTATCTAAAGGCTACTGTTGGACTTGACGAACCATCGGCAGCCATGTTTTATAATGATCAGCCGCCGCATAAGATCTTTTACCAGGGCCTTGCCTGGAAAAAATTGGCTAATGAAGCCAATGCATCAGCCATATTTAACAAGCTGGTAAGTTATGGCGAGAAACATATTAACGACGAAATAAAAGTAGACTACTTCGCCGTATCCCTACCAAACCTGCTGATATTTGAAGATGATCTGAACCTGCGCAACAAAGCTCACTGCTTATTTATACAAGGATTGGGGTATTTGGGCCTGGAAAAAATAGCTGAGGCTAAAGCTGCCTTTTTAAAGGTGTTGGAAATTGATGCGGAACATTTAGGTGCAAGGGCTCATCTGGATACGGCACTGCAGTTAAATTCCGTATTAAATTAGCACCAGGATCAAAATTAGATCGTATTTTACTAAACAACAAAGCCTTTCGGATACACTGAAAGGCTTTGTTGTTTCCAGTTTCGCTGGCCGTAAGTGTTTTCAAATCATTAAACTTATATTAACTTTGTAAAATCCTCGAAAGAATTTTCAAGGAATTTTTATTAATAAAAGGGGAGAAGTCGGTTGGGAAGCCGGCTTCTCGTGTTATAATAAATCCTTATCTGCTAAATGATAATTCAAAAATAATATAGACTTAACCTCTTCCTTATATCTTCACTTTTTAAATTATCCCTGTGGAATGCAGAATTTAAAAAGAATAAAAAAGCTCACCGGTAAACATTTTTGCATCTACCTGATGCTCTTACTTGCATTTCAAAGCGGGTGTAAAAAGGAACGCGACCCCACATTTGATATAGGAAGCACTGGGTATATCAATAAATGGGTAATGGATAGTATGAAAGTTTATTATTACTGGAATACTACGCTACCTAAAAATCCAAATTACAATCAACAACCGCTTGGGTTTTTTGCTTCCATTAAAAATGGGGCCGACCGATTTTCTCAATTACTCAACCCCGATGTGCCCGAGAGTTATCCCCGTACGCTTTATTCTGATTTTGGGGTTGATCTGGTAACTATTAACACCGGAGGTACTGAACAAACGATACTCAGGCTGGTAGTACCCGGATCTGATGGTTTCCAGGCAGGTCTTAAACGGGGCGATAGGATACTTGCCATTAACGGAGAGGTTGTTAATTCAACAAACGTAAACGCTTTAAGCGAAGCAAGTTTAAAAAAAGGCAGTATAACCCTTCAAATAGAAGGCAAAGCAGAACCGTGCCTTATAAATGGATACCTGAAACCTAATCCTGTATATACTACACAGGTATGGGAAAGAAACGGGAAAAAGATAGGCTACATTTTTTTTAATAATTTTGATATTAAAGCATTGCCAAAGCTTAAAGAGGTGTTTGCCGGTTTCCAGAGCCAGCAGGTAAGCGAGCTTATCCTTGATATGCGTTATAATACGGGCGGTGAGGTATCAGTTGCCGCCGCCCTTGCCGCGATGATAACCCGGTCAACAGAGGGGACTACCTTTTTAGAGTACCGGGGCAATGCCAATGCAGGTATACAACGGCACAGTTTCGGTAATGAGATAAGTAAGCTATTTACGCCGGTTAATTATAGTCAGTATTCCGGGTTACGGCTTAATATAAACCGTTTATTCATCCTTGCCGGAAAGCACACTGCCTCGGCAGCGGAGCTGTTGGCAAATAACCTACCACCGCATATAACAACTATACGAATTGGCGAGCCAACCATGGGAAAAGATATGGCGGAATTTGAAATTAAAGATTACCGCGATCCTAACCTTGTTAAAAACTGGGTGCTTTGGCCGCTGGTATTTAAAGTATATAATTCGGCGGGTAAAGGTGATTATTCCGCGGGTCTTCCTCCCGATATCGCGGCAGATGAATTAAGCAGGTTACCCCTGAAAGAATTAGGCGATCCTGATGAAACCCTAACCCGGTTAGCAATCGCGCAAATAACGGGCATAGCAGTAACTTCCCGGACGCTTTCTCTTAATGAAACTCCCAAAAAGCTGTATGATTCACGGGATAAGGAAGACGCCATGGTAACCCCTATACGGGTTAGAAGGTAAAAAGACTGCTTCATACCGTTTTATCAACAACTGTTTAAACACGGGTTTTTATTTAATGAATATTTAATACACCCTGTTGTTTGCCTTAACATGGGAGTTCTTTATTTGTCTTGGTTTAAAACCTTTGCTTATGCTTGGTCAGGATATTATTCAGAACTTTACAGAAGGGGATCCGGAGGCTTTTAAGAAAGTATATTCTATATTTTATAAGCAAATCTACAGCTATTGTTATCGTTATAGCCTTTCCAGAGAAAACGCTGAGGAGCTTACGCATGACATATTTCTTCACTTGTGGAATACGCGTGCTTATGTTAAACCCGAGCAAGGGATTAAAGGGTATTTGCTAACGGTATCTAAAAATATAGTTTTTACCTGGCTGAGAAATATCTCCCGAAAGAAAA